>JBATTG010000114.1:0-35938 GCA_049670425.1 Proteocatella sp.
GCAAATTCGGACATCTCTTGAGCCCAGATTCTGGTTTTTATTTTTTTCTGTAAAATAGGTATGCAAAAGAATATAGGTTTTAGGTTCGGCAAGAAGTTCAATGGTGGTCCTGTATTTATTGAAATACTCATCGAAGAGTTCTGTATTGCCGTCTACTTCAAATATATCAAACATAAATTGGACAATCGAGTTTACGCAGATTTTATTTAAGGAAAGTTGTTTTCCTACGTTTAAAACGGCGCCAAGCAGGTCTTTATTTTTTTCAATTTCTGAAAGTGCCTGACCGTAGGCTTTATTTGTATAATAGTATTCAATTTTTTCGTAATAAAATGATGCTCTTTCCTTTGTAAAAAGTGGATTTCTTTCCAAAATAACACCGCCCTCTGAAGTAATTATGTATCCTATAATTATAACATAAATGGCAAAAAATAAAATAAAAAATTTTTTATTTGTTATGTAAATTTATTTCGCAACAAGAAGATTTATGTTAATATATATAGGTGTATTTACACAAATGTGTATAAAGTTGATAGTAAGGAGAAACAATGTCAGAAATAGTTAGAGTTGAAAATTTAGTTTACATATAGGATGATGAAATAGTGACTAAAAATGCAGTAGATAATGTTTCGTTAAATATAAATGAAGGAGAGTTTGTTGTCATAATAGGGCATAATGGCTCGGGCAAGAGTACTTTGGCAAAACATTTCAATGGAATATTTTATCCAACGCAAGGGAATGTCTATATAAAGGGAATGAATACAAGGGATGATTCGCTCATATGGGAAATCAGGCAGAAGGCCGGTATGGTTTTTCAAAATCCGGATAATCAGATTGTAGCAACTATTGTCGAAGAAGATGTAGCTTTTGGACCTGAAAATCTTGGTGTGGACAAAGAACTTATAAGAAAGAGAGTCGACGAGGCTCTTGAACTTGTAAATATGACGGAATTTGCCAAGAAACAGCCCCACAACCTTTCTGGAGGGCAAAAACAAAGAGTAGCCATTGCTGGAATAATAGCCATGAGGCCTGATTGCATAATCTTTGATGAACCTACGGCCATGCTCGATCCAAGCGGAAGAAAAGAGGTTATAGATACCGTGTTGAAACTCAACAAAGAAGAGGGCAAGACGGTCATACACATAACTCATTTCATGGATGAGGCTACAAATGCCGACAGGGTAATAGTGATGGATAAGGGCAGCATAAAGATGCAGGGAAAGCCAAGAGAAATATTTTCAAGGGTCGAAGAACTCAAGGCCCTGGGGCTTGATGTTCCGCAGATGACAGAGCTTTCTTATGAACTTAATCAGGAAGGCGTTAAACTTAGAGAAGATATATTAACGGTAGAAGAAATGGTGGAAGAACTATGTCAATTGTTATAAAGAACTTAAAATATGTGTACAATGAGGGGACTCCCTTTGAAAGCATTGCAATAGATGATGTGAATCTTGAAATACAAGATAATGATTTTGTAGGCCTCATTGGGCATACCGGCTCTGGAAAGAGTACTCTTATACAGCATCTGAACGGTCTTATAAAGCCTACAAGCGGCTCGATTGTCGTAAATGGAATGGATATAACTCAAAAGGGCATATCGCTTATTGAAGTCAGAAAAAAAGTAGGCCTGGTATTTCAGTATCCGGAGTATCAGCTTTTTGAAGAGACGATATACAAGGATATAGCTTTTGGACCCGAAAAACTGGGGCTTTCCGATGAAGAAGTCGAGGAAAGAGTAATTGAGGCTATGATTACGGTTGGTCTTGACCCTGAAGACATGAGAGAAAAATCCCCGTTTGAACTTTCAGGAGGCCAAAAGAGACGTGTAGCGATAGCGGGAGTAATAGCTATGAGGCCCGACATCTTGATTCTTGATGAGCCTACCGCAGGTCTGGACCCTCATGGCAGGGATGAAATTTTAAGGCAGATCAAGGAAATTCATAAAAAGAACAAGACTACAATAATTCTGGTTTCGCATTCGATGGAAGACATGTCAAAACTTGCAGAAAAACTTGTAGTTATGAACCGAGGGAAAATCGAGTTTGTGGGAACGCCGAAAGAAATATTCAGGCATGAAGAGCGACTTAATCAAATCGGCCTTGGAGTGCCTAAGGTAGTCACGCTGATGAATGCTCTTAGAGAAAAAGGCTATGATATTGAACCTGATATAATTACAATGGAAGAAGCGAAAAACCAGATACTTAAACTGATAAGGAGTAAAAATAATGCTTAAGGACATAACGCTTGGGCAGTATTACCCAACAAATTCAAGAATACACAAGCTGGACCCAAGAGTAAAAATAATGTTTACTTTTGTTTTCATGGTAACTATATTTATGATAAATAAATTCTACCCATATTTGTTTATCGTAGCTTTTTTGACGTTGCTTGCCAAAACTTCAAAAATACCGGGAAGTTATCTGATCAAGGGGGTAAGACCTCTTTGGCCGCTGCTGATAATAACTTTTTTCATAAATGCCCTCCTTACGCAGGGGGAGGTATTATGGTCTTTGTGGGTTTTTAAATTCACGCTCGAGGGGCTTCGTTTGGGAGGCTTTATGATAATCAGGTTGGTGCTGCTTATCGTAGGAACTTCACTTCTTACGCTTACGACATCACCGATTGAACTTACTGATGGCATAGAAAAGCTGCTTAACCCATTTAAAAAAATCGGGCTGCCAGCACATGAAATAGCTATGATGATGACCATTGCGCTCAGATTCATACCTACTTTGCTTGAAGAAACGGATAAGATAATGAAGGCTCAGATGGCAAGAGGAGCAGATTTTGAGAGCCGAAATCTTGTAGAAAGAGCCAAAAGTCTCGTTCCACTTCTTGTGCCGCTGTTCATAAGCGCATTCAGAAGGGCAGATGAGCTTGCCATGGCAATGGAGTCGAGATGTTACAGAGGCGGTGAAGGCAGAACCAGAATGAATGAAATATCGCTGGATAAATCGGATTACAGAGCGTTTATAATAAGTACAGTTATAATGATAATGATTGCGAGTACGAGGTTTATCAATTTTGGAATGTAGCAGATTATCTCATGAAAACAGGTATAAATTAGCAAAAAGCCGTTTAAATGGAAAATAAGACTATTAATATCTCTGATAATTTGGTATAATCGTTCTATTGAAAATATAATTAAGGTGGGGTAAAAAAGTGACTGAAAAAACAAAAGCAATATTGAAAATCGCAGGAATAGTAGTCGTTTTTGTACTACTTATTGTAGGAACGATCCTGTATAAAAGCTGGTGGCTTAAGGTTCCTTGTGGAATTTTAGCAATTGGTTTGGGTTGGTTGTTGGTTAGAATGTATCTTTCATATAAGCGAAAGAAATATGCAATAGAAGGAAAAGTTCTTTCTATAACATCGCCAAAAAACAAATTTAAACTAGGAAAGTATACAGTAATAGTAAAGACTGGTAAATCGTCAAAGAAACTTTATTCATGGCAGAAGTTGTCTATGAAGGTTGGTAATTCATATGCAATATATTATGAAGAAAAGTCAAACCAAATCATAAAATATGAGTCAATGAAGATAAATATGGCAGCAAGACCAAAAGGAAATCTTCCTCCTCAATTTAGATAAGAAATGGTGAACAAATGTACAAATTGCTTGGAAACAGCGTAATAGATACGGATGAGTTAAAAGACAGCATAGAGAAAAATACCAAATTGACAGTAAGAGAAGACCTCAGCTCGGCTACAAAGAGAGAAGATGCAGTGGGTTTCAGGTTGGAAATAGATATCAGAAATCTGGGTTATGATAAGAATATGAAATTTGAAGATGAGATTATCATTGACGAATTGATGAAAAAATCTGATGAATATGCTAAATCACAATTGAAGAGCGTTATTGATGGATTCGCAGATTATCTCGATTTTGAGGTATATTCGTATTCATTTGATGAAGTAAGCAGTTCGTCTATTGTAGTTTTAGCTATAATGAACAGAGACAACGCATATCGAAAACTTAGAGATGTTATAAAAAGACTGCTTACAGTTTAAGGTTTTTTCTTAAGCAGAAATGTATAGAATTTCAGAATAAACATTATAAAGACACTTCCAAGGTGTCTTTTTTTTTAGTTAAAAATACGTCGCTGAAAAGGTCTGGAGGAAAACGTTGCCTTTTTAAATAATGATTTTTGGTTTTTTCAACACTTCATTATAAAACAATGTCGACTATGGAATTTACTATTGAAAAACTTCGTATATTGTGGTATCTTATATGAAACAGTTGGTATTAAGCGTTTGATAGAATCTTGAAAGGAAACTGTTAATTGCAGGATACTGAAACGAACTAGTCAGAGAGGAGATTTAAAAATGAAAAGAAAATTAAAAACAGGTTTGGCCTTACTTACAGTATTAACAATGGGAATATCACTTGTAGGATGTGGTGGTGCAGGAGATACTTCGGCGGCTGTTGAGGGAGAACTTACGAATGGCGGAAATTATATTTTTGCTACAGGAGGAACTTCTGGTACTTATTATCCACTTGGCGGAGCTATGGCAACAATTATAAATGGTGCGGTTGAGGGAACTAACATAACCGTTCAGTCTACTGGAGCATCAAAAGAAAATATAATGCTTGTATCTAAAGGTGAAGCGGACTACGCTATCGTTCAAAATGACGTTTTGGACTATGCGGATAAAGGCATTGAATTATTTAATGGAGAAAAGGTAACTGGATTAAGTACTGTAGCTTCAATATATCCAGAAATTGTTCAACTTGTAGTTGGCGCTGACAGCGGTATAAAAACTGTTGGAGATCTTAAGGGCAAGAGAGTATCTATAGGAGATGCAGGTTCAGGCGTTGAAGCCAATGCAATTCAGGTGCTTGGTGCTTATGGAATGACAGTGGATGACATAAAAGTAAGCCGTCTTTCATTTAAAGAAAGTGGAAATGCCTTCAAGGACAACCAGATTGATGCCTTCTTTGTAACTGCAGGAGTTCCAAATACAGCAGTAGTTGAACTTGCAATAACAAGACCTATACAATTGCTTAACATCGATGGAGCAGAAGCAGATAAGCTTGTAACTGATCATCCGTTTTATACAAATATAACTATATCTAAAGATGTTTATGGAACTCAAACTGATATAAATACAATAGCGGTAAGAGCGCTTATCATAGCAAGAGCGGATCTTAATGAGAGTGAAGTATATAATTTCACTAAAGCATTATATGAAAACTTGGACACAGTAGGACAATCTCATGCAAAAGGAAAAGAAATACTTCTTGAGCAGGCAAAAGATGGAGTAACAGTAGCACTACACCCAGGCTCAGCAAAATATTATTCTGAGGCAGGACTAGGTTAATGAGATACAACAAACAGATGGGCCTTAGGGTCCTGTCTGTTTTATTGCTCATTTTACTGCTACTGTTTGTGCCGTTTTTGGAAAGATTGAATCTCAAGACCAGAGATGGGGAATTTATTGAGAGCTACAGTCTGGAAAATTCAGACTATTTTGATGTTAAGTTCAGACATTCTGTGAACAAAGGAATGGTCATAGAACGATATGAGCTGGATAAGGAAAACAAGCTTATTTATCTTAAGAGTGGCTGGTTTGAAAGCTATGGCGTAGGTATGATGGATACTTTGGATGAAACTATGAAGATGGTTGAAGACGGGGATATGTATCGTATTGACTTTGCGCAAAATAAGGTAAAGAGCGTAAACTATGCATCGGCAGGAATAGCCAGGCATGTGTTTACTTATGGGAAAAATGAAATTTCGTTTTATGAGGTTTGTCCTTATAAGACTATAAATATCAGTATCGGAAATACAAATTATTTTGAAATTATAAAATTATTTATTAAAAATAAGCCCAACTAGGAGTTGGGTATTAATATGGGAGGAAGTGTAAGCGTGAAATTTGGAAGAAAAAATAATGACCAGAAATCAAAATACAATGCACCGCTTGATATAATCGGTGCAGACGATGAAATCATAGACAAGGATGAACTTCTGGCCAGACTCGATAAGGAATCATCATACAGAAAATTTGAAGGACCATGGAAGACTATTACAACTGTAATATTGCTGTGTTTTACCTTGTTTCAGCTGTATACGGCCCTGCTTGGTACTTTCCCGGCGCAGCTTCAAAGGATGATACATCTAGGATTTGTTATCACCCTGGCATTTTTACTTTATCCGGCAACCAGAAAAAGCAACAGAAAAAAAATATCATTTTTTGATTACATATTTTCTGCGACTTTTTTCGGCATTGTAGTTTACTATTTAACAAATTATAATGAAATAATAAACAGGTCTGGATCCTATAATCAAACGGATGTAATTGTAGGTATAATAGGAACCATACTTGTCTTAGAAGCCTGCAGAAGAGTCGTAGGATGGCCGATAGTAATAATTGCGACGGTATTCATATGCTACGCTTACTACGGCAGAAGTATCCCTGGATTTTTGAATCATAGAGGATATGGCATGGAACGTATCGCAACGCATCTGTTCTACACCACAGAGGGTATCATAGGGCTTCCACTTGGAACCTGCGCCACTTATATATTCCTGTTTATCCTTTTTGGAGCATTTCTGGAAAAGACGGGCATTGGCCAGTTCTTCATAGATGTAGCCAACTCAATAGCTGGATTTTCAGCAGGAGGACCGGCGAAGGTTGCAGTTCTTACATCTGCACTTCAAGGAACCATATCGGGGTCATCGGTATCAAATACCGTATCTACAGGTTCGTTCACGATACCTCTTATGAAATCTCTTGGGTACAAACCTGAGTTTGCAGCTGCGGTAGAGGCTGCAGCTTCAACTGGCGGACAGATAATGCCTCCAATAATGGGAGCGGCAGCGTTTCTGATTGCAGAAGCAGTAGGTGTGCCTTATCTTGAGGTTGCAAAGGCGGCCATAATTCCGGCGCTTTTATATTTTACTGGAATCTGGATGATGATACATCTTGAAGCAAAAAAAATAGGCCTTGTAGGAATACCAAAGGAACAGCTCCCTAAAATTGGACCTATCATGAGAGAAAGAGGCCATCTGCTGTTACCTATAGTAGCAATAATAGTGCTTCTTGCTATGGATAAATCACCTATATATGCAGCTACAAGAGGAATACTTGCAGCGGTAATCGCACCATACCTGAGAAAAAGCACTTATGTACCTTTGAAGGACCTGTTTGATGCACTCATCAACGGGGCCAGGAACATAATAAGTGTAGCCTGTGCCTGCGGAGTTGCAGGAATAATAGTTGGTATAGTTACGCTTACTGGGCTTGGACTCAAGCTTGGAGGTGGACTTATAGCAGCGGCTGGAGGAATGGTTTCGCTTACTTTGTTCTTTACGATGATTACATCGCTTGTTCTTGGAATGGGAGTTCCAACAACCGCAAATTATCTTATAACATCTACGATAGCGGCTCCGATTGTAATGCAGCTTGGAGTTCCGGCTTTGGCGGCCCATTTGTTTACCTTCTATTTTGGAATTCTTGCGGATATAACTCCGCCGGTAGCACTTGCAGCTTATGCAGGTTCAGCTATTGCAAAGGGTGACCCTTTTAAAACTGGAGTTCAGGCAACCAAGCTTGCAATTGCAGCCTTTATAATTCCTTATATATTTGTAATGAATCCGGCGCTTATTCTGATTGATACAACAGTTGTAGAGGTAGTCAGGATAACGGCCACATCACTGATCGGCATGTTTGGAATAAGTTCGGCAATGACAGGCTGGGTGTATGGAAAAGCTGGAGTACTTGAAAGGTTATTCTTGTTATTTTCAGGACTACTTCTTATAAATCCAACAATCATGACGGATATAATAGGAACAGGGGTAATAGCTACAATCATAATATATCAGTATATTAAATATAAAAAAATCAAACCTGAAAAAAAAGCGTTAGAAGCAAATCAGTAGTTAAAAGGCAATAAGCTCCTTAATAAAAGTCAATCTCAAATGATTTAAGTATTTAAACTTGAGGCTGAACTTTTATTAAGGAGCTTATTTTTGTCTGTACGTATATATTCAATAATAAGGATGAAAAATAAGCTTAAATAAGGTATAATGAGTATGCAGCAGAAAAATATTAAATAATGAAACAGGGCTGAATTGAATAATTTATATCTGCAGTCAGGGAATGGAGAACCAAGTTCTGGATTTCGGGCAAAGTTTTGGAGGGAAATGAAATGAAAAAAATAATATCAATGATAGCAGTGTTAGTCTTATTAATCACAGGGATACTGATTTATGGCAACACTAAGAGTGAAAATGGCGGACCGGAGTCTTTGAAACTTCAGGAAAGTGATGCACTGCAACTTGTGAGTGAAAAATTCGATACATCAAAATATGCATTTGAAGTGGACTCTAAAAAGAAAATAGGTGAAACTGAATATATAATAGTTGAAGTTAAACTCAATGGAGAAAGTATAAAGCCTTATGTGGCAGTGGATAACATCACGGGGGAATTAAAGACTTACTATGAGTCGGACTCGATAGAAGATTTTGCGAAGTTTCCTGTGGAAAAAGAAGTTGTTAAAAGACAGGACTGGAATGGTAAATTTGAGGAAAATGGCAAGTCTGAGGATAACATGAAAAAGCTTGAACTGATGCAGGCTGATGATAACTCATTTGAATTTACATTCGATTTTGAAAAAAATAAGATTACAAAAACTTTTACGGGAGTTGCAATAATATCTGGAAATGAAGGGATTTACAAAGGTGAAAATGGACTTGAAATCAACTTTGAAAAAGATGACACTCAGGTGAGAATTTCTGAAATCGGAAGCAATCCATTCAAGGAAGACGGTATATTCTTTGCCGGAGAGTACGAAATTAATGATTAGGTAACTAAAGATAATATGGATACCTGACAACTTGTAATCAGATGAATATCATAAAACTTTAAAAAATACTGCTACGTCAATATGTAGCGGTATTTTTTAATTGAAATGAATTGAAATATTCTGAAAACTGGGAGGTTGAATTTGCTTTGGACAGAATTAATTTGCAGAAAACAATTTTGTATTAAAAGTGTAATATCTATGTAATTGTAATGAGGTATAAAAGTAGTATAATTTATAAATAGAGTTAAAATGAATTTAAGATTTTAGACAGGAGTATTAATGAAAAAATTGACAATTAAGAAACGATTCAGAAAAATAATGATTACATCCCTTATAGCTATGCAGTGCTTTGTGACGGTGAGCTATGGTGATTTGATATATGAAAATGAATATCAGATAATCATAAGTGAGGGTATTGTGCATAAAAAAGTAGTTCAGACCTATGACAGCGGAGTTCAGTCAATAAATCTTATAATAGCCGATATAGCAAGTAATGCGGTAGATTTTGAGATTTTATATAATGACGTTTCAGGCTTTGTAAACAGGGAAACGCTCAGTAAACTGGTTAAACAGAATCCTAATACGGTGGCTGCTGTAAATGCCGATTTTTTTTCCATGGCAAATCCAAGTTATTCGATGGGGCCTATGGTATCTGATGGAAAAGTAATATCATCGACCTATTATGATTCTGGCAAGATGGCGGCATTCATGGTCGATCGCAATCAGATGATGGTTATAGACTATCTGAAATCTGGCGTTGTTATCAAGAACGAGACGACGGGAAATAATTCGACGGGCTACAGTATAAACAAATATTCTAAAAATTATACATCTCCTATAGTAATGACTAATGAGTATAGAAAAAATACTCAGGGGCAGGCAGGTACAACGCTAGGAACTATGACAGAAGTAATTGTAAACGATGATGTTGTAACGCAGGTAAGGAAAGGTCAAAAAGGAACCGCGGTTCCTGAAAATGGCTATGCTGTCGCTGCGAGCGGGGCTAAGGGGGACTTGTTGGCTTCTACATTTTCTGTGGGCGACAGGCTGGAACTTAAAACTAATATGGAAAATAACTATCCAGATATAATGGAAGCGGTAGGCGGAGGAACCATGATACTTAAAGATGGAATGCTTGCACCCCTAACCCATAAAATATCAGGCAGATCTCAAAGGACGGCCATTGGGATAACCTATGACAGGAAAATAGTATTTATGACTGTAGATGGTCGAAAAGCGCCTTATATAGGAATGCAGGAAACTGAAGTGGCGGATTTTTTAAGAAAGCAAAATGTCAAGGATGCCATGATGTTCGATGGTGGTGGTTCCACGGAGATGATAGTAAATGGAAAGATAACAAATGATCTTTCTGAAGAGCGAAAAATACTCAATGGAGTTGCGCTTGTCAACAACAGAACCAGAGGAAGCCTGAGCAAGCTTGAGGCCGTGCTGGAAACTTCGGCTATTTTTCAGGGAGACAAAATAAAGCTGATTGTGAAGGGTTTTGACAGTAATATGAATCCGGTAGATCTTGGCAACATGAGTGTTTCTGGTTCGGGAATAAGCGCTGCGTACAGTAATGGATACGTCAGCTTTCAATCGGGAGGCAGTGGAAAACTTGAAATAAAATCAGGGTCTGCAAGCACGTCGATACCGGTAAATGTAGCTGCTGTAAATCTCAAGGATCCTAAAAAAACTGAAAGCATGACAAGTTATGATGTGGCGGTGATACCAGATGCGCTCAAGGACAAGGATGATATACTCTCGCAGGCTATAAACGGACGCCTTGTACAAGAAGTCAATTCCAAGGCGAAGGTGGCGGTAAACAGTTTCAATAAGAATCAGGAACTCAGTGATAACATAAAAATTAGCAAGGAGTCGGTATACAAAGGTGCCCAAATTGTTGACAGGGATGGTGTGAAATACATTGGCCTGGATATAAGCAACGGCATTGGCGGAATTTCAGGGCAGTGGCAGACACTGAAAAGTGGATTGTCAGGAAGCGGTCAAAATGTAATAATAATGATGAATTCTAAAATGAATCTTGGAGTGTCAGAAAAAGCTGTATTTAGAAAGGTGGTTCAGGATGCGTCCAGCAGCAAGAACATATTTGTGGTTTCCAAAGGTGAAGAGTATTCTTCTTACGCAGAAGGTAATGTAAGCTATATAACCATGAGGGATTTTTCGTCAATAAAGGCGGGCAAAGAGGAAAATTACAAATTATTGGTATTCAAAAAAACTGGTACAGGCATGACCTACGGTTTCCTAAGCCTGTTTCAATAAAAAAGTTTAATTTATTTTTTTAAAAACTATTGACAATACCTTTTAAAATATATTACAATAAGAAAAAATACAACTAAATATTCTTGATACCTTATCAAGAGTGGTGGAGGGATTGGCCCTGTGAAACCCAGCAACCAGCAGAAATGTATGGTGCTAATTCCTGCGAAATCGGAAGATTTTGGCAGATGAGGTTTATTTATGACAATAAATAATATGAATCCTCTTTGCTAAATCAAAGAGGATTTTCTAATGCATTAAAGCAAATGAAAGTGGTTTACGGAAAAACTTAAGGTGCAAGATTATAATTCTATTTAATTACAAAACAAAGGAGAACAGAGAAAAAATATGAGAAAACTATTCACTTCAGAATCAGTTACAGAGGGACATCCAGACAAGATTTGTGATCAGGTGTCAGATGCAATATTAGATGCAATTTTTGCAAAGGATCCAAATGCCAGAGTAGCTTGTGAAACAGCAGTTACGACAGGTATGGTAATGGTTATGGGCGAGGTTTCTACTAACACATATGTAGATATTCAAACTATAGTAAGAGAGACAGTAAAAGAAATTGGATATGACAGAGGCAAGTACGGATTTGATGCAGATACTTGCAGCGTACTCAATGCTATTCACGAGCAAAGTGCTGATATAGCAATGGGCGTTGATGAGTCTATCGAACATAAAGCTGGTGAAATGAAAGACGAAGATATCGAAGGCGTAGGAGCTGGAGATCAGGGTATAATGTTTGGATTTGCATGTGATGAAACTCCAGAACTTATGCCACTTCCAATATCACTTGCACACAAGCTTGCAAAGAGATTATCAGAAGTAAGAAAAAATGGTACGCTTGACTACCTTAGACCAGACGGAAAAACTCAAGTAACTGTTGAGTATGATGACAATGGGCCGGTAAGAATAGATACAGTTCTGATTTCTACTCAGCATGCTGAAAGTGTTACACTTGAGCAAATAAAGAAAGATCTTATAGAGCATGTAATAATCCCAACAATAGATCCTGCCCTGCTTGATGCAGATACAAAATATCTTGTAAACCCAACAGGTAGATTCGTAATTGGAGGACCTCATGGAGATGCAGGACTTACAGGAAGAAAGATAATCGTAGACACATATGGCGGATACTCAAGACACGGCGGCGGAGCATTCTCAGGTAAAGATCCTACAAAAGTAGATAGATCAGCGGCATATGCAGCTAGATGGGTTGCGAAGAACGTTGTAGCAGCAGGAATCGCTAAAAAATGCGAGGTTCAGCTTGCTTACGCTATAGGCGTTGCAAAACCAGTATCAATCCTTGTGGATACATTTGGAACAGGAATTGTTGGAGATGATGTAATTGCTGAAATTATAAACAAAAACTTTGACCTTAGACCAGGGGCTATAATAAGAGATCTTAATCTTAGAAGACCTATATACAAGAAAACAGCTGCATACGGACACTTTGGAAGAACTGACATCGATGCACCGTGGGAAGCTCTTAACAAGGTAGAAGCATTAAAAGCGAGCCTGTAGTCATGAAAAAAGTAGTAGTTTTTGGAAGTTCTCACTGACCAGGTTGTGAACCAGTAAAAGAGTTTCTTTTACAAAATGGAATCAAATTTGCATATGTGAATATAACGGACAGCATGTTTGCTCTAAAACAATTTTTAAAATACAGAGATAGCAGGGATGAATTTGGCAGAATCAAAGAAGGTGGATATGTTGGGATACCCTGTATAGTGGTTGACCACAGTCAATTTTACTTTGAAGATCAGCTCGAGGAGTTTTTGGAATCTATGAAATAAGATATAGAGAAAAATAGATAAAACAGCTACAAAAATAAAAACCTCGGAGCCATGAAAAAAATCATGACTCCGGGGTTTTATTATGTTGAATTTCAAATATCAGTTATTTTAAGATTTACTTGCAGTGCTTTTGTATCAGCCGGTTAGCCTTAGTTTGAGAAATAGACAGCTGATGTGCAAGTTTATAGGAACTTTTGTGAAGTTTGTAGTATTCATTGACGATAAAGGCTTCATACTGCTGCATGTAATCAGCCAGGGTGTCATTTCCTAAAGCTACATCAAAAACCAGATTATTCAATGTTTTTGCATCAGGGAGGGTAATTGAGGGTGGTGTTCCAAGGAGGGGAAGCAAGGTTTTATGGCCTGAACTGGAATGTTGCTCGCTGTATCTAATTATGTCCATCGGCAAATCGGTAGCTTCGATTATGCTTTTATTGGAGCGTATCATCAAAAATTCCAAGATATGCTCTAATTCCCTTATGTTTCCGGGCCAGTTGTAGGCCAGAAGTATTTTTTTTGCATCAGCAGATAAGCTGATGTTGATATCATATTTCTTGTTGAAATAGAGAGTGAACGAATCGAGAAGCAGCTTTATATCTTCGGGGTGTTCGGCAAGCGGAGGTATGTTTATTACCGCAACGGCTATCCTGTAGTACAGGTCTTCTCGGAATTTTTTTTGGGAAACCAGGCCGTACAAATCCATATTGGTAGCAGTTATAATTCTTATGTCTGCAGTCTTTACCGTGGTGCTTCCAACTGGCCGATAGGTTTTTTCCTGAACAAGCTCCAGAAGTTTTCCTTGCAAATGGAAAGGAAGTTCGCCAATTTCGTCAATGAAGAGTGTACCTCCATCAGCGATTTCAATAAGACCTTTTTTTCCACCTGAAAGAGCACCTGTAAAGGCACCTTTGTCATAGCCGAAAAGTTCAGATTCAATAAGACTTTCAGGAAGTGCAGCGCAGTTTATTGTTACGAACTGATTGGAACGGCGAAGGCTTTCTGTGTGGATTTTCTTTGCAATTGAGCTTTTTCCGGTACCTGATTTGCCAAGCAGGAGAATGGTAATGTCTCTGTTGGAAATATTGGACAGTATGGAATAAAGTTCTGTCATGGACTTGCTGTGTAACTGAAGGTTTGGTTTTTCGGATTTAAAGATATCGTCATTAGATGAAAATCTGTATTTTTCAAGCTCGCTTTGGGTTACCTTGAGCTGGTTTTTGAGGTTATCATCATCTTGAGTTTCTGAGAAGATTCCATATATCATTATAATATTTTCAAAATCATCGATGACAGGAGCTAATTTCAATGAATATTTTTTGCTGTCAGAGGTCTTGACTTCATAAGAAACTTCTTTTTTAGATTTAAGTATTATTCCGAAGGAACTTATGTTTATATTATTGTTTAAGAAGATTGAAAATATGTCATTTGAATAAGTTTTTAGAATTTTTTTTATAGAATTATTCATGAAAAGCACTTTGCCGGAAATATCGGTAATGAAAATACCTGACTCTATTCCCTGAAAAATACTTTTTGAAATAGATGTAAGGTTCGAGATTCCGAATATATACAAAGAAGTATTCTGAGTATCTTCTATGTGGAGATTCATGGATGATATATATGGAAGATAATACTTAATGGATCTTCCTACTGAAATATCAACCTTAAGTAATTTGGCTGCATGCATATTGTGTGAGAGAATTATATTATTTTTATCAGTGATTATAATTCCAGCATTTAAACTTTTAATTTCTTCAAATTTATTCATTTATTACCTCTGAGTATATTTTGACTTATTTAACCGAATTATATCATTAACGAAATGTAAAATCAACAATATAAGTAATTTTTAACTTGTGCATGATCTATATGTAATGTTAAAATAGAAGAAAAGTTCAAAAGGTGGTCTTATGAAATTGGAAAATGATGATTTACATATTGAAAAAATAAAGGAAGAATTTAAAAAAATTGAAGAGAAAATTTCCTTGGAGGTTGAGGATGTATGCGGCTTTATCTTCAGGAATCCTGAACTAAGTGAGGAAGAATATGTATGTTCAGCTTTTCTAATAGATTTTATGGAAAATAATGGTTTTACAGTGGAACCAAACTATTGTGATTATGAAACTGCCTTTAGGGCTGAGTTTGTTTTGGGCAGTGGAGATGGACCTAGTATAGCGTTTCTTGCAGAATATGATGCGCTTCCGGTAGTTTTTTCTGAGAACGAAAAAAGAGGAAAGCGGGATAAAAAGATTATAAGGCCGGGACACACCTGCGGACATAATTGGATAGCTGCAGCGACGGTCGGGGTAAGTGTAGGACTTTCAAAGCTTGAAGGCTTGAATGGAAGAGTAATACTCATAGGAACTCCCGCAGAAGAAACTGTCGGTAGCAAGGTCGATATGGTAAGCGCTGGAGCTTTTGACGATATAGATATTGTTATTCAACCTCACCTTGAAAGTTATACAGATATAAGCTGTACGGCTCTTGCGCTTGATGCCTTGGAATTCAGGTTTCATGGAAAAGCTACTCATGCGGCATCGTATCCGTATAAGGGAATCAATGCACTCGATGGCGTGCAACTTATGTTTTCGGGTGTAAATGCAATGAGGCAGCAGCTGAGGGAAGATGCAAAAATATGTGGAATAGTAACATCTGGCGGGGAAGCTTCGAATATAATTCCGGATTATGCTTCATGCAGGTACACTGTAAGGGCGAAGAACCGAACCTATCTAAGTGAAGTTACGCAAAGAGTGATTAACTGTGCCAGAGGTGCAGAGCTTATGACGGGAGCTCTGCTGGAATATGATTTTTTTGAAAATCAGACAGATGATATTTTGAATGTGGACATACTTCAGGAAATGATTAAGAAGTATATGATTGAAGAGGGGATTGAAAATATAAATGACAGTATTGTAAATCCAACGGGCTCTTCTGATATCGGGAATGTAAGCCAGGTATGCCCGACTATGTATTTTGAAATGGATATTGAAGCGGACGGAGAGTTCTGTACACATGAAAAGATGGCTTTGGATTATGTCAATTCGGCATATGCTCATAAAAAGCTGCATCAGGCAATAAAAATTATGGGAAATATGAGCCTGGAGCTTATATTGGATAAATTTCTTGTAGAAACAATAAAGCGCAGACATATGGAACTTAGAAGCGTCAATTACATCAAATAGAAGTAGGTATAAAGAAAAACCCAATAATGAGTTGAATATAACTCGTTATTGGGTTTTTCTATGGGAATAATAGTCGGAAAATCGCTATTGTACTGATTAATGAGTTCAAAAAGACTTATTAATTCGAAAAAACTTATCTTGATTTCAAAAAAATGCAAAACAAGTCTAAAAAAACTCAAAAAGAGCGATGGTATTGTTTTTTAAGTTGGAAAAATATTCTCAAGGAAAAAAAACTAAAAAAATGAACACGGCCAAAGTGTTGATTTATAAGGGAATATGCGTTTCCAAGTATTTGATTTTTTTGAAAATTCAAATACTTGGAATTGTTTTTGCTTTAATATTTGGCATAGAATATTAATCTATATTTGTAAAGGAGGACAAATAAGCTTTTCTTGCTTTAATTGTATGATAAAATTTTTATAATAAAGTAGGGGAGAATAGAATGATAATAGATGCACATGCTCATTTAGAGGTTTTTGAATCAATAGGACTTGATGATGGTCCTGAAAAGGTTATTTCTTATATGGAGTACGCAGGAATTGACATGGCCTGCATAAGTACGTATACTAACCAACCTGGAATGCATACGGCGTCACTGGAATATTATGCCGATTGTGTAAAGCAATATCCAGGCAAATTTGTGCCGTTTGTTAGACTTGATCCAGGCTATGGAGACCGGACACTTAAGGTTATAGATGAAGCAGTTATGAAATATGGTTTCAAGGGAATAAAGCTCCATCCTATTGATTATTCGTTGGCTCCTTTTGAAGATGGCACTATAAAGATTTTAAAGAAGGCAGCTCACTATGATATCCCAGTTCTTTATCACTGTTCTGATGAAATCATGTGCCTTCCACTTCAAATTGAATGGGCGGCAGAGGCTTGCCCGGAGGCTAAAATAATATTGGGACATATGGGTGGGTTTTTCCATCAGGATGATGCAATTGAAATTGCAAAGCGATGCGATAATGTTTATCTTGAAACCTGCGAACAGCCTTTTGTGGGCGGGATAAAGAAAGCAGTGGAAGAGATTGGAGCGGACAGGCTTCTTTTTGGAACAGATATTCCCACTGATAATCCTTTGCTGGAATTGGAAAAAATAAGATATGCAAAGCTTGGCTATGAAAACGAGGAAAAAATCCTTTTTAAAAATATAGCCAGACTTATCCACTTTTAGGAGGGTAAGATGATAATAGATGCACACGCAAGAATTGGAAAAAGCTTCGATGGAAAGGGATTGCTAATTGAAGAATACATAAATGAAATGATAGAACATAGTATATCAAGGGCTGTATTATGTCCGAATAAACCCCAAAGCTATATGGTAGAGGATGGAAATGAATATGTTGAGGATGTGGTAAAGAGTAATCCTGAAAAATTTATTGGAGCTCTCAGGATTGATCCGTGGAGATGGGATAAAATGGAAATTGAAATGGAAGGTAAATTAAGTCGAAATTTATTCCAATTTGTGTACCTTAACCCATGGGAGGAAAATTTCAGAGTAAACGGAAAAGAAGCGATGCTTGTATTTAAGAAAGCTTCTGAATTGGGAGTCTCAGTAATAGTTGAAACCGGGTATCCTTGGGTTTCTCATATAACACAGGTTGTAGATGTTGCAAGGAAGTTTGAAACGGTAAAAATAATTGCGACAAATGCAGGTCAGTTGGATCTTAGTGGTTCTACATTTGACGATGTTTCGGCAGCTATGGGGAAAGTAGAAAATTTATATCTCGGAACTTCTGGGGCTTGCGGAGTTCAGTGGCTGAAAAATTTATCCGATAAATATGAAGATCGAATTTTGTTTGAATCTAATTATCCGCTGATGCATCCATATCTCGAAATTTTTAGAATTGAAAAAGGATTCTTTAGCGATTTAGACAAAAAACGCATATTACATGAAAATATTAATGATTTTTTGGACAATTAGGAATTGATATAATCAAATGGAAATTTTATAAACAGGATATTACTTATTTTTGAAAGGAGTACATAATGGAAGCTTTGGATTTGAAGAAGGTTGAAGGCGGGTTAGAGGAAAAAAACGGGGGGAAGAAAAAGAAGAAGTTTATTGATTTTGAAAACATTCACCCTTATGTAGTTATTTTGAGTGTTGTTATTGCAGTTTATGTACTTTGCGTAATACTGCCATCTGGAACATTTGACAGGGTTGCCAATGCGGATGGGGACATGATTGTTGTAGCTGGAACCTATCATGCTATAGCGAAGGATATGCCTTCGATATTCGACCTGTTTTTAAACATTCAGCTTGGATATGTTGATACGGCATCAATCACGTTCTTCATTATTTTTGCATATGGTTTTGTATATATGCTTACAGTAAATGGAACGATGAATGTAGTACTTGGAAACCTTGCTGCGAAACTTGGAAATAAGACTCATCTTTTTATCCCTATTTCTATGGTAGCTTTTGGAATTTTAGGATCTACAGCAGGTTTATACGAAGAAGTATACGGGCTGATACCGGTATTTATAGGAGCGGCAATAGCACTGGGTTATGATGCGGTTGTCGGAGGAGCAATTGTTTTTGTTGGAGTTGCAACAGGTTTTGCAGCAGCACTTACAAATCCTTTTACAATTGGAATAGCTCAAGGTGTTGCAAAAGTGCCTCTTTTCTCAGGTATGAATTTTAGAATATTTGCATTTGTAGTGTTTGAAGTTGCAGTAATTTCATATGTTAGCCATTATGCAAAAAAAGTTAAAAATGACCCTACGAAATCAGTGCTTTATGGTGCTACTACAAGCATTACGAGTAACATTGAATTAAAAGCTGAACCAATGACAATTACACATAAATTAAGTCTTCTTGCAATGGTATTTACATTTAGCATGACTTTATACTCCACGCTGAAAATGGGATGGTATATTGACGAGCTGGCAGCGCTTTTCTTCATGATGTTCATAGTTACAGGGTTAATCAGTAAATACAGCCTTGGAAAAATAATGGACATATTTATTGAAGCTGCAAAGGAAATCTTGTTTGGAGTAATGACCATAGGTTTTATAAGAGGCGCGGTTATCACTATGGAAAACTCAGCTGTTCTTGATACTGTAATATATTATCTATCTTTCTTCCTGGTAGGATCAAGCAGATATGTTACATCACTGGGAATGTTGTTTTCGCAAAATGTTATAAACTTATTTATAACAGGCGGACCTTCGCAGGCGATGGCTACAATGCCTATAATGGCACCTATTGCAGACCTTGCTGGTATGGACAGACAAATTGCAGTACTTGCATTTCAATTCGGAGATGGGTTCTCTAATATGTTCTGGCCTACAGGTGTGGCTATTGAATGTGGAATAATGGGAATTCCAATGGCAAGATGGTACAAGTTTATGGCACCGTTGTTTGGAATAATGCTTGTATTACAGGTAGTTCTCATTATAATTGCTACAGCTATCGTATAGATTGTGCTCATAAGACATAATGAATAATCGGAGGATTTTAAAAAATGGAATTTAGTAAACTTAAATTAAATGTGATTGAGACAGAAAAAAAATATAGAAAAGAATTTGAAGAAATATCAGATGTTATTTTCAATAATCCGGAGCTCAGCGGAGAGGAACACTGGTCATCCAAATATTTAGCGGGAGTAATGAGCAGTCATGGATTTAAAGTTGAATTCCCATATCCTGATATGGAAACTGCATTTACAGCTGAATATGGAGATGAAGACGGCCCCGTTATAGCATTTCTTGCTGAATATGATGCTTTGCCAGGATATGAAACTCCATCTGGAAACGGTCATGCCTGTGGTCATAACTGGATTGCTTCAACCATGGCAGGATGTGCAATAGTACTTTCAAAGCTGAAGGAGAATTTTAAGGGAAAGATACTTCTTATTGGAACGCCGGCGGAAGAAACTTATGGCGCAAAGGTAGACATGGTGAAAAAAGGTACTTTTGACAACGTGGATGTAATATTCCAGTCTCACCTGGAGAGTGAGACTGTAATAGATACAGCGGCTCTTGCAATGAGCTCGATTCAGTTCGAATTCACAGGCAGAGCTTCCCATGCAGCTTCGTTTCCAGAAGAGGGGATTAACGCTCTGGATGCAGTGCAGCTTACCTTCATGGGAATAAACTCGCTGAGACAGCATGTCAAACCAGATGTCAGGATTCATGGAATCATAACTGATGGCGGACTGGCAACAAATATAGTTCCTGCAAGAGGCGTATGCCAAATTACAATGAGGTCAAGCGACAAAAAATACTTGGAACATGTTGTTTCAAGAGTCATAGACTGCGCAAAGGGTGCGGCAATGATAACTGGGGCAGGGGTCAAGTATCATAATTTCGAGAACACCTTTGATGATCTGCTTAATATTCCGTATCTGATGGAGATTATGAAAAAAAACCTCATAGAAGCTGGGATTACGAAGTTTTCATCACAGGAGGATGCACCACCGCCAGGATCTACAGATATCGGTAATGTGAGCTATGTCTGCCCGACGATGTATTTGGAAGTTGATGTAGAAGCAGACCGACCTATGAAATCTCATGAGGCTGAGGCTCTTGATTATGTAAACTCTGAATATTCATATAGAAAAATGACTCAAATAATAAATGCTACAGTATGTTCTGCTTTGGAACTATATTTGGACAAAGACAAGCTTGAAAAAGTTAAGGAAGAGCACAAAAGCTTAATATAGGAACTAAAAACATAGCGTCTTGGACAAATAATAGAAGTTGAAAGTTTTTGGTTAAAAACATTAATGAAATTAATGTATAAAAGGATTAAGTATCTGATTTTTAGAGCTTAATCTTTTTTTCATGATTAAATTGATAACTGTAAACTTGTCTGGAGGCGGCATTGAAATCAAAAAAGCATGTAAATGGCAAATTAATATATTTTAGTGTTTAAAAAAACTGCGCACAGTAGTATAATGTTGCATAGACATGTGATATTATGACGCAAATAAATATTTAGGAGAATGAAATGGATCAGATAACAAAAAATTATATGAAAATAGGTCTTGCGGGAGTATTTTGGGGAACTTTGGGACTTTTTGGTAAAATACTTGAAAGGTATGGCCTGAGTTCAGAGATGATTGCTTTTTCAAGATTATTTTCAGGATTTTTGATATTGCTTATAATATTTGCAATAAAAGACCCTGGGATATTGAAAATAGACAAAAAAGGTCTTTGGAGTACCTGTTTAATTGGAGTAGTGTCTCAGGGGATATTCAATCTATCATATTTTGGATCGATTAAATTGGTAGGAAGTTTTACGGCAGTTGTACTGCTTTATTTTTCTCCGGTAATAATGTTTTTACTTGGGACTTTTATGTACAAGGAAAAAGCAAGCAAGAAGAAGATTTTTGCGGTAACCGTATGTCTTGTAGGATGTATATATGGGGTAACGGGGGGGGACTTTTCGACTCTGCAGACCAATACCTTGGGAATAGCACTGGGACTTGTTGCGGCGCTGACATATTCGCTTATGCCTGCCTTGAGCAAAAAGGTTACTTCAAAATACAATCCATTTACCATAATAATATACAGTTTCATGTTTGGAGCTATATT
The DNA here is from genome assembly GCA_049670425.1 of Proteocatella sp. Lineage (GTDB taxonomy): Bacteria > Bacillota > Clostridia > Peptostreptococcales > Filifactoraceae > Proteocatella. The sequence continues at coordinate 21,617 of JBATTG010000114.1, forward strand.
GCTGATACCTTTTGCGAAGCCGATTACATCGATAATGGCGGTTCAGGATAAGACTGTATTTCTCGTACTTCCAGTATTTGGAATTGTAGCTTCGAGTATTCCTTATTGTCTTTACATACCATCGCTGCATAATGTTCAGGTATCAAAACTGGGGGTAATCGCATCGGTTGAACTGGTAGTATCTATAATAATTGCAGTTACATTTTTAAAGGAGCCGCTTAACTTTGGGAAAATTGCCGGAGCTACGATAATAATGGCGTCAATAGTGATTATGAACATCAATATTGAAATTCCCAGATTTAAAAAAAGGTACAAAACAATAAAAAAATAGCTTACGGAAAAATTAAACTACACAACTTTAAAAAAAATAGGGGGAAAAATGAGAGTAATAGACCTGACTCATACGATTGAATCAAATATGCCGGTATTTCCAGGAACGGAAAAGCCGAAACTTGAAATCGCAAATACTATAGAAAAAGACGGATTCAAAGAGACTCTCCTTACGATGTTTTCACATACAGGAACTCACATGGATGCTCCTGCGCATATCTTTGAAGATGGAGCTACTCTGGATTCCTATGACGTTCAGTACCTTACCGGGAGCGGAGTTGTTATTGACTGCAGCTCGAAGAAAAAAGGTCAGACAGTTACTATGGATGATGTATTAGCATACAGTCAAGAAATTGCAGACTCTGATTATGTGCTATTCAGCACTGGATGGGACAAGTACTGGGGCGATGAAAAATATTATGATTTATTTCCATATATAGATATTAATGTGGTAAAATATTTAGTAGAGAATAATGTAAGGGGAATCGGACTTGATGTCATATCACTCGACCCTATTGATGATGTGAATCTTTCTAATCACAGGATTGCGCTTGGGAATAATATGCTGATAATAGAGAACCTTGCAAATTTAAATGAAATAAAAAACGAACAATTTACTCTGTGTTTAATGCCTCTGAAGTATAAAGATGCAGATGGGGCGCCGATAAGAGCTATTGCAATGTTAAGTTAAGTGGAAAGGGAAATAATGAATAATACGCTCAAATCAGAGCTAAATAAAATATATAACAAGGTTCCGGCTGGGGATTGTACAGGCTGCGCAAATTGCTGCCAGGAATCTGTAGGTGCAAGTTTTGCAGAGGCGCAAGTGATATTTGAGAATATCAAAAAAATGCCTCAACTCAAAAGAAGTAAATTGCTTGAAAGAATATTTGAATATTATTTTGAGATATACCAAAATCGAAAAAAATGTCCATTTTTAGATGAAAATAAAAGATGTGAAATATATGATTCAAGACCTTTGAATTGCAGGCTGTATGGACACTGGAAGGAAAAGGAATACAACGAGAATTATAAAAGGCTGTACAGTGAAAATAAAGAAATTAAAAAAATTATAAATGAGCAATATGGGTATAAAATAAACGAGGATTATGTGCTTTTTAACATCCCATACTGTAAAAATTTTGAAGGAAGATTGTTGAGCAAGCATGAACGAAATGAACTTTATGACGAGCTTATAGTCCTGGATTCAAAGCTGTTTTTAAAAGAGGGGTTTGAAATGGCGTATGAGGATAAAGGCATTGTCGAGCATATAGTTGACAAATTGCTTTCAAAAGAAAAGATATTTGATTTGAAGATGAAGGGTAAGTTAAGCAAGAAGATGAAATGCAGGTTGATTAAGTTGGCAAGACTCAGGATAGGGGCTATGTAATGGGGGAAATAATAATTAAGAAATGCAGTGATTATGATTATGAAAAGGTTAAGGATAAGATATATGAGATACTCAACCAGGGGCAGGTTGCACTCAAAATAAAGCCTGGGATGAACGTTCTGCTTAAAGCAAACTTGTTATCCAAGAAGACTCCGGATCAGTGCGTTACCACTAATCCGCAGGTAATAAAGGCCATATGTGAATATGTAAAGGAATATAAGGGAATTCCTGTAATTGCAGATTCGCCGGCAGGACCGTACAATGAAAATTCCCTCAAGGCGGTATATGCAGCTACAGGGATGGCTAAAGTGGCGGAGGAAACCGGCGCTGTATTAAATTACGATACGAGTTTTGAAAATGTAAAGCTTAAGAATGCAAAGACTCTAGATAAGATAGATGTAATAAATCCTGTTTTGAACGCACATATGATAATAAGCGTAGCGAAGCTTAAAACCCATGTAATGATGACGTATACAGGAGCTGTTAAGAATCTCTATGGAGTCATACCAGGGCTTACAAAAGCGGCTTATCATATGAAGCTGCAGGAGCCAGTAAATTTTGCAAATCATCTTATAGATATATGTGAGTTTGTAAAACCAGACTTTTCAATAATTGATGGAATTCATGCGATGGAAGGCGATGGACCCAATGGCGGTGAAAAGGTAGACTTCGGATACCTGCTTGGAGGCAGTAATCCCTATGAATTGGACCTGGTTGCAAGCGCACTTATTGGTATGGAAAAATATGAAGTGGCAACTTTACTGAATTCGGAAAAAAGAGACATCTTAAATGAAGATGAAGTTACGGTAATAGTTGAAGATGCAGAGAGCGGCGAATATATTGCTTTGGATATGCTGGGATTTAAAGAGTATGTAAGAATGTTACAAATAAAACCTTTTAAAAAACCAAAAGCTAAAAGTGTTAATTTTCTCTCGGGCAGAGTTCCGGCTGGTATAGAGCGATATCTTGTGGATAAAAGCAAATCAAAACCATTTTTTATAGAAGCTAAATGTATAGGCTGTGGATATTGTGTGAGAAACTGTCCTGCTAAAATAATACATCTTGAGAACAAAAAGGCTATAGTAGACCTGAACAAGTGCATAAGCTGCTTTTGCTGTCACGAGGTATGCCCGGAACATGCTGTGGAAGTAAGAGTTCCATTTATAGCTAAGCTTCTTTTTAGGGAAAAAATAAAATAATATATTTTAAAAAAATGACTGTAGTCATAGACAAGAACCTTAAAACACTATAGAATAGAGATATGTATGATGCACGTATAATTCAATGAGGGTTATGTCGTGTGTGAATTTGCAACAAAACATGGAGGAAAATAATGGAAGACGGCGTCGGGCGATATATTAAGAACTTTTTTAATAGGCCTGTAGGAATAGTGGCTTCTAACTGGAGCAGTAAGAAAAAAAATCAAAAAATAACTACACAAGAAGAAAGAGAACGACAGGAAGATCTTGCAAAAGAAGAATTTATAAACAGTTTTGAAGAAGATGAACGAGTTAAATTATTCGTAAATGACTTTGAAAGAACCATGATAACAAAAGTTTTGAAGCTATATGACTTAAAGGCGAAGGATGTAATGATACCTAGAACTTCAGTCTTTGCAGTCGACATAAATGATGACATTACAGAAATTTTGGATGAAATAATAGAAGAACGCTATTCTAGAATCCCAGTCTATGACAAAGAGATAGACAATATAATAGGTGTGCTGCACGTAAAAGACGTGTTTGCTCAGGTAAGAAAAGGAAACCTGGAACTGGTTAACTTAAGAGGGCTTTTAAAAGAGCCGTACTTTATACATGAATACAAACCTCTTGATAAACTCTTGATAGAAATGCAAAGAGACAGGTATCATATGGGGCTGATAATAGATGAATATGGTGGTTTTACAGGAATACTGACAATTGAGGATATAATCGAAGAAATAGTAGGCGACATCGATGATGAAGATGATGAGCCGGAAGAATTGTTGGAAATCCAAAAAATAAGTGACACCACATACAAGATAGATGGACTTGTGAGCATATCAGAAATAAATGACAAGTTGAATTTGGGGTTGCCCACGGATTTTACGGAAACAATTGGAGCCCTCCTTCTGGGAGAGCTTGGCAAAATACCATCAGAAGGTAATGATAAGAACAGTACTTTAATAAATGGTGTAGAGCTGAAAGCCATAAAAGTAAGTGAAAAGCGAATTGTAAACTTGCTACTGAAGATTCAAAGATAATCTTAAGAACTATAATAATTTAATATTGATAAAATCAAACTCCATCTTACGATATTATTCGCAATGTGGAGTTTATTTCATTAAAATGTTTATATCATAGCTCAGCGGGTATATAATAACTAGCAAGTTAGAATAGATTGTAGCATTTTAAAGGAGTGATACCAATGGGAAAATTCAATTCTGGATCAGCTGATACCAAAAGGTTTTAAAGAACAAGAGATTTCAAAGGTAGAAGGATGGCTTTATTATTTCTGATTTAGGGCTAATACACCCACCTGAAATACATTAAGCCGCAGTATTCAGATATTTGAAAGAGAACTTTGGAAAGAAGGTGTTGCCATATTAACAGAACAAATGGTACGACCAGCAAGAAAATTTCAAGACAAATACAATTTATTGATTCAGCCATTTAGTGATAATATAAGAGCTAGTGTATGTAAGCATACCAAGTGCTAAGAAAACAGGGCATCGAGAGTAGAATGTATAAAGTTCTTGAAAAACAAGTAACAAGTAACAAGTAACAAGTAACAAGTAACAAGTAATTCGAAGGTTACTAAGGAGCAAGGCTATGTAAAATTTAATGAATACCCCAAAAAAATATTGGAATTCCGGATTCGAGAAGTAAGATGAAAAAATTTAATTGAAACAACATCTTTATAACAGCTTGAGACAACAGTATGAGCTGTTTGAACAGAGTTTAAGTTTTAGAAATTTGGAAATCGAGCTTTAAAGTTTAAGATGACTTTTATAGCATCAAAAATCAAGAAGCGAAATTCAAGATGAAAGAACCAAGATTTAAGATTCAAGAAACAAAGATTCAAGAAACAAAGATTCAAGAAACAAAGATTCAAATTGAAAGAAACAAACTTTAAAAATTAAAATTTATCAAACTTATGGCCGTTAAGTTAAATGATAGGAAAGTACAACTGAATATGAATGAAGAAATAAATTAGGGCTGTTAATGGTAAAACATTGGCAGTCCTTTTCTGTTAAATCATGTTATAATATCAGTATAATCAGAAAACAGGGAGGGAATTATGGCTTCAAAATTACTTTTGTATATGACATTGCTCGGGATAGGTCTTCTTTTGGGAAGAAGGGGTATATTTGGGAAAAAGGTGTATGATTCGTTAGACAAGTTGCAGATGGCGTGTTTGATGCTTTTATTGTTCATGATGGGGATAAATCTAGGCGCCGATAAGAAAATTGTTGAATCATTAGGCACTATTGGATTTAAAGGAATCGTATTTGGTTTATCCACAGTACTGTTCAGTATTTTATCTGTAAATATATATTCAAGATTTGTTATAAAGAGAGGAAAATAAGGGAAATGACAAAAAAAATCTTAGCAGCAGTATTGTTGGGAGCAATCACGGGTTTTTTTATTGTTCCAGAAAGTTTTTTGCAGTACATAGGAACTATAATGGATTTTGGATTATGTGCGTTGCTGTTTTTTGTAGGAATTGATTTAGGAAAAAATAAAGAGGTTTTTATTCAGATAAGGGAATTGGGAGTAGGTATAATTGCGCTGCCCTTCATAGTGGCAATAGGCAGTATTTTCGGAGCTGTTTTAGTCGGGGTATTTCTAGGATATGCTCCCAATGAAAGTGCGGCAATAGGTTCTGGTTTTGCCTGGTATACTCTGGCCCCAATAATTATTGCGCCGTATTCGGCGGAGATAAGTGCGGTGGCGTTTTTGGCCAATGTCACAAGAGAGGTGTGTGCGATACTTATAATACCTGTGGTAGCTCAAAAAATTGGATTTATGGAGGCGGTATCTACCACGGGAGCAGCTGGAATGGATACGCTTCTTCCTGTAGTATCTAAGGCTACAGATCCAAAGACTGCGGTGATTTGTTTTGTAAATGGAGTGGTACTTACAATGCTTGTACCGATTCTGGTTTCATTTTTTATTCAGCTTTAACAAAAGGAGTGCTTTTTTAAAAAAAGCACTCCTTTTTTGTATTATAGCAGATAGTTAAAATCTGCAATGTTTAAGTTTTAATTGAGTACGCCTACAGGGATTTTATTGCATCTACTATTGCAGGCACTACGGATTTGTCAAGGGAGCTAGGAAGAATATAGGTCTTTGAAAGTTCTTCTTTTTTAACTACGTTGGCAATAGCATGTGCAGCGGCAAGTTTTATTTCCTCGGTAAAGGCTTTTAGTCTTAAGTCAAGCACGGCTCTGAACAGTCCTGGAAATACCAGAACATTGTTTATTTGGTTGTCAAAGTCAGAGCGTCCAGTACCTACAATGAAGGCGCCGGCATCGAGCGCATCCTGAGGAAGGATTTCTGGGGTTGGATTTGCCATGGCAAAGATTATTGGGTTATTCATGGTTTTTACCATTTCTTTGGAAAGCATATTTGCCGCAGAAACTCCGATGAATAAATCCTTGCCCTTTACAATTTCAGCCAGCTTGCCGTTTTCGTTATGAATATTTGTTATTTTGGCCATTTCCATCTTTGAAGAGTTAAGATCTGTTCTTTCAAGGCTGATGGCTCCTTTGGTATCGCAAAGCACCACGTTTTTTACTCCAGCGCTTTGAAGAAGCTTGCATATTGCTATGCCAGCAGCGCCTGCACCATTTATAACGCATTCTATATCTTCTATTTTACTGTCTCGTAGCTTGAGCGAGTTGATAAGTGCAGCCAGTACAATCACGGCCGTTCCGTGCTGATCGTCGTGGAAGACAGGAATATCAAGTTCTTCTATGAGTCTTTTTTCGATTTCAAAACATCTTGGAGCCGAAATATCTTCAAGGTTAATTCCTCCAAAAACAGGAGCAATTTGCTTTACGGCTTTTATTATTTCTTCGGTATCTTGAGTGTCAAGACATATCGGGAAGGCATCCACATTTCCAAATTCCTTGAAAAGTATGCATTTTCCTTCCATTACAGGTATGGCAGCCTTAGCACCTATGTTTCCAAGCCCTAGAACGGCAGAACCATCACTGACAACGGCAACAAGATTTCCCTTTGAAGTGTATTTGTAAACATCCTCAGGATTTTCATGAATTTTTCTGCATGGCTCAGCTACTCCTGGAGTATATGCGCAGCTTAGGTCATCTTTTGTTTTTAAAGCTATTTTACTTTTGATTGCAATTTTACCTTGGTTCTCTTCGTGCATTTTTAAAGCTTCTATATTAAAATCCATTTTATATTTTTCTCCTGTGCATAGTATTTTTTAGCGTACAAAATTTGTCATAATCTTTTTGTGACCTTTTGGAGCAGGAACCGCTTCTTTTGAATATTCCAGAGACTTTAGAAGCCAAATCATATTCTCGCACATTATCTCGTTTGCCTGAAGGCCTTCTCCATCTTCGGATACTTGGCCAGGAACTGCGCCGTGAATCACGTTCCAATAATTTGAAGCAGGTATTATCATTTCTGAAATCGTAAGGTAGTGATGGAGCTGATCGAAGGTCGCAACCCCGCCAGAACGTCTTACGACAACGAGAGCAGAACCTACCTTATGTCTCATAAGCGAGCCGTTTGCACCGCATACATAAAACAGTCTGTCTAAGAAGGACTTCATGTTACCGGCAATTCCAGAATAATGTACTGGAGAAGCCAGTATTATTGCATCTGCTTCTTTTACTTTTTGGATGGCATCATTTACAGAATCACCCTTTATTACGCATTCTTCATTTTTTGTTTTGAAACACATCCCGCAGCCCATGCAACCGGCTACAGGTTTGTCGCCTACGTTAAATATTTCAAATTCAACGCCCTGGCTTTCAAAGTGTTTTTTTGCAAGCTCCAAGGCCGTAGCCGTATTCCCATGTTTATGAGGACTTCCGTTAAATGCTATAACTTTCATATTTTTCCGCCTTTCTTCTTATAGTATGATAAACTTATTTTATTATACCATAACTATAAAATCAGGGGATAATATATGAATATAATTTTTGGAAATGAATTTAGAGTTAATATTATAAATGGATTATTTGATATAAACTGAAATAAATAGCGAAAATCTATTATTTATGTAAAAAGTGTTAAACCTTTTTAATTTTCGTGTTATAATTATTAACAAATATTAAATAGAAAAGGGTGGCTGTATGCTTGGAGAAAGAATAAGAAGTGCACGAAAAGCTAAGGGGCTTAAACTAGGGGATCTTGCCGAAATTACGGAGTTGTCATCTAGCTACATATCACAACTTGAAAGAGGTCTCATAGAACCGTCCTTAACATCTTTAAGGAAAATATCAAATGCTTTAAATATACCTATATACTTACTTATGGATGATATTTCAAAGGAAAATCCGATAGTTAGAAAAGACGAGAGGGTTAAGATGTTCTTTCCGAATTCTTCGGTTTCTTATGAGCTGATGACATCTGTAGAAAATGGGGAAAAAAATGGGGCAAAAATGCTCGCAGCAAAATTCAGTTTAAGACCGAGAACATCGGAATCTGATGGCTTTTCAATTCATGAGGCCGAAGAAATACTGGTTCTTGTTAAAGGTGAACTTGAAGTCACCCTGGGTCAGGAAACTTATGATTTAAAACCAGGAGATACAATATATATTTTAGGAAATATCCCACATAAGATTACTAATATAAGTGAAACTTTTGCAGAAGGGTACTATATCGTATCGCCACCACAAATTAAAAACTTTTAGAAGATTGCAACGCTTTTCAAAATGGAGAGGCGTTGTTTAAATTGAAAGGGAAAATATGAATATTAATAAAATTTTGCAAGAAGAATTTAAATTAAGAACGGCGCAGGTGGATAATGTCCTGGCATTAATAGACGAGGGTAAAACTATTCCTTTTATTGCCAGATACAGGAAAGAACAGACCGGCGAGATGTCTGATGAGGTTTTGAGAGATTTTTACGACAGGTTAAAGTATCTTAAAAATTTGTCGGATCGAAAAGATACGGTTTTAAAATCTATACAGGAACAGGAAAAACTTACTTCAGAAATTGAAATAGCTATTGAAGAAGCTATGACTATGGTCGAGATTGAAGATATTTATGAGCCATATAAAAAGAAAAGAAAAACCAGGGCAAGCGCAGCAATCGAAAGAGGCTTGGAACCTCTGGCAAATGTGATAATGCTTGGCCGGGAAAATGCAGAAATAAGAGCGGTTGAATTTATCAATGAAGATCTGGGTGTAACAAATGAAAAGGAAGCACTGGCCGGGGCTTATGATATTCTGGCGCAGATGATAGCCGATGATTTTGAACTTAAAAAAACAATAAGAGAAATGGTGAAGAGAGAATCGGTAATCGAGACTTCACTGAAAAAAGATGGAGATAAAAAAGAAAATGCCCTGACATATGCGATGTATTATGAGTTTTCAGAACTGGCAAAAACTATGCCCCCTCATCGTATCCTTGCAATAGACAGAGGAGAAAAAGAAGATGTCCTTAAAGTTAAGGTAAATCATCCGGCAGATAAGATTAAGTCAGCAGTAAATCAAAAATATATCAGGACAAAGCTTCATGAGGCTCAGATGGAGACGGTAATCGAAGATTCCTTAAAAAGGCTTATTCTACCATCACTTGAAAGAGAAATGCGAAGCGAACTTACGGAAAAAGCAGGAGAGAGAGCCATAAGTGTTTTTGGGCAGAATCTGAATCATTTACTTATGCAAAGTCCAGTTCCAGGAAGGACTGTACTTGGGTGGGACCCTGCATTCAGAACGGGATGCAAGATAGCGGTAGTAGATGAAACCGGCAAGCTTCTGGATGCGACAACTGTTTATCCTACAAAACCACTGGATAAAGTGGAAGAAACTAAAACTATAATACTGAAGATGATAGATAAACATAAGATAGATATTATTGCCATAGGAAACGGTACGGCTTCCAGAGAATCAGAAAAAATTGTGGCAGATATAATAAAAGATTCAAAAAGAGATGTGAAATATCTTATAGTAAGTGAAGCTGGGGCGTCGATATATTCTGCCTCAAAACTTGGAACAGAAGAATTTCCAGATCTGAATGTGTCGCTTAGAGGCGCAATATCGATAGCCAGAAGGGTAATTGATCCGCTTGCAGAACTGGTGAAGATAGACCCGGAACATATTGGCGTAGGCCAGTATCAGCATGACGTTAACCAGACCAGGCTGAAAGATGCGCTAAACGGTGTGGTAGAGTCGAGCGTAAACCGTGTGGGGATAGACCTAAACACGGCTTCGGTTTCGCTGCTTTCCCATATAGCGGGCATATCTGCAAGCATTGCCAAGAATGTCATTGAATATAGAGAAGAAGCAGGCAAGTTCAAATCGAGAAAGGAACTGCTTAAGGTTAAGAGGCTTGGAAACAGTGCTTTTGAACAGTGTGCAGGCTTCTTGAGGATAAAAGATGCCAAAGAAGTGCTCGATAACACTTCGGTGCATCCAGAGAGTTACGAAAAGGCAAAACAACTCATGAAGGAACTTGATATAACGAGTTTGGAAATTCTCAGTTCTTCAAAAGAAGTAATTGAAAAACTGGATTCAGCCAATAACAGAGATATGGCGCAGAAATTAGAAATAGGACTTCCGACACTAAGAGATATTATAAATGAACTTAAAAAGCCAGGAAGAGATATAAGAGAGACTTTGAGCCCTGTCATTCTAAAATCAGATATTTTAGATATAGATGATTTATCTATAGGAACCAAACTCCAGGGTACCGTAAGGAATGTAGTGGATTTCGGGGCATTTGTGGACATCGGGCTTAAGAATGACGGCTTGGTTCATATATCGGAGCTTAGCAACAGTTATGTGAAAGACCCTATGGCGGTGGTTTCGATAGGTGACATAGTGGATGTTACCGTAATTGGAATTGACAGAGAAAGAAAAAAAGTTAAACTTTCAATGAAAAAATAGAATGAATAAAAAAATAGAGCCTCAGGCTCTATTTTTTTATTATACGTATTGGTTTCAACAACGCTTTGTCAGTTTACTTATGAATTTTTAGAGTAATTCAGGACTGCGTTTATCCTATCTATAATCATATGAAGGGCTACCGTGTTATTGCCACCCTTTGGAACGATTATATCGGCATATTTTTTTGTAGGCTGTATAAATTCGTCATGCATAGGCTTTACTGTAGTCAGATACTGGTTTATAACTGAATCCAGACTGCGTCCTCTCTCCTTGACATCTCTTGTCAATCTTCTTATAAACCTGATATCATCATCGGCTTCAACAAATATTTTTATATCCATAAGATCAGCCAGGTTTCTATCTTCAAAAATAAGCAATCCTTCTACAATTATTATTGGAGCGGGTTCGACGTGGATAGTTTCTTCAAGCCTGGTATGAGTAACAAATGAATACTCAGGTCTTTCAATAGCGATTCCAGCTTTAAGTTTTTTTAGGTCAGAGACCATTAAGTCAGTCTCAAAAGCTTTCGGATGGTCGTAATTCAGCTGGACTCTTTCCTCGAAGGGAATGTCACGATTATCTCTGTAATAAAAATCATGAGATAATATTATGGAATTAAGTATAGAATCTTTAAGGTTATTGGCAAGGGTTGTTTTTCCTGAGCCAGACCCTCCTGCAACTCCGATAACAAATGGCGTAGTGTAATGCATTTTATATGTTATGATTCATTCTTAAATCATAATCCCCTTTCAAGTATAATTTTGACAGACATTAAAAAAAATTATATCATAATAATAAAACTATGTCATTAATCCTCTATAAATTCCGGTTAAAATTTCTTTTATATAAGCGTCTTTATCATCCATGGTACTATTTTTTGCCAATAGCGCCGCCATTTCATTATCATAGGGAACTCGTACAAAAGACAGTTTATATGGTGATATGATTTTGGAATGCAAATCGCCTTCAAGTAGTATATATGAAGCTGTAATTCCGTCAAAAGGCTGGCCTACGCTTCCTATATTGTAGATGCTTCTTCCTTGAAGATTTTCCATTGCGTATTTATAGCGGGTATTGAATTCTGAAAAACTCATATTATAACGTTCGTGATACTCTTTATATTTGCTTAAAAAATAAGCATCATCAAATTTTATGGAATAAGTATGATGAATATCGCCATAAATTGATACGTCAGATAAATCGGGAGAATTGTAGCAAGGAAGATGTTCATTGTACATGAACATTTCTGACATAGTATTCAAATCTGAAAATTTAAATACCCTGGTATAAATATTAAAAGGATGGGCATGAAAAACCCTGAAAAGTCTTCCGCTCATATAAAATTCAGTACCATAAGGGAGCGCGCTAAGATAATCTAAATCATTGCTGTCGAGCAAGTTCCTGTAATAGCTTATAGGATTTTCATCTATATTTGAATAAAGCAGAAAATCTTCCCAATTCCCAAGTATAGACAGATCACATCTTTTCTTGGAAAGCTCTATTACTTCGCGAGGACTAGGTCCCTTTCCAATAAGATCGCCAAGATTATATATGAGGTCGACGTTATTGTTATCAATGTGTTTCAGTACAGCTTCAAAAGCCGGCAGATTACCATGTACATCAGATAGAATTGCTATTCTAATTATAATCACCCCATTTGTAATAATCTAAATAAGTATGATATAATTATACCATAAAACACATGATAAATAACACAAACACAGTAAAGTTAACACTGAAGTTAAGGAAAGGGAAATTTATGAATTGGATGCAAGCATTGCTGCTCATAGTTGGCATAATCATAATAATATTGCTTTTTATAGTGATATTTAAAATTAACAAGATGTCAAATGAAGAGAATGTTATAAAACATATTAAGGAAGAAAAAGGAAATCATCAGAAATATCTGATTGAGGAATTTAGAAATACAAGAATTGAAACTAATCAAGGAATAAAATTTGCGATAGACAGTCAAAATCAAATAATGTCAAATAACTCCATAGAAAATGAAAACAGGCTTGAGGCAATAAGGATGACAATCGAAAGCAGACTATCGTCAATTCAAAAGGATAACAATCAACAATTGGAGAAGATGAGAGAAACCGTAGATGAAAAATTGCAAAAAACCCTTGAATCAAGAATAAGCGAGTCTTTTAAAGTTGTAAGTGAAAGACTGGAGCAAGTTTACAAAGGTCTTGGAGAGATGCAGACTTTGGCAAACGGAGTAGGCGACTTGAAGAAGGTTTTATCGAATGTGAAATCAAGAGGAATTCTTGGAGAGATACAATTGGGGGCTATACTTGAAGAAATACTTATAAAAGAGCAGTATGAAACTAACGTCATAACAAAGAAAGGCAGCCAAAGTTTTGTGGAATATGCAATAAAGCTTCCAGGAGACGGAAATCCAGTTTATCTGCCAATAGATGCGAAATTCCCGGCAGATGCATATTCAAATCTTCTGGAAGCCTATGAAAAGGGTGATTTAAGTGAAATTGAAACCTGCAAGAATACCTTGATAAAGCGTATAAAGTCATTTGCAAAAGATATTCAGGAAAAATATATTGATCCTCCCAATACAACGGAGTTTGCCATAATGTTCCTGCCGTTTGAGGGGCTCTATGCAGAAGTAGTAAGACTGGGGCTGATAGAGGACCTGCAAAGATTATATAAGGTGAACATTTCAGGACCAACGACCATGGCGGCTCTTCTTAACAGTCTGCAGATGGGATTCAAAACCCTGGCCATACAAAAACGCTCAAGTGAAGTATGGGATGTTTTGGGTGCGGTGAAAACTGAGTTCGCAAAATTCTCGACAGTTCTGGAGAGCGCACAAAATAGAATTGAACAGGCAAACTCCGAACTTGATAAGCTCATTGGAGTAAGGACGAGACAGATTCAAAGAAAATTAAAAGATGTAGAAGCGCTCGAAAATCCAGATATTATAGTAAATGAAGATGAAGCCGAAGCCTAGATTTGAAAAAAACAGCTAAAAAGCCAAGAAAAGATGAAAAATATGTTGACGTATTTGAAATGAGATGGTATATTAATATACGTCCTCAAAATAAGGGCGAACGGAAATATTAAAGTTGATTGACAGCTACTAAATACCGGCCCATCGTCGAATGAGGCAGTCGTAGCCAAAGACAAAAAAAGTATTGACAAAAAAGTTTCAAAATGTTAGTATGTATAAGCGCTACAAAGCAGAAATGCAAACGAGTGCAAGAAAAAAAGAAACTTAAAAATATTAAAAAAGTTATTGACAAAAAAGAGTTTCTGAAGTATACTAATAAAGTCGTCGGAAGACAACAACAACAACAACAACAAAACAAAAACAAGCAAGCAAAATATGAACCTTGAAAACTAAACAGTAGAATATACAAACCATTTATTAATGATGAGCTGCAAGGCGAGTCATGATAAGTAAAAAAACCAGTTAATTTCATTTAATGAGATAACAAAAACGAATAACAATTTTAGTCAGAAGTAAATACTGAAGACTAGGAAAAACACTTAATTTAAGAGTTTGATCCTGGC
>JBATTG010000115.1:0-11378 GCA_049670425.1 Proteocatella sp.
GCATCAGGAGCAATAATCGTAGTTGATGGGACAACCGACTTACAGGTAGGTACAGAAAAGGCTCTTGAAATAACAGATGAGCTGAATATGCCAAAGTTCATATTTGTAAACAAAATAGACAGTGAAAAGTCAGATTATGAAAAAATATTAGATCAATTAAGAGATAGATACGGAAAAAAAGTAGCGCCATTCCACGTGCCATGGGGAAAAGCAGCGGATTTTAAGGGATTTATAAATGTGGTAGATATGTTTGCGAGAGAATATAACGGAACAGAATGTGTAACAGTTGAGATGCCCGATGATATGCATGCTCAAATAGACCCAATTAGAGAGATGCTTCTAGAATCAGTAGCAGAAACTGATGAAGAATTAATGGATAAATTTTTTAACGGAGAAGAATTTACAAAAGAAGAAATAACCAAAGGTTTGAGGCTTGGGGTTCTATCGGGAGAAATAATTCCAGTGCTCTGTGGCTCAACAGTTAAAAACATAGGAGTACATACACTTATGGACATGGTGGTAGACTATCTTCCAACGCCATTAGATACCGGGCTGCCAAGATACTCAAGTGTTGCAGTAGCGCAGGTATATAAGACTGTGATAGACCCATTTCTGGGAAGAGTATCGTATGCTAAAGTATGCGAAGGTGATTTTGCACAGGAACTCGATGTATATAATATTACAAGAGGAACAAAAGATAAAATCCATAAGATGTTCACAATCGTGAATAAGGAGCTCAAAGAGCTTGAAAAGGCTCACTCTGGGGACTTGGTGATATTCACAAAACTTGCAGACGTGCTTACTGGAGACGTAATTTCCACAAAAGAAGGCTACGGTCAGCAATCTGATATGGAATTTCCAAAACCACAGATGCTTGTAGCCATCGAAGCTGTAAATAAAAATGACGAAGATAAGATTTCAACAGGAATACACAGGCTCAGAGAAGAAGATCCATCCTTTACCTACGACCGGAACAAAGAAACCAAACAGATGGTGCTCGGCGTTCAAGGAGAGATACATGTAAATTCGATAAAGGATAAATTGAAAGAAAAATTCGGTGTCGAAGTGGTGCTTAAAGACCTTAAAGTTCCATACAGGGAGACTATAAAGGGAACGTCAGATGTTCAGGGTAAACATAAGAAACAATCGGGAGGCCACGGTCAATATGGAGATGTTAAAATGAAATTTGCACCATCCAAAGAAGGCTTTGAGTTTGCAGAAGAAATATTTGGAGGTTCAGTTCCAAAATCATATATCCCGGCAGTAGAAAAAGGAATAAGGGAATGCCTTGATCATGGAGTGCTAGCAGGCTTCCCAGTGACGAATATAAAGGCTACCTTGTATGATGGCTCATACCATGATGTAGACTCATCGGAGATGGCATTCAAAATGGCAGCAGGACTTGCCTTCAGAAAAGGAGTAGAAGAAGCAACACCAATACTTCTGGAACCTATAATGAGGCTTTCCATAATCGTTCCAGAGGAATACATGGGAGATATTATGGGAGATATAAATAAAAAACGTGGTAAAATATTGGGTATGGAACCCTACAAGAACCATAAACAGATAATCTTTGCAGAAGCACCACAGGCAGAAACTTTTAAATATGCAATAGATCTGAAGGCAATGACTCAGGGCAGAGGTTATTTTGAAATGGAATTTGAAAGATATGAAGAATTACCGGCGCAGATGGCGGAAAAAATAATTGCGGAAGCTAAAAAAGAAAAGTAGTATTTGAATAAAAATCAAGAGGAACTCGAGCTAATTCGATTTCACTCTTGATTTTTTTGATTAAGCAAAAAAATTATAATTAAACTGTAATACAGAGTTTAACTTGGAAATCGGATTACCGAATTTTAAATAAAATTTAAGCAATAAAAGAACTGGTGATGGCGACAAAAATATAACGATAAAAAAATAACATTATTCTTGACTTATAAGGTTTTATATAATACAATTTGGTTAAAACAAAGAATGTAAAACTTGAAAACACTGGATTTGGTTTAAAATATCAAAAAGATGAAAAATACATAAAAAAATCTAGAATGCGTCTAAATGAGTTTTGCAAAGCTGTTTAAATCGCAAGTGCTGATTTTAAATTAACAAAAAATTGGGTTTATTTGATTTTTTGAAAGGTGGCTAATATGATTCAAAAAGAGGAAAGTGATTTTATTCAAGAAGAGATAAATGCGATTTTGAAAACCCTTGATTTTTCTTCAAGACAAAATAGAACAATCTTCAAAACAAAGGCAGTTGGAGAGTCAGGAATGGGAGCATATGAATATAAGATAGCTCAAAATCTTGGTAAATCCAAAGCGGCATATGATAGAATTAAGAATCAAGGTTCTAGTCAAAAATAATATTTTGAAGTTTTTGCCATATAAAGGTATAATAAGAATATATATTTGTTATAAAATGTTCTTAGTGTACCTTTTATATGTTATTTAGTGAACTTGGATAGTTAAGGAGTGATTTTTTTGCCTGAAGATAGAATTAATAAGATAAGCTGTAATAATTACAGATGTGAAATTGAAATCGCACTTGAAATTATATCAGGTAAATGGAATGCCTTAATATTATGGACTCTTGGTACCGAAGGTATTAAGCGATTTGGGGAATTGAAAAGGTCTCTGCCTGGAGTTACTCAAAAGATGCTGACACAGCAACTGAAAATTCTTGAGAAAAATGGCATAGTTGTGAGGACTGCCTACCCTGAAGTTCCGCCAGTGGTAGAATACTCGCTTACTGAAATGGGACAAAAGTTGATTCCAATATTTAAGGATTTAGATATTTGGGGAAAAGAATTTGTTGAATACAGGAAAGATATGTAAAAAAACGGGTTGTACAATTTAATTGTATAACCCGTTTTTTTAAGGTAAACTCAGCATGTAATCAGATGAACATCAATATTAAGCTGTGCAGTACGCTTTATTGTATAATATTTTTGTGTGTAAATCTTTTGTAGAAAATAATTAAATGTGGTAAAATATATAAGTCTTAATTAATAAAAAAACGGAGAAAATGATGAAAATATATATAGAAAACGTAGAAAAAACAATAAGGCTCGGCGAAATGCTGGGCAGGATGCTAAAAAGCAAAGACATCATATGTCTGGATGGAGATCTGGGTGCAGGTAAAACCCATTTTTCAAAAGGCGTAGCTTTGGGACTTGAAATTGAGGAAGATATAACAAGTCCTACCTTCACGATAGTACAGGAATATGAAGGAAGACTTCCCTTGTATCATTTTGATACCTATAGAATAGCGCACAGTGAAGAAATGTATAATATAGGTTTTGATGACTACCTTAACAAAGAGGGCGTTATAATAATAGAGTGGTCAAAGCTCATAGAAGCGGTGCTTCCAGAAGATAGAATCGATATAGAAATATCCTATGCTCCTGAAGGTGGAAGATATTTCGAATTTGTAGCCCATGGCCAAAGGCATGAGCTACTGCTTGAAGAGCTCAAGCAGGAAATTGAGAAAAACAAGATCTAAAAAGCTTAAGGATGCAATTGCAAAGAAAGGAATCAACTTTAAATGAAAATATTATCAATAGACTCATCTTCAGCGGCACTGGGAATTGCCATGTCCGATGAAAATACAATGCTCGCAGAATTTACGCAGAATAAAGCCCTTACCCACAGCGAAAAACTGATGCCTCTTGTAGAAATTATGATGAATAATATAGAAGAAGACATAGACACTGTAGATGCGATGGCATGCACCATAGGACCGGGTTCATTCACAGGGATAAGGATAGGTGTAGCCACTGCAAACGCCTTTGCAATGGCAAAAAACATTCCAATAATAGGGATATCATCACTCGAGGGACTCTCTTACAACTTCAGGCATAGCGCATTTTCAATAGTATCAACCATGTATGCTCAAAGGGATGATTACTACAGGGGTATATACCGCTACAATGACGCTGAACTGGAAATCCTTGAGACCGAAGATGCTATAAGCTTCGATGAAATACTCGACGAAATAAAGGAAATGATAGAATCAGGACAAAAAGTAATGCTTGTAGGCGAAATGGTAGATAAGATGAAACTGAGAATATCGGAAGAAAATACCAAAAATCCGGAAAAACAGCAAAGAATAGATTTTTCAATTAAAATGATGAGAGAACATAAACTCAAATTTGCAGATAAAAATCTGAACTACCTCAGAGCCTCAAACCTCTGTGAAATAGCGATGAAAATCCTTGGTTCAGGAAAGACTGAAAATCTTCCAAGATATGTAGAGCCTGTATATATAAGAAAGCCTCAGGCGGAAGTCCAGTACGAAGAAAAAATGATGAAACAGGCAAAAAATAAAATAGAAGCAGGTAAAAATGGAAAATAAACATGCAGGGCTTGTAATCGAAAAAATGAATTTAAGCCACCTCGAGCAGGTGTATCAAATAGAGGAGTTGTCATTTTGCACTCCTTGGAGCAGAAATTCAATAAAAACAGAAATAGTCAATAAAATCGGAAGATATATTGTAATAATGGATGCAGACAGAGTCGTGGCCTACGGAGGGTTTTGGCTGGTGCTTGATGAAGCTAACATAAACAATATAGCAGTACATCCAGATCACAGGGGAAAAGGAATTTCAAAACTGCTTATGAACACCCTTATTGACATGGCAAAAAATGAAGCGGCAAAAAATATGTATCTGGAAGTGAGAAGCAGCAACTCGGTAGCTCAAAAACTATACAGGGGTCTTGGCTTTGTAATGATAAATCTTAGAAAAGGCTACTATACAGATACAGATGAAGATGCCATAGTTATGATGAAGGAACTTTAAAATATGAAACATAAAAACCAAAACGAAAATCAAACAGATATGACAAAGGATATTGTGATCCTTGCAATAGAAAGCAGCTGCGATGAAACTGCGGCGGCTGTGATAAAAAACGGAAGAGAAATAATATCTAACATAGTATCTACCCAGATAGAAATACACCAGAAATTCGGGGGAGTGGTTCCCGAAGTAGCTTCGAGAAACCATGTTGTAGACATAAATCCTGTGATAGAGCAGGCGCTTGACGCAGCAGGACTTAAACTCGAAGAAATAGATGTAATAGCCGCAACTTATGGACCAGGACTGGTTGGAGCCTTGCTGGTAGGACTTTCCACCGCCAAGGCCCTTGCTTATGCCCTCAAAAAACCGTTCGTAGGAGTGAATCACATACAGGGGCATATAGCAGCGAACTATCTTGCGTTCCCGGAGCTTAAACCACCGTTCATATCCCTCATAGTATCAGGAGGCCATACCCACATCGTAGAAGTTCAGGACTATAACAAGATACAGATACTTGGAAAAACCAAGGATGATGCGGCAGGGGAAGCCTATGACAAGGTAGCAAGAGCGATAGGTCTTGGCTATCCCGGCGGCCCGCTTGTAGACGAACTGGCAAAACATGGGAAAGCCAATATAGACTTCCCGCGATCAATGTATAATGAAGACAACTATGATTTCAGTTTTTCAGGCATAAAATCATCCGTGCTCAACTATATAAACAGCAAGAGGATGAAGAATGAAGAGTATGAAAAAGCAGACATAGCAGCCTCATTCCAGAAGGCGGTAGTCGAGACTCTGGTTCATAAAACCATAAAGGCCGTAAAGGACAGGGGGTATGACCGCGTAGTCCTAAGCGGGGGAGTATCAGCAAACTCGGCTCTTAGAGAAGCCATGGAGCAAAGATGCAAAGAGGATAATCTCGCAATATACTATCCGCCACTTCATCTGTGTACAGACAATGCCGCAATGATAGGTTCATGCGCATACTACAGATATATAGAAGGCTATGAAAGCGACATGCATCTAAACGCCAAACCAAACCTGAAAATAGGGGAAAACTAAAACCAAAAATCTGAAAACAATTAATATGTAACTAAAACTTGTATTAATCGTGAATATTTGTTAAAATAGTATGGGAAAAGTTCGATGTAATAAGTTCCTTTTTCACGGAAAATAGAAAAATATCAGACAAATGGCGCAAGGTTGCTATCATAAAGAATAACACAGTATGTAAATGTTTTAGTAAATAGATATTTTAGGAGGAAAAAAATGTCAGGAATAGCAATAATAGGCTCACAATGGGGAGACGAAGGAAAAGGTAAAATAATAGACTTTCTTGCAAAAAACTCAGACTTAGTAGTTAGAGCTCAGGGTGGAAATAACGCCGGCCATACAGTAGTAGTTGGCAGCGAAAAATATGCACTTCACTTGGTACCATCAGGAATATTAAATCCAGACGCAATAAATGTAATAGGTAACGGAGTGGTAATAGACCCTCAAGTACTTCTAAAAGAACTATCAGGCTTTGAAGAAAGAGGAATAGATACTTCAAGCCTTAGAATAAGCGACAAGGCGCACGTAATAATGCCTTACCACAAGACTATAGATGCACTTATGGAAGTTGCCAGAGGAAAAGAAGACATAGGAACTACAAAAAAAGGAATAGGCCCATGTTACATGGATAAAGTAGAGCGAATAGGAATCAGAATGTCAGACCTTGTGGACGAAAAAATGTTCGCAGAAAAACTTCAATTTGCCCTAAGCAGAAAAAATGATATAATAACAAAACTGTATGGCGAAGAAGCTTTGTCATATGATGAGGTATACAAAGAATACATCGAGTATGGAAAAAAACTGAAGAAATACGTAAGAGCGACAGAATTCATAGTTAATAAAGCCATTGCAGAGAACAAGAAAGTTCTTTTCGAAGGAGCTCAAGGAGCAATGCTTGATACAGACTTTGGAACGTACCCATATGTTACATCTTCACATCCAACAGTAGGAGGCTTCCTTGTAGGAGCAGGCGTAAACGCAAGAGCGATAGATGAAGTAATCGGAATTGCAAAAGCCTACACAACAAGAGTTGGAAAAGGCCCATTCGTTACGGAAGAAGATAACGCAACCGGAGATCTTATAAGAACAAAAGGAAAAGAATTCGGAACAACAACAGGAAGACCAAGAAGATGCGGATGGTTAGACCTTGTAGTATTGAAATATACAGCTATGTTAAACGGCTACACTTCAATAGCGCTTATGCTTCTTGATGTACTTGAAGGCTTCGAAGAACTTAAAATATGCGTGGCATACAGCTTGGACGGCGTAGAGACAACAGAACTTCCATCAACAAGAGAAGAACTGGAAAGATCTATACCAATATACAAAACAGTAAAAGGCTTCAGCCAGGAAGAAATAATGGAAGCAAAAACATACGAAGGACTTCCACAAGAAGCCAAGGAATACATTGCGATAATAGAAGAATATGTAAACGTACCAGTTCACATAGTTTCAGTAGGACCAAGAAGAGATCAGACAATACTTAGAAAAGATTTCTTTTAATAGAAAATAGATAAACAACTCTACTATTTAAGAGCGTTAAAACTGGGAGTTTCACTTCCTTTTGGTTTAGCACAGGGCATAGCTTATATCCTGTGCTTTTTCCAATTGTAAGTGCATTTATACATATGTTTTCGGTGAAAATTACTATATGAAAGGCTGTGCAGAAAATGAAGAACAAAATGATAAGGTTAACAATTGTAATGCTGGGATTTTTGATGATTACAGGTTTTGGTCACGAAACAGGTTCTGGAGTAATAGGCAGTTATGCAACCGAAATAGCGTCAATTTCCGTACCGGAAAATGTGAAAGTTGTGGGACTGGGTGAAGCAACTCACGGGAACGTTGAATTTCAGGTTCAAAAACTCGAGGTTTTCAAGGCTCTTGTAAATAACAACGGCTGCAGAGTTTTTGCAATTGAGGGCGACTTCGGAGGCTGCCGCAAGGTAAATGAGTATATATCAGGCGCAGAGGGAACAGTCCAGGATGCGATTAAAGAAATCGGTTTTGAAATGTATCAAACAAAGGAAATGGCAGAGCTGATTGAGTGGATGCGCGAATATAATCAGAAATCACAGGAGAAAGACAGGCTAAGATTCTATGGTTTTGACATGCAGCGTTATGATAACAACAAGGAGTATCTATTTAAATATCTTGAAAGAGTCAACCCAGACATGATAACGCAATATCAGCTGCTACTTTCTGATTTAAACGATGATACTGTATACACGCAAAATAAGGAACTTATCAAAAAATCGCTTGAAAACATAAACCTGCTCATAGCTGAAATGCAATCAAACAAGGAGTCCTATGTGAAAATAAGCAGCGAAGATGAGTTTTCATTAGCCTTGGAATTTGCGGAATCGATAAAAGAAAATGCTGTTATGCAAAACAGTGGGTCCAATTATTCTCAAATAAGGGATAAATATATGAGTCAGAAAATAAAGTGGATATCCGAATATGAAGATGGAAAAATGATATTTATAACAGGGCATAACGGACATGTTGAGAAATCCTTGCTTTATCGAACCTATACTTCAATGGGGAAATATCTGGATGATGAATTTGAAGATGACTATTATGCAATCGGAACAGATTTTGGAAATAACACATTCAGGGCGTACACGCCAAATGGATCGGTTAAAAACTTCAATATAACCAATAAAAACGAACTCATTGAAAGTTTTGCCAGTCTAAGCGGAAATGAGTATTTCATGGATTTTGAAGCAGCCAAGGCAGATGCAGGATTGAAGTCTGTCATAGAGAACAGTCAGGCTATGGGAAATGTAGGTGCGCAATTCTCTGACTGGCAAACTTTAAGCAAAAAGTTCTATACTATAAATATGATTCCAGGCAAAGCCTATGACGGAATAATTGTAGTCAAGGAAGCTACGCCTACAATTATTGAGCGTAAATAAGCGTGAAAAATAGAAAAATTAAAAATAGATAGCTTTATAATTCCTCATTGGAGATTTTTGCCATGGGGGATTATTTTTTTAGAGAAGGAATTTTACATATTGACAAAAATCGATATGTAAAATATAATAATAACAAATAGAAAATAATCGATATGAAAGGCAGTGCTTAAATGAATAGTGGGTATAAAGAAAATTCAAAGATATTCAAAGCTTTTTGTGATGAAAACAGATTGATGATAATGGAAATGCTCCAGAGTGGAGAAAAATGCGCATGCGTGTTATTAGAAAAGCTGAATATATCTCAGTCGACATTATCACATCATATGAAAATTCTTGTCGAAAGCGGGATTGTAGGTTCACGAAAAGAGGGCAAGTGGACACATTATTCGATTTCAGAGCAGGGAGCTAAAATAGCAAAAAATTTGTTGGTTGACTTGACTACAATATTAGAATTGGAGAGTGAATGCATATGCAAGTAATGGGGAATATTGGATCATTTATACAAAATCAAGTATTAGCAATGAAATGGCTGAATGAATATGTAGGTTCGATGCTTACCTATTTTGGACTGGATATAACGGGCAGAGTCGGAGGCAGCGTTCAGTTCTTTCTTTATGACATGATAAAAATATTGTTGCTCTTATCAATACTTATCTTTATTATTTCATACATCCAAAGTTTCTTTCCACCGGAAAGAACAAAACAGATACTGGGAAAATATAAAGGTGTATTTGCAAATTTGATGGGAGCGCTTCTTGGAACCGTAACTCCTTTTTGCAGCTGTTCATCAATACCACTTTTTATTGGATTTACCAATGCAGGACTTCCGGTGGGAGTAACTTTCAGTTTCCTTATTTCATCTCCACTGGTAGATTTGGGAGCTTTCATCTTACTTTCTTCAATCTTCGGATTTAAATTAGCCTTTGCGTATGTAGTAGTAGGAATAGTGCTCGCAGTCATCGGTGGTACGCTGATTGACAAATTGGGCATGGAGAGTCAGATAGAGCAGTATATTAAAACGGGCGGAAGTGTAGACCTGGAGTCGCCAGAGCTTACAAAAAAAGACAGGCTGATGTACGCCAATGAGCAGATGGCAGCTACTGTAAAAAAGGTATTTTGGTATGTAGTAATAGGTGTTGGAATAGGAGCTACAATCCATAACTGGATTCCGCAGGAGATTATTGAAAGCGTACTTGGAAACAAGAATCCGTTCTCAGTTTTAATAGCAACGATTGTTGGGGTTCCTATGTATGCCGATATATTTGGAACAATTCCTATAGCAGAAGCATTATTCGCAAAAGGCGTAGGTGTTGGAACAATATTAAGCTTTATGATGGGTGTAACAGCGCTTTCACTTCCATCGGTTATAATGCTCAGAAAAGCCGTAAAACCGAAATTGCTTGGAACATTTGTAGGTATAGTTACTTTAGGGATTATAATTATAGGATATGTATTTAATGCATTTGGATACTTGATGGTATAATAGTAGAACTTGGACTATTTAAATATGGTAAACAGGTTAATTTTAATTAAGTTTTTATTATAAGGAGGAAATTATGGCATTATTTGGACTTGGAAAGAAAAAAGACGAAATCAAAACAACATGTGGCTGCGGGGGAACTTGTGGAATAAGTGATGTAAAAAACGCTAGATTCATAGTGCTTGGAGCCTGCTGCAAGAAAAGCAGCGAGACCTTCGAGAACACAAAAATTGCATTAAAAGAAATGGGATTTGAAGACGAAGTGCTTAATATCGGGGACAATGTAGAAATTGCGAAGTATGGCGTTATGCAAACACCTGCCCTTGTAATAGACAGCAAAGTAGTTTCGTATGGTAAATTATTAAAAGTTGAAGATGTTAAAAAGCTGATCGAGAAGCTTGAGGTAAAATAAAATGATTAAAAAAAAGGTAGCCTTCATATGCGTGCATAATTCATGCAGGAGTCAGATAGCAGAAGCTCTTGGAAAGCATCTGGCAGGCGAAGTATTTGAAAGTTATTCTGGCGGAACTGAAGTGAAACCCCAGATTAATCAAGATGCCGTCAGAATTATGAAAATGAGATACGCCATAGACATGGAAGCCACTCAGCATTCAAAGCTTATCTCAGAGCTTCCAGAGATAGACATAATAGTAACCATGGGCTGCAATGTGCAGTGTCCTTTTCTTCCCTGTGAAGAACGCGAAGACTGGGGTCTCGATGATCCGAGTGGAAAAAGTGATGAAGAATTTGCAAAAACAATAGATACAATAGAAATGAAAATAAAAGAATTAGCTGAAAGGCTGAGCAGATAAATTTAAATGGAGCGGCCGAAAGGCCGCTTTGTTTGTTTGAAAAAACAGATAAATGCCGATGATAATAGCTCGAAAAGTGGTATAATATATACAGCGACATAGAGTGAAGAAATGAATATTGAGAAACTGGAGGACAACATGAGAAAAATAATTTTAATAAATGCCAGTCCACGAAAAAACAAGAACAGTGATCAGATAGCAGAGCATATAAAGGCAAAAATAAACGAGCTGGCAAAAATAAAAGGCTACACAGAAAATGAAATACAAATAAAATATATGGATCTTAAAAAGATGGACTTCATAGGATGCATAGACTGTGGATA
>JBATTG010000116.1:0-11964 GCA_049670425.1 Proteocatella sp.
CTTTGCGGAGTTAACTTATAACCATGATCTTTTATGCTGTCTAGCAGCATCTTTAATTCCTTATCCATTGGCCACCAACTATCTGTTTTTATTGTAAATTATACTTAATTAGAACATCTGTGTCAAACATCATTATTCTTCTACCAATGTTTCATATACCGCTACAACAATTGCATATTCATCTTCATCTTCAATTGCTTCTAAAACCATCTTTCCGTCTTCATCTTCTTCGACCCTGAATATGAATGCCTCGTCTTCATCTTCGTCTTCATTCATCTCCAGTGGTGCTAAAATCGCATAATTATTGTCATTTGCCTCTATCGTCATAACTAATTCAAACTCTATTTCTTTTCCATCTTCATCTATAAGTTTTATTACTTCATCAAAATTTTCCATATTAACTCCTCTTCATGCCTTTACTGTTTAGGTATGTTTCTAATATTACTACTGCCGCTACTGTATCTACAAGATTTTTTTTGTTTTTTTGCTTAACATTGTTTTCTATCATTATCTTTCTTGCTGACAGCGTTGTTAATCTTTCGTCCCACATAACAACTGGAATGTGGACTTTTTCTTTCAAATAGTCGGTAAATTTCTGGGTTTTTTCGCCCTGAAATCCAATGGTTCCATCCATGTTTTTCGGAAGACCCACAACTATTTCACATACCTTATTTTCATCTATAATATTTGCTATTTCTTCTAAGTCCTTATCCAGTCCTTTTCGGTGGATAGTGTAAAGTGGTTGAGCCAAAATCTGAAGTTCGTCGCTTAACGCTACTCCAATCCTCTTGTTTCCCACATCCAATGCCATTATTTTCAAATTCTCTCCTATATTACCTTTATACAAAATTCTCTACATTCTTTTGCACAATATGAACAAAGTATGCATTTGCTATAATCTACAACTGCTTTTCCATCAATTATTTTCAAAGCTTCATAACTGCATCTTCTCACGCAATTTCCACAGCCAATACACCAATCGCTTATCAACAATTTTCTATTGACTCTCTTTAGCTTCTCTTTAAGCTTGATGTCAACATTTCCATCTTTAAGCATTTTTACATTGGCAAGTATTTCATCTTTTGATTGCATTCCTATTGCAGTAGAATTTATACACGGTTTTTTAATTACAAAATTAAACGCTTCCTCGTATGAATCTATAAGATTCCCACCTCCAAGAGGCTTCATGGAATAAATTCCGATTCCGTTTTGACTTGCCTTCTCTATCGATGCATACATTTCATCTTTATTTCCATCCGCAATGCCAAGAGAAGCTTTGTTGTATAATGGATGAATCACATCTACATACCCTGCTTTTATGGCGCCCTCAACTCCAGCTACATGATGAGTTGAAATTCCAAAGCTCCTTATATAGCCTTTTTCTTTCATCTTCAGAAAATACTCAGTAGCTTCATAATGACCTCTAAGGGTATGTTCACTTTCCTGTTCATGCAACATAAATCCGTCTATATAATCTGTGCCAAGTTCTCTCAGAGCTTCTTCAAGAGCTTCTTGTGCCATTTTTTTGTCATATGCATAAGTTTTTGTAAAAATCACAAATTTATCACGGTCTATATTTTTAAGTGCTTCTTTGATATACCTGTAAGTTTGATAGCTTTGCGCCGTATCTATGAAGTTTATGCCTAATTCATAAGCATAATTAATAAGCTCCGCTCCATGCTTCAAACTTAAATCAGCCTGTTGAGGTCCCAAGGTGAGGGACCCATAACAAAGTTTGGATACATTTATTCCTGTGTTGCCTAACTCACTATATAACATATTACTTTGCTTCTAAATAAGTTTTTATTATTTCTTCCAAAAGCTCATCTCTTTCAAATTTTCTAATTATGCTTCTGGCATTATTGTGACTGGTTATATAGCTTGGATCTCCTGATAGGAAGTATCCAACCAGCTGATTCACGGGATTATATCCTTTTTCCATCAATGCATTGTAAACTTGTTCTACAACTTCTCTTTCAGAAAACTCATTTTCTTTTTGTGCCTCAAACTTCATCGTGTAATCCATATTATTATCCATAAAAACACCTCCTTATCCTATTATCATACTACTAACAATATCCATAACAGCTTCAACAGACTCTCCAAGTTTTTCAACGTTTTTTCCGCCTGCTTGAGCAAAATTCGGTTTTCCACCACCGCCGCCACCTGAGATTGTCGCTACCGCTTTTATAATTTTTCCTGCATGAGCTCCTTTTAATTGTGCTTCTTTTCCTACAGCACACACGTAGTTGATCTTGCCCTCTGATTCACTTGCAAGAAGTACTACTAAATTAGTTTCTTTATCTGTTAAAACTTCTGCCGTATTTCTAAGATCATCCATTGCCATGTTGTCAAAAGCGATTCTTATTACTCTGATTCCTTTTGTTTCCTCGGCGTCATTTAGTAATTTATCGACATTAGAAAGTGCCATATCAAGTTTTAATTTTTCGATTTCTTTTTTATTTGTTCTATTTTCTTCAATAAGTTGTTCGAGTCTGGAAACGACTGACAGCTCCTTACATTTCAGTATATCAGTGATGGCTTTAATTTTCAATTCTTTTTCTTCAAGATAATCCATCACACCTCTGCCTGTAACCGCCTCTATCCTTCTAGTCCCAGCAGCTACCCCGTTTTCAGAAATAATTTTAAATGACATTATTTCCGAAGTATTATTAACATGGGTTCCGCCACATAGTTCTTTTGAAAAATCTCCCATGCTGACAACTCTTACTACATCTCCGTATTTTTCATCAAATTGGGCAGTTGCTCCGAATTTTTTCGCATCGTTTATTGACATCAGTTCCTTTTTGACATTATCAGCTTTTGCAATAATATCATTTACAATGTTCGAAATTTGTCTAAGCTGTTCTTCCGTCAAGGCTTCGAAATGAGTAAAGTCAAATCTAAGGCGATTTTCACTTACAAGCGAACCCGCCTGTCCAACGTGGTTTCCTAAAACCATTTTCAGGGCTCTGTGAAGCAAATGTGTCGCACTGTGATTTCCTTGAATATCTCTTCTTCTTGATTCATCAACCTGCGCTCTTAGCGAGTCGCCTTCTTTGATTCTTCCTTTTGTAACAGTTACCACATGGATGACAGTCCCACCTGGTCCTTTTTTCGAATCAGTTACTTGGGCTTCAAAATCTTCGCCAGTCATAATGCCTTTGTCACCTATCTGGCCTCCGCCTTCTCCATAAAAGGCAGTCTTGTCAAGAATTAGTATTCCTTTTTGTCCGGCACTTAATGAATCTGAACCATCAGCCTCATTTTTCACAAATAGTACTCTTGAGTCCGTAACTAATGTATCGTAACCTGCAAATTCACTGGTCATGTCACCTGGAATTTCAAGTTCTTCTTTTTTCCAACCGTCATTATCCTGGTTTGATCTTGCCATTCTCGCGGTTTCTCGTTGGACGTCCATCAGTTTGTTGAATTCATCTCTATCTACGTCCTTTGAATTTTCTTCAAGTATTTCTTCCGTCATTTCAATTGGAAAACCAAAAGTGTCATACAGCTTGAATGCCTCTTCTCCGGATAGAATCTTCTCATTTTTTTCGTTTAATTCTTCTATAAGATTTTCAAGGATGCTTAAGCCTTGATCTATTGTCTCTATAAACTTCTGTTCCTCAATTAAAATTACTTTTTTAATATAGTCCTGTTTTTCAACAATTTGAGGATATGCCTCTCCAAATTCTGCTATTACTACATTGCACAGCTCACATAAAAACTCCCCGTTTATTCCAAGTAATTTTCCATGTCTTGCCGCTCTTCTTAGCAACCTTCTTAGTATATAGCCTCTTCCTTCATTTGAAGGTAAAACCCCATCGCAAAGCATGAAGGTTACTGCTCTTACATGATCTGTAACTATTCTTATGGACACATCATTTTTTGCAGATTCATTATATTCTTTGTTTGATAGCTTGCAAACTTCGTTTCTTATGCTTTTCATAGTATCTATATCAAATATGCTGTCCACACCCTGCATTATGCATGCAATTCGCTCTAAGCCCATACCCGTATCTATATTCGGATTTTCAAGTCTATTGTAGTTTCCTTGTTCATCCTTATTGTATTGAGTAAAAACAAGGTTCCAAAATTCCAAAAATCTATCACAGTCACAGCCAGGTTTACAATCAGCTGATCCACATCCGAATTTTTCGCCTCTGTCTATATATATTTCCGAGCACGGTCCGCAAGGCCCCGTTCCTGTTCCAATTTCCCAGAAATTATCATCTTTTCCTAATTTTACAATTTTCGCCCTGTCTACACCAACTTCGTTGACCCATATCTCCAAAGCTTCATCATCATCTTCAAATACGGTTACCCACAGTACATTTTTATCTAGCTTTAAATATTCAGTTACAAATTCCCATGCCCACGCAGTTGCTTCTTTCTTAAAATAATCGCCAAAAGAAAAATTTCCAAGCATTTCAAAGAATGTTGCATGTCTGGCAGTTCTTCCTACATTTTCAATGTCGCCTGTTCTTATACATTTTTGACAGCTTACTATTCGCTTGCTCGGAGGAGTCTCTGTTCCTATAAAATAATTCTTCATTGGAGCCATTCCAGCATTTATTAGTAGTAAACTTTTATCATTTATTGGAACAAGAGGATAACTCTCTTGTATGTAATGCCCTTTTTTTTCGAAAAACTCAATATATGCCCTTCTTATTTCATTTACTTTCACTTCTTCGTCCTCCTTAGTTTATATGTTAAAAAACCCTTATGAGAATTACCTCATAAGGGCGAGTTTTCGCGGTACCACCTTATTTGTTCGACTGAACATCTCTGGATTATAACGTAATCAACGCAATTGTTTTCACAAAAGAACTCCAAGGCAGCTTCATAAAAGGTTTGTAGAGATTTTCATCAACCATCTCTTTTCTGAAATCAAACCGTAGAACTACTAACCCTCTTCACTGTAATAATATTTGTCCGATAACCTGTAATTCTGGCATATAAACTTAAATACGTGCCTAAAAATACTGATCCCTAATTAGTCAACTAAAATCCAACAAGCCTGACGTTTAATTGAATTTCAAATTTTCTTCATACTATATATTATAATATTTTCACATGATTTTCAATAGTTTTTTTAAATTTCTTCTTCATCGTCATGATGATGGTCATCCTCTGTCATCTCTACATCTGTTAGCCCCGGGATAACCTTATTATTTTGAATTGCATAATCTCTTATTGCTTTTTTTATAGCTTGCTCTGCAAGTACAGAACAGTGCATTTTTACTGGTGGAAGTCCACCCAAAGCATTAGCGACCTCCTTATTTGTAAGCGAAAGCGCCTCATATATAGTTTTGCCTTTAACCATTTCCGTAGACATGCTTGAACTGGCTATCGCCGACCCGCACCCAAAAGTTTTAAACTTTACATCTACTATTATGTCATTCTCTATTTTAAGATATATCTTCATTATATCTCCACATTTAGGATTTCCAACTTCACCAACTCCATCAGGATTTTCTATTTCTCCAACATTCCTTGGATTAGAAAAATGATCCATTACTTCTTTAGTATACATTATTTATTCTCTCCCTTCAAAAACGCCTCATACAGTGGCGACATCGCTCTTAATCTTTCTACTATTACTGGCAGTTTCTCCAGCACATAATCTATATCTTCCTCTGTCGTAAAATCAGACAAGCTCAATCTAAGTGACCCATGTGCTATTTCATGCGTAAGCCCTAAAGCCATCAATACATGTGATGGATCCAAAGCTCCTGACGTACAGGCAGATCCGCTTGACCCTGCTATCCCAACCAAATCAAGACTTAGAAGCAGTGCTTCCCCTTCAATGAATCTAAAACAGAAGCTGGCAATTGTAGAAAGTCTTTGTTCTCTGTCTCCCGTTACAATTGTATATGGTATTGTCTCCAGTACTCCCTCAATAAGTTTATCTCTTAATTTCGCCATAGCAATTGTATGCTGTTCAATATTTTGATTTGCCAGTTCACAAGCTTTTCCAAGAGCAACTATGCCCGCAGTATTTTCTGTACCTGCTCTTAATTTACGTTCCTGGCCACCACCGTGTACAAGATTGTGTATTTTAATGCCTTTTCTAATATACAGGGCGCCTACTCCCTTTGGAGCATATATTTTATGTCCTGACATAGAAAGCATATCTATATTTAATTCATTTACATCTATTAGAATGTTTCCAACAGCTTGAACTGCATCTGTGTGGAAAAGTATTTTATGTTCCTTGGCAATTTGCCCTATCTCTTTTACTGGTTCAATCGAGCCAATTTCATTGTTCGCAAACATTATAGAAATCAAGATAGTAGATGGCCTTATTGCTGCTTTAAGTTCATCAAGATTTATGATTCCTTTTTCATTTACATCCAGGTACGTAACTTCAAATCCATGAAATTTTTCAAGATATTCACATGTGTGAAGCACTGCATGATGCTCTATATTCGAAGTTATTATATGGTTTCCTTTTTCTCTAAGTGCAAACGCCGTTCCTTTTAGGGCCCAGTTATCTGCTTCAGAACCACCAGCTGTGAAATATATTTCATTGCTCTGCGCCCCGAGTAGTTTTGCAACATTTTGTCTCGCTTTTTCAACAACGGGCTTCGCATCTTGTCCAAACTTATGGACACTTGATGGGTTTCCATAAACATTATTAAGAACATCTACCATTTCGTCTATTACTTCTTTTTTTACTGGAGTAGTTGCTGAATTGTCTAAATAAACTCTTCTGAATTCCATAGTATTGTCTCCTTTATTAATTTCAATTATATATTTTTATCTAGCATATCCTGTAGTGTTATCGAATCCATACATACATCTATACTGTTTTTCATTTTTTCCCATACAATCTTGGTAACGCATTCTTCGGCATTTAAACAAGGGGCATCTTCTCCCGAAACGCAACTCGATGGCGCAATCGGCCCTTCCAAACTCCTAATAACATCTCCAACGGTTACCTCAGAAGGACTCTTAGCAAGTAAATATCCTCCCTGCGATCCTCTGACGCTATTAATTAAATCACTTTTCTTGAGTACTGAAAAAATTTGTTCCAGGTATAATTCAGAAACTCCAATTTTTTCGGCTATGACTTTTATAGGTAATGGTGAATTTTCATTAACTACCAATGCCAACTCGTAAATGGCTTTTAATCCATATCTTCCTTTGGTTGATAATTTCAATTTGCCATCCCCCTTTTCGGTTATAATCAATCCCTAGTGTTTTACTATGTTTTAATTATAATACTATACACATACTAAAGTCAATATAATCAGGTTAAATATTTTATAAATTTTGTTCTTTCTACTATAAACTTCGAGGCATACCCCACTAAAATCCCCGTTCCTAGTGAAATATATGCCAAAACAGGTAAATATACGAATATGGAAATATTTTTTATAATAAGAGCCGAAACTAAAATTTGTCCAATATTGAAAAAAAGTGCTCCCACAACACTTATTCCTATGAGACTGACATGCTTGAAATTTATTTTCTTCATTAAATACATTGCGATAAGGCTCATTATGCCTCCACTTATGCTATACATGAATGCCGACATGCCACCTCCAAAAATTGACGACAACAGAATTCTGATTACAACAACAATAAAAGCATCCCTAGCCCCCATTATATAAAGCAAAGATATAGTTATTATATTTGTCAATCCTAATTTTGCTCCTGGTGCGATAAAGTAAATACTAGGAAGCATAGATTCAATAAAATAAAGCACTAATGAATACGCAATCATCAGCGATAAAAATACGTTTTTCTTTGTGTTCTTCACTTCAACCTCCTAATTGACAACGACATCTATTTCGTCCTTATTTGCCAAGTTTTCGCCCTCTATTTTGATATAGAGTTTATGGGGCAGACATACTATCATTTCGCCACTTTGAAATATCGGTCTTGATTTCACACAAAGCCCATCATGGCAATTAGCCTCAATCATCCTTACTTTTCCATCTTTTATTTCAATTTTATTTTTTTCTCCATCAATATTTATCTCAAAAATCTTTTCATAATTTTTATCAATTTTATATCTGTTTAGAAGCACCCCGTCTCTCACAATTATAACCGACGACGTCATTTGCTCTTTGTTTATACTAACTATGTATCCTAGTGCTGTAGCCAATATAAAAACAATAATTATTATTGCTATATCACCTTTTTTCATTTCCCACCATTCCAATGCATAAATCTAAATTAAAAAAATAATTTAAAAGCTGAAGTAATGGTAACTTCAGCTTTTATTTTTTAAACTATAGAATTAACTACGGCATCTGCAATATTAGTTGCATGATCTGAAATTCGCTCCAAGTTGCTTATTACATCTAGAAACATTATTCCAGATTCCGGATTGCACATACTGTTGTTAAGTCTGTATATATGACCGGCCCTGCAAGATTTTTCCATTGCATCTACTTTTTCTTCAAGATCTCTTACTCTCTCTGCAATCTCAATATCACCAGTTCTCATTGCATCAAGTGAAGACTGAACTGCATAAATAACCTTATCTACCATATCCAGCAATTCATCCTTTGATTCAGATGAAAAAGGAAGATTGTTTTCAATTGAATTTTGAGCTAATTCTGCAATATTTTCTGCATGATCGCCTATTCGTTCTATATCATTTACCGTATTAAACAATCCATCTACGATAATACGGTCTTCCAATGAAATTTCCGAATTCGACAGACTTATAAGATAGTCTATGATTTCTCTTTCCATTTTATTTATATCTTTTTCATACAAGAATACAGCATCGACTTTATCAATATCTTTTTCTATAAATCCATCAACTGCACGCTGCACATTATCTTTTGCAACAATTCCCATATTGATGCATTCCTTAAACACACTTTCAAGTGCTATCGAAGGAGTACCAAGCATACGTTTATCAAGATGTGTAACCATACCTCCAAGAACCTCTTCTTTAGAACTAGGAATCACAGTCTCTGCAAATTTCACAATAAACCCTGCAATTGGAAACTGTATTATAACATTCACTACGTTGAATAATGAATGGGCATTCGCTATCTGTCTAGTTACATCTGTAGGATCCATCAATGTAACCACATAGGTTATCGGGACGTGTAAAACCAGCGCAAAAAGGAGTGTTCCAATTATATTGAATGTAAGATGCATAACTGCTGCCCTTTGAGCATTTTTGCTTGCTCCTATGCTTGAAATCAGTGCAGTAGTACAAGTTCCAATATTGTCTCCATATAAGATAGGAAGTGCTGACGAAAGGGGCAATAGTCCCTGTGCTGACAATGCAAGCAATATTCCTATTGATGCCGATGAACTCTGTAGCAATAAAGTTATTCCAAATCCAATTAAGATTCCAAGGAATGGGTTGCTACCAAATGTAACCAGTGCATCCTTAAACGCCTGAACTTCACGAAGAGGTTTAACTGCATCCTTCATGTATATCATTCCCACAAATAATATACCAAATCCAATTAAGATATCCGCATAATTCTTTGACTTTGTATTCTTCTTTACTATGAGCATTAACATACCAATACCAACCGCTACTGGTGCAACTTTTTCTAAATTAAAAGAAACTAGCTGCGCCGTAACTGTGGTGCCGACATTGGCTCCCATTATTATACCAATAGCTTGTGAAAGCTGCATTATTCCCGCATTTACAAAACCTACAACCATTACCGTAGTTGCCGAGGAACTCTGAATAATTGCTGTAACAAAAATACCCACAAAAACTGCGACAAATCTATTTTTGGTAAGCAGTCCAATTATTGATTTTAGCTTTTCCCCTGCTGCTTTCTGTAGTCCAGATCCCATAAGATTCATTCCATATAGGAACAGACCCAACCCTGCAACTACCTCTAAAAAGATTGTAAAGTACATTATGACCTCCAAAAAAGTTTTAAGTAATAAATTCCTTGTCTATTTTAACAAAAAAAGCAGATTAATGATAGAGTAATTTAAAATATTTTTTTGTATTTTTACATTTATTTTGACTCTTTGACTGTATTATTTTTAACATCCTAGTCAAAGAACGTTATTTGATTAGATTTAATCTACTTGCATTTACCATTAAACCCTATATAAAAAGCTCTTGTTATTATTTATCTGAAAATTTCTTAATTAAATATTCCGCAGCTTTAAGTCCATCAACGGCAGCACTTATTATTCCTCCGGCATATCCAGCGCCTTCTCCTGCTGGGTAAAGTCCTTGTGTGTTTATTGACTGATACTCTTCACCTCTTAATATTCTTACTGGCGATGAACTTCTGGTTTCAACTCCTGTTACAATGGCATCATTCAAATCGAATCCTGCTAGTTTTTTACCCATTTGAGATATTGACTCGATTATTGATTCGGTAATTATTTCTGGGTATATCAAGTCTAATCGCCCAAAGGAATAGCCTGGCTGATAGCTTGGTTTCACGCTTCCAATTTCCTTGCTATCTCTTCTGTTTAAAAAATCCTCTACCCTTTGAATCGGAGCATTATAATTTCCGCCCCCCATAACAAATGCTTTTCTCTCAATTTCTCTTTGGAACTCAATTCCAGCGAGTACGTCATCTCCAAAATCTGCTGTACTTACACCGCAAAGTATTGCGCTGTTCGCATTTTCAAGATCTCTTGCATTATAACTCATTCCATTTACTACAATCATATTTTCTTCCGATGAAGAAGCTATGACTTTGCCTCCTGGGCACATGCAAAAAGTATAGCAAGATCTGCCAGTAGTGCTTTGATTCGTAAGGTGGTACTCTGCAGATTTCAGTTTTGGATGATCATAAAGTTCTTTATACTGGCTCTTATCTATCATCACTTGTGGATGTTCTATTCTAAATCCAACTGCAAATGGTTTTGAGGTCATTTCTACATCTCTGTCGAGAAGCGCCTTAAAGGTATCCCTGGCACTATGGCCTATTGCCATTATCACAGCATTTGATTTAAATTCCTCCCCATTGACGATTAAACCTTTAATCCGGCCATCTTCAATTATCAAGTCTTCTACCTTGGAATTGAATTTCACCTGTCCTCCCAGCCTTACTATTTCTTCTCTTATGCTCTTTACAATGTTTATGAGTACATCTGTGCCGATATGAGGTTTTTGGACGTAAGTTATCTCTTCACTTGCTCCAAAATTATAAAGGTCTTCAAGCACCCAATGCACTCTTTTATCTTTTATCCTGGTCGTAAGCTTACCATCAGAAAATGTACCTGCTCCACCCTCGCCAAATTGAACGTTGGATTCCGTGTCAAGCTTGCCCTCGCTCCAGAATAATTCAACATCTTTTTTTCTGCCGTCAACGTCTTTGCCTCTTTCAAACACCACTGGTTTATATCCGTTTCTGGCAAGTTCAAGCGCTGCAAATAAGCCACTTGGACCTATTCCAACGACTGCAACACGTCCGTCTATTATTTCACTGCCTTTTAATATTTTTTCTTTGGGAGAATTTTCTATTTTGGATAAATTTTTATTCTTACTTATTATAAGATCTTCATTTTCAGTCTCAACATGAACCTGATAAACTAAAATAATAGGCTTTTTCCTTGCATCAATTGATTCTTTTGTAATCTTATAGTTAAAATCTGCAGTTCTTATTTGTTTCTCTATTTGCTTTCTTAAAGCTTCATCTTTATTATCATCTAAACTTATTTTAATATTTGAAATTTGTATCATTTAATCCGTTGCCAAAACCTTATAAAACTCTATAAAGCTTGTTTAATTTCCTGTTCATCGTGTCCGATTTGGTAATTCCGAGGAATATACTACTTTCGTTTGCTATAACACTCCAAGGACCTAAATTCCCATACAACGAATGGTACATATTAACATAATCGTTTAGGTGATTTATGCTAATTGGCATCTCGAAAGATTTATACTTGCATTGTAATCTCTATCTATAACAGAGCCGCAATTTTCGCAAATATAAGTTCTTTCAGATAATGAAAGTTTTGCCTTTATATGACCGCACTCACTACAAGTCTTTGATGAGG
>JBATTG010000117.1:0-3211 GCA_049670425.1 Proteocatella sp.
ACTATGTTCAAACAAATATCTGATATTTGTATAGCGAATAACTCTAAATTTTCATATATGTGTATAGGAATACAAAAATACAGCAATACGGTAGATTTGTTTAAAACAGCCAAAAAACTTGGCGTAACTTATCTTTTGGGCAAAGATATAGCCCATAGCAACAACAACTGGCATACAATGGAAAAACTCGATAATTTCATCAATGAACAGGAACACATTTACATAACTATATGTTCTGACGTCTTTTCTTCTGCATTTGCACCTGGGGTAAGTGCACCTCAGCCTCTTGGGCTAGACCCAGACACCGTACTTGATTTTTTAAAATATATAGTTCGCTCAGGCAAAGTTGTAAGTTTTGATATAGCAGAAGTATCCCCGCTTTTTGATCAGGATAATATCACTGCAAACCTTGCAAAAGTATTAATCTTCTCCGTCATTAATACCCTTTGTCAAATTCAAAATTTATCTATAGATGACGAACTGGAATAATTCCAAAAAAATCGTTTCATTGATTCAAATTGATTGGATTGCAAAATAAAACTTAAAATTCATGTTATTGCATATAACAATCCGAATTTTAAGTTTTATATATATTATTTTCAGTTACTACCAAGTCCATTTTTATATCATGTATCCCCATCACAATCTTGTCACTCAAGAGTTTTTCTCGGCATAAAGCCACTTTTTTAAAGGTTTGTCCGAAAAGGTATCTGTCATAATAACCACCGCCTTTACCCAATCTATTCCCCTTTACATCGCAGGATGTGCAAGGAATAATTGCCAAGTCAATTTCCTGTGGGCTTATTAATCTGCAACTCTTTTTTGGTTCATATATTCCATAAAAACCTGATTCCAGATCATTTAGACTTTTGATTTCATAAACTTCCATAGTATTTCCACTTATGCATTTTGGAACGCCTACGGTTTTCCCGCAATTAAGCAATTCCGTTATTATAGGCGTTGTGTCAATCTCACGCGTCAAAGACACAAAACAAAATATGACATCAGCCCATTTAAGTGCCTCCATACTCATGAAATTCTTGTAAATTGCTCTGTCAGATTCGATTAACTCTTCTTTTTTTATAGCCAGTCTTATTTCCTCAATATTTCTTCTTTGTATTATCTTTTCATTTTCAAAATTCATCAAATCCCCCTATAATAAAACTATTGTTTTTTTATAATACTCGATATCTAGATTAAGGTCACCCTTTAACCTCAAAATACTTCGCTCTGTCTGAATTTAATTACCAAAAAAGCTCCTCCTTTTTTTAAAAGGGAAGCTCTTCTGGTTCAAGCAATTAAAATTAATATTTATACAATACTAACCAAGTCTGCTTTCTATTGTGCAAGCCAGGTCTCTGGCCATTGCTGTTATATTATCCTTATCTTCTCCCTCAATCATAACTCTGACCAAAGGTTCCGTTCCAGATGGTCTTATCAGCACTCTGCCTTGGCCATCCATTATTCTTTCTAACTTACATATTTCATCTTTAATAACAGGATCTGTCATATATCCATTTTTATTTTCATTTTTAACTTTTGCATTAATCAGAATTTGTGGATATACATCCATAATGGTCGCTAATTCACTGATTGATTTTCCACTTGATTTAATTATATCTGAAAGAA
Organism: Proteocatella sp.; assembly: GCA_049670425.1. Taxonomy (GTDB): domain Bacteria; phylum Bacillota; class Clostridia; order Peptostreptococcales; family Filifactoraceae; genus Proteocatella. The sequence goes on from JBATTG010000117.1 coordinate 1,630, forward strand.
TCAATCCAGAAAGCACTCCGTCTCCGGTTGTATTATGGTCTAAGAATATCATATGTCCTGATTGTTCTCCTCCAAGAGAATAGCCATTAGCCAACAAGTTTTCGAGAACATACCGGTCTCCAACACTTGTTATCTCAAGTTCTATCCCGTGGTGTTTTGAGGCGATATGAAGTCCTAAATTGCTCATCACTGTAACAACCAGCTTGTTTGATTTAAGTTTGCCCTGCTCTTTTAGATATTTTGCACAGATTAACATTATTTTATCTCCATCGATTACATTTCCATTTTCATCAACAGCAATCAATCTGTCCTCATCTCCATCAAATGCCAAACCTATATCTGAATTATTCTTTATTACAGATTTACATAAATTTTCCGGATGTGTTGAACCACAATTTTTATTTATATTTGTACCATCTGGACTATTTGAGATAGTAACTACCTCCGCTCCCAATCTAGAGAATACGTTTGGCGCAACTTTGTAAGCCGCTCCATTTGCACAGTCCAGTGAAACCTTGAAACCTTTGAGATCTGTCTTTATAGCATTTACTAAAAAATCTTCGTACTCCAGTACAAAACTTTCATTGAAGACTCTAGTACCCAAGTGCTCATGAGATATCACTACATCAATTTTGTCCATATTGCTCAAATATTCTTCTATTTCCAATTCTATTGAATCATCAAGTTTAAGTCCCAATGAATTGAAAAATTTAATTCCATTGTACTCCATCGGATTATGAGACGCAGATATTACTATTCCTGCATCGGCCTTATGTTTTTTTGTCAAATACGCTATTGCCGGTGTCGGAGCTATCCCAATATCTACTACGTCTCCCCCTACACTCATAACTCCCGCTGCAATTGCACTAGAAAGCATATCCTTTGATATTCTTGTATCTGATCCAATAAAAACCGTAGTTCTGCCGTCTTTGTTTTTACTGTGTCTTTGAAGAACATATGCCCCGGCTCTTCCTAGTTTAAATGCAAGTTCTGATGTAAGCTCTATATTTGCTATTCCTCGAACACCATCTGTTCCAAAATATTTTCTCATATTATTTAATTTCCTTTGCCGTATTAATATTATTTTTAATTATAAACAATATTATACGACATAATAGAAAATTTTTCTATATACTTTCTCCACCTTTTACCAAAGCAGCTCTATTTTGTGGTATGAATTTTTCTTTAGAAGGTCCAAAAACTTTCTTGAAGGCTTCCAATATGGACTCAATATCAACAATTTGATTTACTTTTAATAATGCTCCAAGCATAACAAGGTTTGCAGCCTTTATATTTCCAATATCTGCAGCTAATTGATTTGCATCGATATAGTATACTTCAACATCGGTTCTCTCAACCTTTTTAGTTATAAGTGATGAGTTTATAAATATTTTTCCACCAGGTTTAACATCGGCTTCAAATTTTATAAGAGATGGAAGGTTCATTATTATCGCAGCATCTGCATCATTTGTGATTATTGGTGATCCTATTGGTTCGTCAGATACTGTAACTCCACAGTTTGCTGTTCCCCCTCTCATCTCTGGTCCATATGATGGCAACCAAGAAACTTGTTTGTCTTCAA
>JBATTG010000118.1:0-8953 GCA_049670425.1 Proteocatella sp.
TACTTACATTAAAGCCCTTCTCCAGGTCACGCGGATATTCCAGTCGGTTGCTTACCTGTTCATATACATCGGTCTTTGAATCGATAATTACTTTTTTAGACTTACCATCAGCAGTTTCTATATAAAAATAATCCGATTTAATATTTACTTCTGTGATTCTTCCTGTGAAAACTTCACCCCTGGTCTCGCTATAAAGCGTTAAATCCAGGACCTCATTGCTGCTTGCATAGATATCAGCCTCATATCCAATTTTCACATCAGATATGCTCGCTCTTTTATTCTTCATGAATATAACCGAATTACCCGTAATATTCATTTCTCTAAGATCTCCGTCTTCGTCCATGAAGGCAAGTTTTGCGCTGCTGTTGGAATTGATTACAATCCCCTTGATAATAACGTTTTTCAAAGTTCGCTTTACAGTTTCAGCCTCAATTTTGGTTATAAGTGAGTTCTCAATCTTAACCGTAACTTCGTCACCTTCCATAAGTTCGCTTATCTTAACAACTTTTTTATCTTTTTCAATTTCCACCTTGTCTGCAATATCATATTCCTCAGTCTTACTTCTCGATACCTTTATCATCATTGATGATAATTTTACGGAAATAATTTCTCCATCGAGCGTCTTATTTACATCTGGAGTGGATTTGCTCAAAGCTTCAAGGCCTTTTACCGTAGTGCTGTCGGTATACAGCTTAACCCTGTAACCAACCTTTATGTCTTCCGGTTTTGCGCTCTTTTCATCTAGTGAAATAACTACGCCGCTGGCTTTATTTGAAAAACTGAGAATATTTTCTTTTTCATCTTCAATAGTAACTACCATATTACTATCGTCCAGACCTACATATTTAATAATACCTTCCACGATTACTCCGCTGGGCATTATCACTTTGTCCGAATCGGCAGAACCATTATCCGTATTTCCAGTATTTGAATCGTCAGTTCCAGTACTTGCAGCCTTAGCTTTTTCGCTGTTTGGGTATGCAAGCGAAAGCATCTTGGCAGTTTCTCCACGGGTCACGGGCTTGTTAGGATTGAAATTGCCAGTTGTGGCCACAATGCCCTTTCTTCCCAGAAGTTCGATATATGCTACCGCCTGCTTCACTATGGTATTTGAATCAGTATACTTAACTACAGCCGCATTGCTGAGCAGAGTATCCCAGTTAAGGGCTCTTACAAGGTAGACGCAAAACTCATATCTCAGAGCCTCTTTTGGTTTTTTTGTAGACGCATTCATGAATTCCTTCAGGTATGCCTCGCCAAACCAGCTGTTTTCAAGTGCAAAAATAACCGCAGCACGGCCATAAGCCGGTATTGCATAAGTATCTAATTTAGCTGTCCACTTGCTCTTATTTTCTGCATAAGTAGCATTTATCATCTCTGCAGGGTAAAGCCTTGCCATAAAAACAACGGCATCCACTCTGGATACCTGGCTATTTGGTCTGAAAGTCCCATCCGAATATCCACTTACAAGCCCTTTGGCCGCAATATCATTTATATACGGAGCACTCCAGTGAGCCTTCCCCTTGCTGTCCTTCAAATCAGTAAAATCCATTGTACCCGCTGCATAAGAAAATATTGAACTGCATAGAAATATCATAGCAACCAATAGGCTTAATATCGATTTCTTCATAAAATACCTCCTCCTTTAATATACACTTGCAAATTCTTCATAAGTAACTGCCGTTATAGCCAGTGTTTTTGACGAATCCGTGTTGTTTAATATATAGTACACATTACCACTATATGTTGTTTTTTCCAGCTTATAACTTCCACTAAGTATTTCCGATTTCAAACTCACAGAATCTCCACTTATAGAATATGTTCCCTTTGCTGTTCTTCCCGTAGAAATATTCTTTATGTCCATGGTACTATCTGCCTTGAACTGAACTGCAAATTTTTCCTTGTTCATATTTTGCATGGCCCAAGTTCCATAAATCTCACTGTTCGATACGCCTGTATCCTTTGCAGGAACTCCACCGTTTGCCGGCGGTTCAACAGGTTTGATTGGTTCAACAGGTTTGATTGGCTCGACAGGTTTGGCTGGCTCTACCGGCACAACCGGCAGTACAGGTTCGACTGGGAACAATCCCAAATTCATACTTATATCAACCTTATAATCAGGATTCCCCTGCCATTTTGTCGCTCCGCCCATTTGCTTGGTTACAAAAGATAACGGAACCATCATACTTGTACCCATAATTACTGGAGGCGCATCCATTTCAACCAATTCTCCATTAACTTTTGCCACTTTATTGTTTTTAGTAAGCTCTACTTCAATCCCATCCCTTGTTCCTTTTGCAGTGCTTGTTGCTCCGTTCCATTTTATATCCTTTTGTTCAACCCCAATCGCAAGAAACAGCGACTTAAAAGGAATCATTACCCTGCTCGAACTCTGATCAAGTACCGCCTGGTGGCCAACTACCGTCATAGGCGCATCATCTACAATAACGGTTATGTTATCCTTCGACTGTGCGTAACCTGGCGGACACAAAATACCTCCACCCAAAAATACCAGTCCCGCAGTACAAATACTCAAAACTTTCTTCATTAATATACCTCCATATTACACAACATCTCTTTGTCATAACAAATTCCAAAATATATCTTTCTCATCTATTTTACCAAATAATTTTAACAGTTTCGTGACAAGCATGTTACAAATAACATCACAATTATATCATGTAAGTAATAATAAATCAAAAAATACTGCTTCGCTGCTTCAAATTTACCGCTGAGCCTTGGACAAACTTCTATTTCTGTAATATATCTGTAAACTTCCCAATTTCTTTTATCGACATATCCATCCACTGTGTACGAAAGTCACCTTTTGCAAGGTTTTTTACGGACGCCTTTTTTCGATATGTTTTTTTGTAACTATTTTGTAATAAAAGCCTTTTCAACCGAAATAAAGCATGCTATAATTAACTTTGTTAAGAAAGAGAAATGGAGGAAACGCAAATGATAAAGCTTCAACCCAGTAATAGGAAGCACTCAGTTCTAAGCAGACCCTATCTATTCATCCTCGCATCCTTAGTATGCTTAATCGGTGTTTTGTTTTACTATCAGCCAGGAGTTGGATATGAGATTGTGTCTAACGGGGAACATATAGGCTATGTAAAAACAAAAGCAGAAGCACAACTAACAGTAAACAGCTTAAATAAACAAATCAGAGATGAAAAAGGTGAAGCTGCAACATATGACCTCAATGTGAATTTTCAAAAAGGCAAAATGGCAGACAATGGATTCACCAGCAACGATGTAATGAAACTAAATTTTGAGCAGTCCCTGGACGTTAAAATGCCGGCATACATCATAAAATCTGACAATCAAGTAATAATGGCAGTAAAAGACGAAGAGACAGCACAAAAAGTACTTAAAGCTGTAAAAGAGCCATATGTCATAAAGTCGGACTCAAGTAAAATAAGCAGTATAAGAGTTAACTTTATACAAGATGTGGAAATACTTAAGCTGAATACGGTTTCCGAAGATAAAATTTTGGAATCCCATAAAGCGCTGGCATCAGTAAACCCGAGCACAGGAGTATCGCGTTCGAATCTTACTAGAAGCCTGGTTCCAAAAACCAATGTAGCTTTAAATTTAATCGACGTAAAGACATCATATCAGGAAATAGGAACTGTACCAGTTGCTCCCGGAGTAAAAAAAGTTGCAGACCCTACGCTTAGCCAAGGAAAAACAAAAGTTAAATCCGAAGGAAAAGCTGGAATAAGAGAAGTAAATCGCATGGTGGTAATGGTCAATGGCCAGATTACACAAGAAAAAGTTTTAACTCAAAAAGTAATTCAAAAAGCGACAGATAAAATAGTACTCTACGGAACAAAAACTGCAGGCGGAGGCGTATTAAGCATCGCCAGACAATATCTTGGTGTCCCATACAGATGGGGCGGCACCACTCCAAGCGGATTTGACTGTTCAGGATTCACATCATATGTATACAGACAACTTGGCGTATCACTTCCAAGAACATCATATTCACAATCAAGATCAGGCACAAGCATTTCAAGATCAAATCTTCAACCAGGCGATCTTGTCTACGGACCAGGCCACGTTGGAATCTACGTAGGAAACGGATCATATATCCATGCACCGTCACCAGGACAAAGCGTAAAAATATCTCCACTGTCACAGTTTAGAAACTTCACACATGGAGTAAGAGTAATTTAATTTGACTATATTGAATATATATATATAAAAAGTACCAGCCGAAATGGCAGGTACTTTTTTTTGTCTCTTAAAAATTCATCAGGCTCAAACCCCTGCTTTCAAAAGATAGCTCGCAATGAGCCATATGGGCCTTATAAGGCTCATTGCATCAAAAGGGAGTGCAACAGCATCAGCCGGCGCACTCCCTTTTTTCATACTATATTATTTGCTTCTTAGATACTCTGTAAATCTTCTAAGCATAGAGGCTTCTCCCTCAACACATATATACGCACAAGGTATGATATAAAGTGTCAGGAATGAAGAAATAACCATTCCTGATATGATTGCCGTAGCCATCGGTGCCCACAGCGCTCCACCTGAAACAGCCAGTGGAATAAGCGAAATTACCGTGGTTACCATTCCAATCATAATCGGTCTTATTCTTATGCTGCAGGCCTCGATTATAGCCTCTTTCATATCACTGCTGTCCTTTATGACAAGCTTGATATAATCCAGCAGCACTATGCCGTTGTTCACGACGACCCCCATGAGGCTTATCGCACCAAGAAGCGCCATGAAACCTATTGGATAGCCCGTTATTTTAAGTCCCCATATTATTCCAATAAAGGAAAGCGGTATGGTTCCCATTATTATGAACGGCTCTCTGAGGTCTCCAAACTGCATTACAAGAATCAGGTAAATCATGACAATTGCCAGGATAGACGGAATAATCATGGACGTAAAGGCATCGTTTCGTTCCTCATTGTCTCCACCAAATTCCATGGAATAACCCTTTGGAAGTTCAAAATCCGCCATCTTTTCTTCGAGCTGAGCAAGACCCTTGTCCGAAGTAAAGCCGTCTCTCATGAACATACCCGTAGTTATCGTTCGCTTGCCGTCTTTTCTTGAAATCTTGTTGAGTGAAGCTTCCTTTTCGATATCTGCTATGTCCCTGAGGGATACGTTCTTGCCCGTTATCGAAGATGTGAAGAATATCTGATCCAGAGCCTCACTGCTGTCTTTTTGAGCTTCCGGAAGCCTCATTACTACAGGCAGGTCATCCATTTCGATATCATCTTGCTTAAGTTTGGTAACCTCAAGGCCGTTGATTGCCATTCTTACCGTACTCGAAATATCATAATTTGTAAGCCCTACCATGTTTGCCTTTTCTTCATTTACCTTGATGTTCAGCTTGTATGACTGAAGACCATAATTGTCATCTATATTCTTGTTTCCCGGAATAGTCTCCATTATGGTTTTTATCTCTTCCGAAATTTCCTGAAGTTTATCGGTTTCCGGACCGCTTACCCTTACCTGAACAGGATAATCAACAGGCATTGCCAGCTCAAGTCTTCTTATATTGGCCTTAGCCCCCGGTATACTTGTTTCTATTTTTTTCTGGATATTGTTTATTTCACTTTGACTTCCATTTACAAGCAGCTGCGCCTTGTTGCTTGACACTAGATTTGAAGTGAAGGTTATATAATACTGCGGCATACCTTCTCCTACCATGGAAAGCACCGAACTTACCTTTTCCTCGCCGTCGAGAAGTTCCACAATCTGCGATGTGATGTCTCTTGTGTTTTCAGTCGTGCTGCCGTCTTGTACTACGACATCTATATAATACTGATCTCTTTCAACAGGAGGGAAAAGCTGAACCCCAAGTGAAGGTATAAGCAGCGAGCTCAGTGCAAGCATCGCTATCGATATTGCAATCATAAGCTTGGGCTTGCCAAGGCAGATGCGAAGCGTGCTCTTGTATATGCTTGTAACCTTTCCCGTCATCTTGCTCAGTGAAAGGTATTTTTCATATTTCTTAAACTTTGGATTTTTTATAAGCGGCTTCTTCTCTTTTTTCTCATGTATTCTAAGGAATGTATATCCCATCGCCGGAACCAGAGTCAGGGATGTAAGCAGTGAGCCTATAAGCGATACCGATACCAGTATAGGAAGCGTATTGACAAATTTTCCCGCCGAACCAACCATCATCGCCAGAGGCAGAAAGGATGCTATGGTAGTCAGCGTCGATGTAAGAATAGGTATTTTCACTTCATTTACACCCATTATACATGCGGTCTTTCGGTCATAGCCCTTTTCCATGTACAGATATATACTGTCATTGGCAACTATTCCATTTGCTACCAGCAGACTCAGCGCTATGATAAGCGATGCAATCGACACCTGATGAAGTGGTATTTCCATAAACTTCATATATATGAACACTATCGCTATTATAATAGGTATGGATGACGAAACGACTATGGCGCTTCTGATACCCATAGCCAGGAGCACGACAATTACAACGAGTGCAATAGCCGAGAGCAGATTTTCTTCAAAAAGACCTATTGCCGTCTGTACGAAAGATGCCTGGTCGGTTATGACCTCAAGATTCATATCCGCATAGAGTTCTTCTTTTACGAACTTGTCTATCATGGTGTCCAGTCGCTTTTTAATCGTAACCATGTTTTCTTTTTCTGCATACTTTATCCCCAGTATAATGGAAGGTTCTCCATTGTGCATAGCCAGAGTTTCGGCTTTTTCATCCGTCATTTCTATATTCGCAATATTTTTGAGATATACCGGAGTTCCCGACTGGGATACACCTATGATGGTATTTTCAATCTCATCCATATCCGCATATTCTCCCGACACATGAATCGGCACCTTTATATTGCTCAGTTCCAGGTTTCCACTTGGTATATTTATATTACGGGCCTTCATGGCCTTTACCATCGTAAGCGGTGAAATACCGTACTGCTTGGATTTTTGCATATCTATGTTAATCTCAATATTTTTATCTATTTCTCCAAAAATATCCGCGGCTCTTACGCCGGGATCTTTTTCGATTTCCGCTTTAAGCATTTCGCCTACGTCCTGAATATCCTTGGCCTGATACTCTGACGATGATATCGCTATAAGCACGCCGTAAGGATCTGTAAAATCTGTATCCACATCTGCCTTGTAGGCTTCTGCAGGAAGGTCAGCCTGAGCCTTTTCAACCTTTTCCTTAAGCGTATCCCAGTTTTCATTTATCTTATCGTCGCTCATGTCTTTTAACTTTACTTTTATAATTCCGATACTGTCCATCGCATAGCTGTCTGTTCTTTTGATGTCAGACATCTCGCCAATTTTGTCTTCCAGAGGTTTCAAGATGGTTTTTTCAATGTCTTCCGGACTTCCCCCCGGATATATGCATTTTACAATTGCTACGGGTGAAGATATGCTTGGATTTTCCTGTCTTTCCATTCCCCCGTAAAGAAGCGCACCTCCCAGAAGCACGAAAAACGAAATCAGCATGACTATGCTTCTATGGGTTGTACTCCATTTAATCATTATTAGCTCCCTCCACTTTTACACTGTCTCCATTATGAAGTCTGAACTGCCCTTGGATTACTACATTGTCCTTATCCTTGAGCCCCGATATTATTTCAATCTGGTCCTTTACGATTTTTCCAGTCTGTACCAGCTGTTTTTTTACAGTGCCCGTCTGCTCATCATATACAAATACCATCTGGCCGTCTGACTTGGTTATAACACTCGAAAGCGGAACTTGGATTCCCTGAGTCGATGAAATTGGAATCTTTACCTTCGCAACCATGCCCGGTCTGATTTCAAAATTAGGGTTTTGAATCGCTACCTTTACCGCAAAGGTTCTGGTTGCAGGATCTGCCGTAGGTCCTATCTCATGAACTACTCCGTTAAAAACCTTGTTCAGGCCATAAAGGTATACCTTGACAGTCTCCCCTATTTCAATATCCTGGATATCCTTGTCCGACACTCCGATTTCAGCATCTACCACGTTTACCCTGCCAACTGCTACAACCGGATACCCTGCACCGGTTACTTCACCCTCTTCAACGAGTTTTTTCATTACAATCCCGTCTATCGGACTGTTTATAGTCGTATCCGAAAGCTTAGTCTGAGAAAGTTCCAGCCCCGCCTGAGCCTTTTCCAGCCTTGATTTGGCTAGAGCCTCAGCCTCCATAGCAAGCTTGTAGGTATTTTCATCTGCAATCTTCTTGGCCGTAATCTCATCAAGCTGAGCCTTGGTCGCCCCCCCTGCCTCGTATAGAGATGCGATGCGCTCATAGGTCACCTTCGTAAGATCAAGCTGAGCCTTTGCCTGACTGATTCTGGCAGGAATCTCACTTTCAATCTGCATTTTTGAAGATTCATAGTCAGAAGCCGATGCCTGGACCTGAAGGTTGTACTCCTTAGTATCGATAGATGCCATCTTCTGGCCAGCCTTTACAAAATCACCCTCTGTAAAATCCGCCTGCGTAATCACACCCGGATTTTTAAAAGCAAGCTTTACCGTCTCACCTGGCAGGATGTTCCCGCTGAGTGAAAGTGAATTTTCCTGAGAGCCATAGACACTTTGAAGTATCTGAACCGGCTTGATTATCTCCTCATCGACAGGCGTCTCGCTTCCACATCCCGTAAAAACCATGCTGATGCACAGAAGCTGCGCGCAAAGGCTGTATATCTTTTTATTCTTTGAATTCATATAGTCTCCTCTTCCCCACAATATTTAAATTTTTGAATTTACATCGACATCCCAGCAAAATAAGGACTCTCAAACAACAGTCTTAGCTGCGTCTGCTGAACTATAAGCCCATTTAATTTGTTTTCCAATTCAACTTTGGACAAATTGACATTCTTGTAGGTATTTTTGGTTACCATCCCTACATTGTATTTTTGCTCGAGTGATTTCAGCTGAATATCCAGCTTATCTTTTTCAGTTCTCATAATCTGTATATTTTGCTGAAGCTGCTGAAGGACCGAATAATTT
>JBATTG010000119.1:0-14922 GCA_049670425.1 Proteocatella sp.
AGAACTTATATTTGCGAAAATTGCGGCTCTGTTATAGATAGAGATTACAATGCAAGTATAAATCTTTCAAGATACCAATTAGCATAAACCACCTGAACGATAATGTTAATATGTACCATTCGTTGTATGGGAATTTAAGTCCTCGGAGTGTTATAGCAAACGAAAGTAGTATATTCCTCGGAATTACAAAATCGGACACGATGAACAGGAAATTAAACAAGCTTTATACAGTTTTATAAGGTTTTGGCAACGGGTTGAAGCGGAGATATGGACAATATACTGCATAAGAAGATAAGAGTCGGAGTCAGTGCCTGCGCCTATGGGGCAAAGACCAGGTATAACAGGAAAGGCTGGGACTTTGTATCAGAGTTTGGAAGGGATATGTCTAATTTCATTTGGTGCCCCGTATGTCCGGAAGCTATGTCTGGAATGGGAACTCCAAGGAGTCAGATAAGAATACAGGGGAGCAGCGGCAGGGGAGTACTTACGGGAGATGCAAAAATAATAACCAGAAATGGTGAGGATGTGACGGATGATATAATGACTGCCTGTAATCTCTGTATGGGGGTTTTAAAAAAAACCAAGATAGATGCATATATTTACATGGATGGAAGCCCTACCTGCGGAATCGAAAGAACCAGCCTTAAAAATAAAAAAATAGGTAAGCCGCCGGGAGTATTTGGCGCCATGCTTCTCAATGAGGATATTTTTCTGATTCCGGCGCTTTCGCTATCCAGTCCCGTAAGAAGATGGGATTACAAACGAAGGCTGTATGCCTATGTATGGGTGCGGGATCATGAAATAAATACAAAACATGAAATGTATGAATTTTGGCACACTATAAAGTTCCTGTGTCAGGAGCTCGATGAGAATGAATCGAGAAAGATAGGGAGAGTATTAGCAGTTAGTGATTTTGCACCGGAAAAAATAGCCGAACTCAAACGTTATGTATTAGAACTACTGAAAAAGCCATCGACACTTGAAAAAATAAAAAACAGATTATGGAAACATTACATGTACATGAAAAAAAATCAGGGAATTGAAATATCGGATATAATGATGCCTGCGGATAATAGGAATATGCATCATATCGCCATGGAATTGGAAGCGCTTGAAAAAGTCGCATTTACAAATGATATTTTGTTTGGTTCGATGCCATCAAGATAAAACTTAAGGAGGAAACATATGATAACTTTGGAAAAGATAGATACAGTAGTCGAAAGAACTGGTGTTAGTTTTGAGGCGGCAAGAGATGCCCTTAATCTGTGTGATGGAGATGAGATAGAAGCTATTATCTATATTCAGTCAAAACAAGAAGATGCAGAATCAAAAGGAGTAAAGGCTGGAGATGTAATAGCGACCTTAAAAGAATACATCAGAAGAGGAAACGTGAGCAGAATAATAATCGAAAATGAAGACGACGTAATACTCAATATACCCTTGACTTTTGGAGCAATAGGAATGGTTCTTGCGCCAGTAGTTGCAATAATCGGTCTGGGAGCGACAATGCTCAATAAGATAACTGTGAAAATTGTGGATTATGAAGGAAAAATCACAAATATAAACAAAGCTACGGCAGAAACTTTTTCAGGTATTAAAAAAGCTGGTGGAGATATGAAGGACAAAATGAGAGCAAAAAAACAGGAAAAAGAGGAAACTTCGGAGGATGAGGAGGAAGTGTTTGAAGATGGAAGTGAAGTCGAGGTAGATTTTGAAAAGGACGAGGATATGTGTGAATGGAGAGAAGACCAGGGTTATAAATGTGATGAAAATAAAGATGAAAATCCTAAAAAATAAATAATGCAAATAAAATCAATTATGAAATTTGAAAGAGCAGAAATGAAATTTTAAATGTACAGACAAAAAACGAGCTCTAAAAAGATTTTCAATAATCTTTTTAGAGCTCGTTTTTAATTAGTTTATGATAATTGGAATAAAGTCTACATTCTTTTCATAAAAAATTGGTCGTATCTTATAATTGAAATCGAATTGAGGTTTGCGCCACCGATATTTTCATGGTAGGCGATGCCGTCTTTAGGATGGAACAGGAATACCCACGGAGCATCTTCGTGGATGGTTTCTACAAGTTCATTGTACATGAGCGCACGTTTCGTCGGGTTCAATGTAGTTTTTGCATCTTCAAGCATCTGAACCACATCAGGGTTATAGTAAGCCGAAAAATTATCGGCACTTTGCTCTGAAAAATTGGGTCTCAAAAAGTTATCCTGGTCTCCGGTATCGGCAATCCATCTGGAAATGTATATATCCGATTTTTCAAAGGCTCTGGTTCTCAAAAAATCTGCAGAAGGAATGCTTGTCAGGTTAACCTTGAAGCCAACCGCCTGCAAATCTTCGACTATATACTTCTCGGTTCTTTTGAAAAGACCGCTGGGGCCATCGTCTCTGCTGAAGATGTTGAGGGACATATTGCTAATTCCAGCGTTTCGGAGCAATTCTTTCGCTTTTTGAGGATTGTAAGCGTATGGCGAAAGACCGCTGTTTTCAAGCAGGGCGGGAGGCATCGGCGATGCGGCTACGGATCCGTACTTGTTCAATACCTCATTTATTATACGTTCCTTATTTATGGCGTAGTTTATAGCCTGTCTGGCCTGCTTTGAATGGACTACAGGGTGTTTTGACTTGAAATTGAAGCCCATATAATAAATGCCAAGCATATCCAGTTGTTTTATTTCAAGTTTAGCATCTCTTGCAGCCTTATATATGGCGCCGTCTTCTATGCGTATAAAATCAAGTTCCCTGTTTACCAGTCTTTCAACACGGTTTTCTTCATTTGCATATATCTGAATTTTAGGGATATAGGGCGCTCCAGAATAACAGGCTTCAAAGGCTTCAAGTGTCATGCCTTCCTTGTTGTGAACTGTAAGGATATAAGGTCCGCAACCGATGCATCTGCGTTCTTTTTCAAATGCATTTTTAGAAATAACTGCTGCTGCGGCCTGACCGAGATTAAGCAAAAATCCGGTATAGGGATTAGTGAGCTTGATGGTAAGCGTGTATTGGTTAAGCACTTTTATTCCGCTCACTGAAGCGGCAGTTCCTTTATGATATTCCTCAGCTCCTTCAATATCCAAAAGAATCCAGGCACATATGGCATCCATGGATTTGCTCAAAAGCCTCTCATAGGAATATTTGATATCTTCGGCCGTGAGCGAATCTCCGTTATGGAATTTAACGCCTTTTCTTATTTGAAATTCCCATGTAAGCTGGTCTTCATGGACGTGCCAGTACTTAGCCAGACCTGGGGAAACATTGCCGTTGGTATCAATGTTGACAAGGGTTCCATGGATATTGCAGAGCGTTCGGACATCGACCATGTCGGAACTGGCCATAGGGTCGGTAAGGGTAAGGCTGTACGGTTCGCAGCATTTAAGTACAAAATCATTTCCTAAATCAGCGCTTATGTCAGAGGATGAATTTTTTTCAGATATCTGAATTGCAGCTGAAATGTCATTCAAACGGTTTAATGAAGTGCTTGTAAGCTCTGTACTCAGGATGGTTAATTCTACGGTCTTCATAAGCTGACCAAAGCGATGGCTCATATCCTGAGTGGAGCTTATAACGGATTCAAGCGAATGAGTCTGCTTTGATATAGCTGTGTTGATTTCCGAAGCGACGCTCGAGGTTTCCTTAGCTGAATGTATAATATTTTCAAAAACAAGCTGGGTTGCCCTTGATATGTCTTTTCCATCATTTACTTTATCTATGGCAGCAAGCATAAAATTAGAAGTTTTGTTTATGCTCGATTTTATGTCATTTAAAATGTTATCAATATGGCTCACAGACTCGATGCTTCGGGATGCCAGGTTTTTAACTTCATTGGCAACTACGGCAAAGCCTTTTCCAGCCTCACCGGCATGTGCAGCTTCTATGGAAGCATTGAGTGAAAGCAAGTTGGTATTGGTAGCAATATCTTTTATGATATGAAGTAAATCATCAATATTTTTAGACTTGTCAAACAGTTCATTGACGGACTGGCGGACTTCATTTACGACGATCTCAATTTCATCCATTGAATCCAGTACGTTTCCAACAGCAGAAGTACCTTCATTTGCAGTTGAAACAGTCTGCTCAGCGATTGCTTTTGAGTTTTCAACGCTTGTAATAACTTCCTCTGCCAATGACGAATAACTGTTGATTTCATCAACGACACTTTCGATGATTTCCATTTGAACCTCTATGGAGAGGCTGATTCCCTTTGTTGAATCAATAAGGCCGTCTGCAATGATTGCTGTTTCCTCAACCTGATTTGTAAGGCGTGAGAGCATTTTCGAGCGATTTAGATTTAAAAGCAAATCCGTATTGCTTTGCGTAAATGACTCTATTTTCTTTTTGTCATGAATAGCGGTACTTTTAGATAATTTGAGCTTTGACTGTAGATTTTCTTTCTTTTTGAAAAACATATTATCCCTAATCTCCCTTTTATTTAGTTATAGATTTTAATGTATGAGGTAAAGCCTGACTTAGAATGTTTTGTACCTGTACTAAAATTTGTTTGAAATATAATTGAGGACAGTACAAGACCATTCGAAACTAATAAATTTGAGGTTCTAAAAGAGCTCCTCTTTTATTGTATCACTTTAACCGCAAGGTTTCTATGAAATTTTTATTAATTATTTTTTAAATATATAAATTTTAACAATTAATATATTTTTTATGAATGATTTAATTTGTTAAAATCTTTAAAATTGTAAATAGTAAATAAAATAAAGACTAATTGTGCAAATATTAACACAATTCCGTGTAAAATATAGTATAATATAAATAATTGATATCCATGGTTAAGGGAAGGATTGGTGAGCGATGAAAAAAAATAAAAAATCGGTCATAAAAGGATTTTTTGTTTTTATGTTTCTTATCTCGATTTTTGCGATTTGGGATAACGGTCAGAAAATACTCCAAGTTGGTTCACAAAGAACTAATGAAGATACTTTTTTTGGAGAAATCAAGGAATATTCAAGCGGAAATGCAAGCCTTAACAGGGGAAGCATAAAGGAAGTCGAGATTAACTGGCAGGTCGGAGGGATAGAAATAAGAGAATACGACGGAGAAGAGATTAAGTTCAAGGAGTCGGCAGATAATGACATAAATAATGAAAATCAGATGAAATATCTTGCTAAAAATGGGAAATTGATACTAAGATATAATGGGAAAATGGAAGAAGAATACATAAATAAAATTCAGAAAAAAAATCTTGTTCTCATGATTCCGAAAAAGGACTCGCTGAGAATAAGGGAGATAAAAATAAATGCAGTCTCTTCAAATATAGACATAGCTACAGATAATATTCAAAAACTTAAAATAGACTCCAATGATGGGGAAATGAATATTTGTGGAAGCTACAAAGACCTCGAAATAGAAGGCATATCCGGAAACATATCCATGGAGCTTATGACGTGCCCAAAGAAAATAAAATCTAAAACTGTAACAGGAGACATAACGCTGGAAATTCCGGAAAACAAAGGATTTTCTGTAGAGCATGATATGATAAATGGAAATTTTGAGTGTGATTTCGAGCTTACTTCAAAAAACAATTATGCCATATACAAGAAGCCTAAATCGGTTTTCGAGTTGATGACTGCAAGTGGAAGCGTAGATATAGAAAAAGCAAATGGATGAAGAAGAGCAGCATTGTCAGGGATTTTTTCCAAACAATGCTGTTTTTTTTAGTATGCAGATTTTAATCTTTCCATAGCTTCTTTCAAATTGCCAATTGAACAGGCGATATTCATTCTTACATAACCCTGGCCACAATCACCATAGTCTGCGCCATTTCCAACATATACTTGAGCCTTATTGAGGAAAAAATCCATAAGTTCTTCCTGTGAAAGTCCCATTTTTCTGCAATCCAACCAGGCAAGATAGGTGGCTTCGGGTTTTATAATATTTATTTTTGGCATTTCGCGTCCCATGAAAACTTTCAAGTAGTTGTAGTTTTCCTCAATATAAGAAATTGATTCATGAAGCCAGTCTTCACACTGGGAGTAGGCGATTTTAAGTGCCTCGGCTCCAAAAATGTTGGGATGAGCCCAGAAGTTTGCAAGGTAGGCTTTTCGGATAGAATCATTTGGAATCATGAAGTTGGCAATGTAAAGGCCTGGCATGTTGAAGGCTTTGCTTGGAGATGTTGTTACTATTATATTTTCGGCATAGTCCATGTTGTTTTTCAGAAATGGATAGTGGCAGTATCCTGAAAGCGTAAGGTCTGCATGAATTTCATCGGATATTATAACAACGCCGTATTTCTTGCATATATCAACTATTTTCGATTGTTCTTCAACAGTCCATACCCTGCAGACAGGGTTGTGAGGGCTGCTGAGCAGAAGAACTTTAACATTTTCAGAGGCTATCTTTTTTTCCATATCTTCAAAATTGATTTCATAGTGGCTGCTGACATTGATTAATTCGGATTCTACAATTTTTCGCTCATTAGCCCGGATTATGTCGAAAAATCTGTTATAAACTGGGCTGAATATCATTACGGCATCGTTTCTTTCTGTCAGGATGCCTATAAGTACGGAAAGGCCTGACAGGGTTCCTGGGCAAAATACAAGCCATTTTTCAGGTACGTCCCAGTCGTATCTTTGCTTCATCCAGCGGAGCACGGATTCTTCGTAAACATCATAAGTTGCATATCCAAAATCGCCTTTTTCGGCAAATTCCTTTAAATGAGATGATATTCTCTCATCCATCTTAAAATCCATGTCAGCGACGCCCATTGGGATTCGATTTTTTCCGCACTGGCTCCATTTAACCTTAGATTCTGAACATCTGCTTTCAAAGACCTCTAAACTGCTCATTTGATTAATTCCTTTCTATAATAACTGAAATGTAAATTTAAATGTTTCATGACAAAATAGGTTCTTTTATCAAAGTATTATATCAGAAAAAAGCAGCTGAACACCAAAATTCATGGTGAAATTTTAGTATTTGTTTATTCTATGTGCTTGATAGTAAATTTCAATTTTACTTTTATAATTATTGAATATATAATTTGAAATAGCGGGTTTTTAAGGATTTAATATCAGCCGCTGATGATATTTATTAATTGTACATAAGAAAGAGGTAATGATTATGAAAAAAATAATTGCGTTATTAACATCGGCAATACTGGCATTTAGTCTGACAGGATGCAGCAGTGGAAGTGCTCAGGAGTCAGCCGATAATGCGGAAAAAACCAAGGTAGTCGTTGGGACGTCGGCTTCTTATTATCCATGGGCATACCAGGAAAATGACGAACTCAAGGGATTTGAAATGGATGTCTGGAATGAAATAGCAGCAAGGAATAATTATGAGCTTGAATTTAAACTGGCAAAATTCAGTGGCCTCGTGGGCATGCTTGATGCAGGCGAAATAGATACGATAGCCCATCAAATGTCGATAACTCCAGAACGTCTCGAAAAATATAATTTCGGTGACCCATATGCATACAGCTATTATGATTTTGCTGTTAAAAATGACGGCCCAATTAATACAAAAGAAGATTTGAAAGGTAAAAAAGTAGGATGCTGGTTAGGTGGGAATGGAGAAAAAACCCTCAGAGATGCAAATGATAAATATAGTCTTGGTTTGGACATAGTAACATTTGACGGAGCGCCAATCGAAAAAGAAGTAGAACTCGGAAGAATAGATGCATGCTGGCAGGGTGAAATAAAAACTATTTCAACTATTAAGGAGAATAATCTTCCGCTGAGACTTATAGGGGAACGACTTACGTTTGAAGTCAATGCATACCCTTTTGCCAAAGATGAAGCAGGACAAAAATTGGCAAATGAAGTTAGTATGACCATAAATGCGATGAAGGAAGATGGAACCCTGGCTCAATTATCAGAAAAATGGTTTGAAATGAATACTGTGGACAAACCAGCCGATGCAGAATAAAAATACAGTATTAGATTGGGAAATGAGATGACATTTGATCTACAGTTTGCGATAAAGCTTTTGCCTACTATGGCAAAGTATATGGGGGTGACGCTGTCACTGGCATCGCTTAGCATATTGTTTGGGCTGACACTTGCATTTTTTATAGCTCTTATTATCAATGCGAAAGTAAAGGTGCTGCAGCAGTTTTTTAAAATATATATATCGTTTTTCAGGGGGACGCCACTTGTAGCCCAGCTTTTTTGCCTGTACTTCGGATTGCTGCCTATGATGACATCGCTGACCTTGAGAGTATCTTCATTTCAGGCCGCGCTTATAGTAATGAGCCTTAATTCATCAGCATATATGGCAGAGTCGCTCAGAGGCGCTATTTCTTCAATAGACAAAGGGCAGATGGAAGCTTCTATGGCAGTTGGTATGACATATTTTCAGGCTATGACAAGAATAATACTGCCTCAGGCTTTTCGTGTGGCTCTTCCGACGCTATGCAGCAGCTTTATAAATGTTATTAAGGACACTTCCCTGACTTTCTATATCGGGGTAAAGGAGATGATGGCTACCGCGCAACTGGAAGCAACGTCAAGCTACAGATATATAGAGGCCTTCGTAGATGTACTCTTTATATACTGGCTTTTGACTTCGATTCTGGGATATATATCCAAGCGACTGGAGAGCAGAACTAATCATATGGTAGGTGAGAAGCGATGATACAACTTCACAATATACACAAGAGTTATGGAAAGCTGCAGGTCCTCAAAGGGGTGAGTCTGGAGATAAACAAAGGTGAAGTAATTTCTATAATAGGACCCTCAGGAACAGGTAAATCTACACTTTTGAGATGTATAAATTTTCTTGAAAAAGCCGACAGTGGCATCATCATATTGGATGATGTAAAGGTGGATGCAGAAAAAGTAAATAAATCGGATATGATGTCACTTAGGAAGAATACCGCAATGGTATTTCAAAGTTTCAACTTGTTCAAAAATAAGACGGTTATTCAAAATATAACTGAAGGTCTGATTGTAGTAAAAAAACTAAAAAAGCAGGAAGCACATGATATAGGAATGAAGGTATTGGAACAGGTAGGCCTTCTGGAAAAGAAGGATGATTATCCATTCACCCTCTCAGGAGGGCAACAGCAGAGAGTTGCAATTGGAAGAGCCATGGCAATGAACCCCAAGATACTCCTGTTTGACGAACCTACATCGGCGCTTGATCCAGAGCTTATAAATGAGGTGCTGGAGCTTATAAAAAAACTGGCTCAGCAGCATATGACAATGATAATAGTAACCCATGAGATAAATTTTGCAAGAAGCGTATCAGACCATATATGTTTTATGTCAGATGGTCTGATAATAGAACAAGGAAGCCCGCAGGAGGTAATCGATAATCCTCAGAAAGAAAGAACCAGGCAGTTCTTGAATTTCATACAGAAAAATGACAAATAAAAATCAGTATTTTTTATAGTAGAAATACTTTATGGATAAAGAAACAGCAGCATAAGTGTTGCTGTTTTTTCAGTGTGATAGTATGCATTTATTGAAATTAGGGTATAAACTATGATATGATAGGCTTAAAAAGCGTGATTGTAGGGTTATGTATTAAAGCGCGATTTATGGAACAGTTCACTAAGGAGGGACCTATGATAAAGCTGATAAAAAATGCAGAAGTTTATGCACCAAGATACTTAGGCAGGAAAGATGTATTAATAGCCGCAGAGCGAATCTGTAAAATTAGCGAGCTGATAGAGCTTGGTGGGAATTTAGAATATGAAGAAATAGATGCTACTGGAAAAATTCTCTTTCCCGGGTTCATAGATTCCCACGTTCATATAGCAGGCGGAGGAGGAGAAGGCGGGTTCAGCTCCAGAACTCCGGAGATAATGCTCAGCGAGATAACAACTGGCGGAGTGACCACTGTAATAGGGACTCTGGGAACGGATGGAACCACAAGAACTATGACCAATCTCCTTGCAAAAGCAAGAGGTCTTGAAGAAGAAGGCATAAGTACCTTTGTCAACACCGGTTCATATCAAGTGCCTGTAAGAACCCTTACTGGTTCTATCACAGATGACATAATACTTATAGATAAAATAATAGGCGTAGGTGAGATTGCAATCTCAGACCACCGCTCTTCTCAGCCATCATTTGAAGAGATAACAAAACTAATATCCGATGCAAGAGTGGGCGGAATGCTGAGCAAGAAGGCAGGTACGGTAAATTTCCATCTGGGAGATTCTCCAAGGATGCTCGATCTTATCGAACAGGTCGTTGAAAATACAGAAATACCAAGAAGAAACATAATTCCTACGCATACAAACCGGAATGAATACCTTTTTGAAAAGGCTACTGAATATGCAAAAAATGGCGGCTTGATTGACCTTACCACGAGCAGTACGCCTCAATTCATAGAAGAAGGCGAAGTCAAATGCTCATCTGCGCTTAAAATACTCATGGAAAAAGGAATAAAAATGGAGAATGTGACCATGTCTTCCGATGGACAGGGATCACTTCCAGCATTTGATGACCAGGGTAAAGTAGTAGGAATAAGCATAGGAAGAGTAACGTCGCTGTATAAAGAGGTTCAAGATGCCATCCTGGTAGATAAGGTCCCAATAGAAACCGCAATAATGACAATAACTTCAAATCCGGCGGCTATATACAGGTTGAGAGCAAAGGGTAACATAACAGAGGGCTATGATGCAGATTTAGTGCTGGTAAATGCGGATACCTTCGATATAGATACCGTAATTGCCAGAGGAAGAATCATGATCAAGAATAAAGAAATACTGGTTAAAGGAAATTTTGAAAAATAAATTCACCATTTTCAATAATCAGCTGTGTTAAAATCGATTAAATCGCAAAAAATCCTGAGCAAAAATGCTCAGGATTTTTTATGCTGATATATTTGAAATAAAGATATCTATTTTGTAATTTCATCATCCCAAAGTTCGGCATTTGTTATACCAAGAGCCTTTGGAGAAAACACAGGATTTTTTCCAGCATTTCTTTGCTCAGAATAATCTTTTAATACTAGAACTGCGGTGTTGCCAAGAATCAGAATAACCACGATGTTTATAAGGGCCATAACACCCATAAGCACGTCAGCAAGATTCCAAACAAGGTCGTAACCCGCTATACTTCCAAGGAAAACTGAAATTACACAAGTTATCCTGAACAATGTAAGGGAGCCGTCTGGCTTATTTTGGATAAACATTACATTGGATTCAGTATAGTAGTAGTTACCTATTATCGAACTGAAAGCAAAGAAGAATACTGAAATAGTGATGAATGTGATTCCCCACTCTCCAACCTGAGAAGAAACTGCCTGCTGAACAAGTGGCATGGCTTTAGTTGCTGTATAATCTACGCCAGACAGAAGTATTATGAAAGCTGTCGTGCTGCAGATAAGAAGTGTATCTATGAATACAGAAAGCATTTGAACCAGACCCTGTTTAGCGGGATGGGAAACAGATGCCGAGGCAGCTGCATTGGGAGCACTACCCATACCAGCTTCATTTGAGAACAGACCACGCTTGATTCCCCATAGTACAGCAGAACCCATAAGTCCGCCGGAGAAACTCTGAAAATCAAATGCGCTTACGAATATCGTAGACAAAGCAGAAGGCAGAATTGATATATTTTTTACTATAATAAAGAATCCAAGGGCCATATAAGAAAGAGCCATGATAGGAACTATTATAGAAGAAATAAAGGCGATATATTTCTGACCTCTGAATATTATAAATGCAGTAAATGCTGACAAGACAAGACCTATCATGGCAGGAACAGCGATGCTTGGGAACTCGCCGCCAAAATAGTAAGCGAAAGCCGAGACTATGTTGTTAGCCTGAAGAGAGTTAAAGCCATAAGCAAAACATGCTATAAGTGCTATTGAAAATATAATTCCAAGCCATCTTTGACCAAGGGCCTTTTGAATATAAAAAGATGGTCCGCCACGGAACTCTTTACCATGCTTAACCTTGTATACCTGAGCCAGCGTACTTTCAATGAAAGCTGAAGCCGATCCAAGAACAGCTATAAGCCACATCCAAAATACCGCACCAGGACCACCAGCCGAAATGGCAGTAGCAACACCGGCGATATTTCCTATACCAACGCGGGAAGCCGTAGAAATCATTAGAGCCTGGAAAGAGGAAACTGCAGATTTATTTTCGTTTTTTTCCATTATCTGCTTAATACCATCAGGCAAAAGTCTGAATTGAACAAATCCCGTTTTGATGGTGAAATAGATTCCAACGATAACAAGCAGTCCAACAAGTATGTAGCCATACATGAAATCATTGATAGTTCCAATAAAGCTATTTAATAAAGCCATAAAAAATCTCCTTTTTTAAAAAAATAGAATAAATGCATTTAAATGTATCATGCCATTAATATTATAACATTATTCAAATTAGAAATAAAGATTAAATGAACAAAAAAAATAGAAGAACTGCAAGTATTCAGATAAACCCTTAGATTGCAAGGCTTATACGCTGGTTAATATCGTGGGAAAATATGAAATACACAGTGTTTACATTTTGAAAGATACTAGATATGAAAGGCGTAAATACTGTTTATGCTAATGTCAGTATTATCAGTGTATTTCAAGTAGGTAAAATAAAGGGGACTGAATCATATGTATCTATGATCCAGTCCCCTTATTTAATGATATTAATTTTTAGTGAGCTTAAATTTATCTATGAGGCTGTCAAGCAGTTGAGACTGTCCAAAAAGTTCTTCACTTGCTGCCGCGCTTTCTTCAGCTGTAGCCGAATTTGTCTGAACAACGGCAGATATTTGATCCATTCCAACTGTAATCTGGGCTATGGCAGCGGCTTCTTTTTGTAACAGCTCAGAAATGTTGTCTATGCTGCTTACAATCATTTTCGATTCGCCGACAACCTTTGCAACTGAATCGGCGGTGTTTACCGCCATAAAGGAGCCGTCTTTTATGAGCGAAACTGAAGATTCGATAAGCACAGCTATGCTCTTGGCAGCTTCAGAACTCTTGCCGGCAAGATTGCGGACTTCATCGGCGACTACTGCGAAACCTCTACCGGCAGAACCTGCTCTTGCGGCTTCCACAGCGGCATTGAGCGCCAGTATGTTTGTCTGGAAGGTTATGTCTTCTATGGTCTTGACTATCATCGAAATCTCATTGGATTTGCTGTCGATGGCATTCATGGCTTCCATCATTTTTTGCATCTGAAGATTGCTGTTTTCCATCTCGATACCCATGTCAGTCGCCTGTTTGCTGACATTTGCGGCATTTTGAGCATTATGTTTGACCTTGTCTGAAATATCATCTATTGTAGCGGAAAGTTCTTCTATCGAACTGGCCTGCTCGGTTGCTCCCTGCGCAAGTGACTGGGAAGCATAGGATACATGATCAGAGCTTACAGAGACTTGTTTTGAAGCATCCTGCATTTCGCCAAGGGTATCATTAAGCGAAGTTATGATATGATTCAGGGAGTCTTTTATTGCCTGAAAATCTCCGATGTATTCACGTTCAACCTGCAGCTGAAGGTTGCCGGAAGCTACATTATCCAGGGTGTGAGATATGTCGCTTATATATTCATGGAGCTTATGTGAAGTTTCCTGGAATATGCCCATGAGCTCCCCAAGTTCGTCATTTCTCAAGGCATCGTTGTCATTCTTGATGTCAAGCTGTCCATCACCCATTCTTTTGGCCATAACAATTACTTTGTTTAAAGGCGACAGGGATTTTCTGAGAATAAGGAATGAGAATATTGCCAGCAGGATAACTCCTAAAAGTGCTATTATAAAAACAACTGCGGTTACGTATCTTACGGGAGCAAGGGATTCGGCTTTATTAACTACAAAAGCGCTGGACCAGGCTTCTTTGACCCCGTTAATTTTAATTGGGTAGCATACGAGTATTGATTTATTGCCTCCGGGAGCCGAACTTCCGACCTCTTTGAACAAATCTTTTCCGTTTTGCACGGCGTCAAAAATTTCGCTGTCCGCGGAAGCAGAATCCATATAGTTTGTACCAAGCTTAGATTCATCTGCTGAGTGTGCGATATAGTTTCCTTCGCTAGTGACTATGGAGGTATATGCTTTGTCGAAACCTGCCAAATCATATTCAAGACCGCTGATGGTGCTGCTTAGTATGTCACAACTCGCGATTCCTATAAACTTGCCAGAATTGTCAAGAATGGGATTGCTTATAGTTACCAGCCACACGGTTTCACCAGTGGAGAGCTCATAGGAATAGGGCTCGGTGATGTTGGCAGAGAGCGATTGTTTGACAGGAGCGTAATAATCCCCAGAGGAATAAGTAGCGTAGTCGTTTAAGATATCCATTTTTATGTCACTGCCATCACGGAAGGCATAATAGGACAAACCGCCGGGAGTATCAGGGAAGTACTTATTGGGTTCAAAAGCGAAGTATGTAGAAAATATACGTTCATCTTTTAATATGTCCGTGAGGGAATCTTTTAACATAATTTCGGCCGATTTTCTATCCAGGCCCTTATAGCGGTTTATTTCCAGAGCCAGGGATTTTGACGAAGTCTGCATATTTTCAAGATAAGATTGCGCCACTTCGGCATTATGACCTGCGATATAGTGGATTTCAGTTTTTACATTTGCTGAAATGATGTTGTTGAGCAGAATGTTAAGAGCCAGACCTATGACAAGCATTACAACAAGTATGATTCCGATGATTCTGACTGGTATTTGAAACATTAAGCTATTGGTATTTTTTTTCATTTTCAGTAGTCGGAAATTTTAAATTAAATCCGACACTCCTTTCTTTGGTAGATTGTTCAACATAATAACATCAAACGTTACTGGTGTCAACCATTGCAGTTGGCGCCAGTAACGTATCTTTTTATTATTGTTAAAAAATAAATTGACATATGAAAAAACACATGATATTCTATAGAAAATTGAATATAGAATCTTCAGAGCAGGGTGCAAGTCCCTACTGGTGGTACAGCCCACGAGCCGCAAGGTATGATTCGGTTAAACTCCGAAGCCGACAGTTATAGTC
>JBATTG010000120.1:0-7803 GCA_049670425.1 Proteocatella sp.
TTTCCATTTCCGCTCCTTTTTGTCGCTCTAAAAAAATGTTTTATATATCTAGATTTTTCACATATTTTGCATTTTCTTGTATGAAATTCTTTCTTGGCTCTACTTTATCTCCCATAAGCATTATGAAGGTATCATCACATGCCGAGGCATCTTCTATCGTAACTCTGAGCAATGTTCTAAACTCAGGGTCCATAGTAGTCTCCCAAAGCTGCTCTGCGTTCATCTCTCCAAGACCTTTGTATCTTTGGATTGTAGGACTGTTTCCTCTTCCAAATTCTTCAAGATGTTGGTTCAGCTCTTTTTCGCTGTAAGCATACTTGGCTTTTTGACCTTTTCTCACTTGATAAAGCGGTGGCTGTGCTATATATACAAAACCTTTTTCTATTAGGGGCTTCATGTATCTGAACATGAATGTAAGAAGGAGAGTTCTTATGTGTGCTCCGTCTACGTCAGCATCGGTCATTATTATTATTTTGTGATATCTAAGCCTGTTTTCATCAAATTCATCACCAATTCCACATCCAAATGCGGTTATCATGTTTCTTATCTCTTCTGATGAAAGAATCTTATCAAGCCTTGATTTTTCGACGTTGAGGATTTTTCCTTTCAGTGGGAGTATGGCCTGAGTTTTTCTGTCTCTTCCCTCTTTTGCACTTCCTCCCGCGGAATCTCCCTCGACAAGATATATTTCAGATTTTGCCGGATCTTTTTCACTGCAGTCTGCAAGCTTTCCTGGAAGTGATGTAGATTCCAAAACTGATTTTCTTCTTGTAAGTTCTCTCGCTTTTTTTGCGGCTTCTCTTGCTCTTTGAGAACGAAGAGACTTGTCTATTACTATTCTTGCTGTCTGAGGATTTTCCTCTAAAAAAGCTCCAAAATTCTCAAACGTTATGGAGTCGACTATCTGTCTTACTGGAGGATTTCCAAGCTTTGTTTTTGTCTGACCTTCATACTGAGGGTCTTCAAGCTTCACAGAGATTATAGCTGTAAGGCCCTCTCTTACGTCTTCGCCTGTAAGGGTATCTTCTTTGTCTTTCAGGAATTTCGCTTTTTTTGCATATTCATTTATGACTCTTGTAAGGGCTGTCTTGAATCCCGTAAGGTGGCTACCACCTTCTATTGTGTTTATATTGTTCGCAAAACTGTATATGCTCTCTACATATGAATCAGTGTATTGTATAGCAATTTCTAACGTGTACGTATCTATTTTCTTTTCAAAATAAATTATTTCATCATGAATAGGCGTTTTATTTTTATTAAGATATTTTACAAATTCTATTATTCCACCAGTGTAATAAAACACTTTGTTTTTTTCCTGGCCTATTCTCTTATCTTCAAGCGTTATTGATATTCCTCTGTTAAGAAATGCCAATTCTCTAAGTCTGTATTCAAGAGTTTCATATCTGTACTCAACTTCTTCAAAGATAGTTTCATCAGCCTTGAATTTAATCATGGTTCCTGTACTGTCTGATTCGCCTACTACCTGCATTTCTGATGTTGCTATACCTTTTGAAAATTCCTGTCTGTATATTTTCCCGTTACGTTTTACTTCGGCTACAAGGCTTGTTGAAAGAGCATTTACTACTGATATTCCTACTCCGTGAAGTCCTCCTGAAACCTTATATCCACCCGCACCAAATTTTCCACCTGCATGAAGCACGGTAAGTACCGTTTCAAGTGTTGTTTTTCCTGTTTTAGGATGCATTTCAACCGGTATTCCTCTACCGTCATCTATAACTGTTATTGAATTGTCTTCTTCTATTCCAACATATATATATTCACACTGACCTGCAAGTGCCTCATCTATTGCGTTGTCTACTACCTCATAAACAAGATGATGTAATCCTTTGGGTCCTGTTGTTCCAATATACATTCCAGGTCTTTTTCTTACAGGTTCCAAGCCTTCTAATACTTGTATCTGGTCTGCTCCATAGGCTTTTGTAACTTTGTTCTCATCTTCAAATGTATGATCATAATCTTCTGTCTGTGGTATTTCTTCTGAAATTTCTTCTTCAAGTACTTTTTTTTCTTCTAAAATTTCTTTTTCTTCAAGTACATTTTTTTCAGTCATGATTAACTCCTAATTTTTATTTTCAATAACGCGATTATTAGTATTTTTCTATATTTCCATTCTTTACTTTATATTTAGTGTTCTTTATATTTATAGTAACTTCTTCAGCTGCTGTAACAAATGTCTGGGTGTTTTTGAAAGTCTCAAGGAGCATCTGTTGCCTCTTTGGGTCAAGCTCGCTGAATATGTCGTCTAATAAAACAATGGGATATTCCCCTTTGATTCTTTTTATCAGCTCTATTTCCGATAATTTTAATGATATTGCAGCGCTTCGTTTTTGTCCCTGTGAGCCATAACTTCTAAGATCTATTCCATTTATTTTTATGTCCATGTCATCTTTGTGTATGCCGCAGCCTGTAGTTTTTCTGTAGATATCTTTTTGATGGTTTTGCTTCAATATACTGTAGTATTCATCGACTGAATTAACATCGATATCCTTGTCATATCCTATTTCAAGTTTTTCTTTTCCTGAGGATATTTTCTCATGATTTCTGCCGGCTATCTCTTTTATTTCTTCTATGAATTCTTCTCTGAAAACCATTATCTTATAACCCGTCTCGGAAAGTGTATAGTCATAGACATCCAGCAACACTTCGTCTATTTTTAAGCTTTTGAGGAGGTTGTTTCGCTGTATAAGAGTTTTATGGTAGCTGCTTAATAGCTGGTAATACTTGGGCCTTATTTGAGAAATTTCTCTGTCTATGAAAGATCTTCTTTCTTTTGGTCCTTCTTTTACAAGTTTCAGATCTTCTGGTGAAAATATGACTACATTTATTATTCCCAGGAGCTCTGTAAGCTTCTCTATTGGCAGGCCATTTATTTTTATGGCTTTTTTGCTGGTTTTGCTTATTTTATATTCTATTTTAAATGGTCTTTGGCTATTCTCAACTAAAGCTTTTATATAACTTGTCTCAGCTTCCAGATTTATCATTTCTTTGTCTTTGCTGGTTCTAAAGGATCTTCCAATCGACATCAGATATATTGCCTCTACTATATTGGTTTTTCCCTCGCCATTGTCTCCATATATTATATTTATTCCAGGATCAAATTCTATTTTTTGACTTTCATAATTTCTAAATCTATTAAGCTCCAGCTCTTTTATCAGCATTGCTATCCCTTTATCTTTTATTAACTTTTCAGTATTTAAATTATTTGAAATTTCTTATTTTCAACTTCTACAATATCTCCGCTTCTAAGCTTCTTGCCTCTTTGGACCTCTATTTCATTATTCACTTTCACTTCTTCTGATATTATCATTATTTTGGCCTGGCCACCGCTTCCTGCTATATTTACCATTTTTAAAAACTGATCAAGTTTGATAAATTCTGTGTCGATTTTAATTTTTTCCATGTTTTTGCCTCTTTTCTGTGTTAAATGATTAATTTATAAATTAAATAAATATGCATTAATTAGAAATTTCTAAATGCATATTCAAACTTTGGTTAATAAACTAAGATTATTTTGAATACAGTTTTGACTTATCTTCAAAATAATGTAATTTATGGGCAGTACAATTTTTATTTATAATTTTGAAAATTTGATGATTAATTTTTGATATCGGATAGTAATAAATTCTCCTTGTTTATTATACCATATTTTAACTTTGTATGTATGTAAATTTGGGGATTTCTTATACAAAAAAACCATGTTCTGTTACAAACGTGGTTTTTTATGGTTTTATATTTAATTTTTGTTTTAAGTGTGATTTTTAGCTTTTGGTATACATTGGCACTATATTCTTACTGGCAACAACAAATATGTGTAATTTGCATCTGTTTCAGGATTTATTACGCAAGGACTTATATTTGTATTGAAGTTCATGTATATATATTCTTCATCCATATTTTTCAAACAATCTAAAAAATATTTAATGTTAAATGCGATTTCTAAATCTTTTCCTTCGTGAAAAACGGGAATATCCTCTTCCAGATCTCCTATTTCCAAATTTTTGGCTGAAACTTTAAGATTTTCATCTGTTATTGAAAGTTTCACAAGATTATTATTAGAAACAAGCATGGCTCTTTCGAGTGATCCTATAAATTCATTGGTATTTATTTTTATCTTCGTCATAAATTCTTTTGGCATTATTTGTCTGTAATTTATAAATTCTCCTTCAAGAACTCTTGAATTTATTATTGTATCATCTACTACAAATGATACATATTTATCTTCAAAAAGTATTCTTAAATTACAATTTTCACTTTGAACAAGTTTTGCTATCTCTTGAAGTGTTTTTACTGGGACTACAACCTTTTTTTCGCCAAGATTATAGGTTGATGGAATTTTTTTAATTGCAAGTCTGAATCCATCTATAGCAACCATGCTTATAGCATTGTCATCTATTTCTATAAGTTCTCCTGTAAGAACACCTTTGGTTTCATCCTGTGATGCTGCGAAATGAGTTTTTCTTACCATTTCTGAAAATAACTTTACATCCAGATTTTCATATCTGCTGCTTTCAAATTCTTCTACCTGTGGAAATTGAGAATTTATCATAGCTTTTATGTTGAATTTTGTTTTCTTTGTAGAAATTTTAACAATAGAGTCCTCATTTACAGAGATTGTTATTTTTTCGTCAGGTAGTTTTCTAACAATATCTGAAAGGATTTTCCCCTCAATTATTGCTGTACCATTTTCAAAAACATCTGCATTTATTTTAGTTTTAATTCCTATTTCAAGATTATTAGTAGTCAGTGTTATAAAGTTGTCTTCTGCTTCGATATATATTCCCTTAAGGATTTCCATTATATTTTTATTAGATATTCCTTTAAGCGAAATATTAAGGGCATTTTGTAATTGTTTTTGTTCTATTGAAAACTTCATTTTTTTCTCCTCAAATACATATAAATAAATGTAATTATTAGTAACAGTAGTAGTAGTAGGGGCTGTGAATATGTGGATAAGTGCTCTTATCGGTTTAACAGCCTCATTTACAGCTGCTGATAAGTCTGTGGATAAAACAGACTGTTTTTTAGTAGTTTTGTGAATAAAAAATATGCTAATTTAATTAGTTTTATCAGTTGTTTTTTACATCATTTATTATATTTTCAATTTTATCTTTCAAATCTTTGTTCTTTTTCATATCGGTGCTTATTTTTTCATAAGCATGCATTACTGTAGTATGATCTTTGCCTCCAAAACTTTCACCTATTTTAGGAAGAGAAAGGTCTGTAAGCTCTCTGCTGAGGTACATTGCAACCTGCCTAGGGAAGGCTATTTCCCTTGTTCTTTTCTTAAGATTGAAGTCAGAAATTTTTATATTGTAATATTGAGAAACTTTTTCTTTTATTAAATCAATATTTATTTCTTTATTTACTTTTCCGCTTATGATGTCCTTGAGGGCTTCACAGGCTAATTCGTAAGTTATTTCCTTGTTTGCCAGGTCTGCATAGGCAAAAATTCTTACAAGTGCCCCTTCGAGTTCCCTTATATTTGATTTTATATTTTTGGCTATATGAATGGTAACCTCGTCAGGAACATATTTATTCTCCTCTTGAGCTTTTTTTCTGAGGATGGCTATCCGAGTCTCATAATCCGGAGATTGAATATCTGCAATAAGGCCCATTTCAAAGCGTGAGCGTAATCGATCTTCTAATGTTGGAATTTCTTTTGGCGGCCGGTCGCTGGATATTATAATTTGCTTGTTGGCGTTGTGAAGAGCATTGAAGGTATGAAAAAATTCTTCCTGGGTGCTTTCCTTGCCAGCTATAAATTGAATATCATCTACAAGAAGCACATCTACATTTCTGTATTTATTCCTGAAAGCCTCATTCTTATCATCTTTTATAGAGTTTATAAGCTCATTGGTAAAAGTTTCTGAAGACAGGTAAAGAACTTTTGCATTCGAATTCTGATTGAGAATATAGTGTCCGATGGCATGCATAAGATGGGTTTTTCCAAGCCCAACACCTCCATATATGAATAATGGGTTGTACGCTTTTGCTGGAGATTCAGCTACGGCAACGCATGCTGCATGAGCAAATCTGTTGCTGTTACCGATTACAAAGCTATCAAATGTGTTTTTTGGATTTAAATTGCTGTTAATCAATTTATCTTTTTGAACCTCATTTTTATTTGATGTTGGCATTTCTTCAAGGGAAGTTATAACGGTGATATTAATAGATTTTCCAGATATATCCTGGGCGAGTGATTCTAATTTCTGTTTGTGATTATTATCGATGACTTCCTTTATAAAAGGTAGTTTTGTAAATAAGATAAGCTCAGTCTCTCTAAGAGTCACTGGTTCTAGCTTGCTGAAAAAGGAGTCAAAGAAGGTTTCAGACACGGTTGTCTTTAGTCTTTGAATTATTTTTTCCCATAATGTATAAGCATCCATTATTAACCTCCGTATTTTATATTAACAACTTATCAACAAAAATTGTGGATAAGTCATAGAAATATTATAACAAAATTTCGTTGTGAAGTAAAATGTAATAACGAAATAAATTAACAAATTTTATGTGGATTAAATTTTTACAGGGAAAATTATTAAAAATTATAAACAACATGTTAGTAAAAAATTATGTATAAATAACGAGCCCTAATTGCTGATTTGAAGAAGAATTATGGAAATCAAGCGACTAGTTTATCAACAAAACAGCAGGTTATCCACAAAGTTATCAACAGCTGTGGATATGTTGATAAAAGTTATAAACATAATATGAGTAACAAAGCGAATAATAAGAGGATAAGTCCGAAAAAAAAATAAAAATATATTTATTAACAGGCTGTTATTAAGTTATCCATAGGTAATATATCTGACAAACTGACTACACTTGAAAATAATTGAAATATAAAGAAGTAAGAAATACTTGACATACTATGGTTTAAGCTATATAATATTTTTTATGATATGCGTAAATAGAGAAGTTCTCTATTAATAGAAGAGATACAAAACGAAAGGCGGGTGGAAACAGATGAAAAGAACTTATCAACCAAAGAAAAGACAGAGAAAAAAAGAGCATGGATTTAGAAAAAGAATGAGCTCATCAAACGGAAGAAATGTACTAAGAAGAAGAAGAGCAATAGGAAGAAAAAGACTAACTGCATAATATAAGGGCCGCTGGATGTTGTGGCCTTTTTTGTTATATATATAGTCAGAGGTAAAAAATGAACTTTTCAAGATTAAAAAAAGATGCTGACTTTAAGATGGTATATAATAAAGGAAAATCTTATGGATGCAAAAATTTAGTTCTATATTATTGGCCAAATGGAACAGATGAATTCAGAGTAGGTTTTTCAATTTCAAAAAAAGTTGGAAATGCTGTGCTAAGAAATAGAATTAGAAGATATCTCAAAGAAAGTTTACAAAATTTTTCGCCGAAAGGTGAAGGTATGGATCTTATATTTATAGGTAGAGTTGCGGCAAATGAATCTGATTTTTTTGCGGTAAAGAAATCTATGGGATATTTGTTTAAAAAAACAGGTTTGAAAATTTATGAAAAAAATAGTAAATAAAGTATTGATTTCTATTATAGAGTTTTATCAGAAGTATATATCGTCCTTAAAACGGGTTCCAACATGCAGGTTTTATCCTACATGCTCTAGTTATGCCCTTGAAGCTGTAGAGAAATATGGACCGTACAAAGGAAGTTATCTAGCAATGAGACGCATATTAAAATGTCATCCATTTCACGATGGAGGTTATGACCCTGTTCCATAATGTATTTATTAGACAAGGAGGAAGATTTGTCTACAATATTAGGTTTTTTATTAAAATATATTTATCAAGT
>JBATTG010000121.1:0-23273 GCA_049670425.1 Proteocatella sp.
CAGCAGATAGGTTATTTCCTGTGAATCCAGGTCTCTGATGTTTACAGCTACCGCGCTCGCTCTTTTGACAGCATCTTTGCTGCCATAGATTGTGACGCCATCTATTCCCGAAAGCTCCCTTATGAGCTTAGCTATGAATTTCTGCTGTTTTTCTCTGAGCTTTGGCATTTCATTTTCCTTGATATAGCAAAGACCTGCCTTGAGGCCTACTATACCTGCTGCATTGAGGGTTCCAGTCTCGAGCATGTCGGGCATGAAATCTGGTTGTTCCAGGGATTCGGATATGCTTCCTGTTCCTCCGCGATACATAGGCTTCAGCTTTATATCCTCGTTTACATAAAGAAATCCGGTTCCCGTAGGTCCGTACAGACTCTTGTGGCCTGCTCCGGCAAGCATGTCTATTCCTGTTTCTTCTACATTTATATCTACAAGCCCTGCCGTTTGAGCCGCATCTACAAGGAGGGCTATTTTGTTTTCTCTGCCTTTATTTTCAAGGTTTATCATTTTCGCTATTTCTTCTATGTCGTTTATGCTGCCTGTAAGATTGCTGGCATGGGTTATTGCAATCATTGAAGTTTCCCAGGTTATGGCTTTTTTTAGGTCCTGAGCATGGACGAATCCTTCGTCATCGCTGCTTACTATTGTCAGGGTTATCGTTCCATTTTCTTCAAGGTAGTGAAGCGGTCTAAGCACCGAGTTATGTTCCATACAGCTCGTTATTACATGGTCTCCCTTTTTTGCATATCCTACAATTGCCATGTTGAGCGCTTCTGATGCGTTTTTTGTAAAAACTATCTGCATGGGATTTTGGGCTCCAAAAAGCTCAGCCAGCTCAATTCTTGCCATGAGTATTTCTCTGTTGGTTTCCTGAGCCATCTTATGACCGCTTCTTCCGGGATTTGCGCAGGTTGTTTTCATGAATGCTGTCATCGAATCTATTACCGATTCCGGTTTTGGAAATGTTGTTGCCGAATTATCTAAATATATCATATTAGCCCTTTCCGTTTTAATTGAATGTATTGAGCATTTTTTCTATTATCTCCTGTAGCTCTGACGATGTCTGATAGTTTATGCACAAGGTTCCGCTTTTTTCGCTTCCTTTTGTGTATACCCTGGTACTCAGGCTTTCTTCAAGGCGTTCGATTGCATTTGCAAGAAATATGTCCTTCTTGTTTTTTAAATTCTTGCTGTATTTTTCAGCTTCTCTGACGGAAAGCCTTTCTCTTATTATTTTTTCCAAAAGCCTCTGTTTTTCTTTTTCTTCTTTTATTCCAACCAATACCCTGGCATGGGCATCTGATATTCTCTCTTCTATCAGAGCTTTTTGCATATGCGAATTAAGGTTCAGCAGCCTCAGGCTGTTTGCAATATACGGCCTGCTCTTGGAAAGTATCTCCGCCACTTGCTCCTGGGTATACTTTTTTTCATCCATTATGCGCCTTATGGCATTGGCTTCCTCTATCTTGTTCAGGTCTTTCCTTTGAAGGTTTTCTATGAGCGCAATCTCAATTCGGTCTTCCTCTTCCCTTACAAGAGCTTTAATGGATGCAAGTCCTGCCATGAGACTCGAACGATATCTTCGCTCTCCTGCTATTATCACATATTTAGGTGTTTCCAAGTCTTTTCTTACTATTATAGGTTGCAGGAGGCCGTACTTATTTATCGAAGCTGCCAGTTCTTTAAGCTCTTTTTGATCGAAGTGCTTCCTTGGCTGGTCATTGTCTCTTATTATGTCCGTGAGTGGTATCTCAAGTATCTGGTTCATCTATAAGATTGGCTCCTTGCTTGGTTTTCCGGCTTTACGTGGATATGCCTTATCGGTTTTTCCCGTTTTTTTGATTATAACAATCTTGTGGTTAAGTTCACTGTGAGGAATCTCTACATCTACTACATCTATGATTTCACATTTCAGAGCCTTAAGGGCATTGTCGCTGATTTCTATTTCTTCTGCTACGCTCGGTCCTTTAAGGCATACAAAGTATCCTCCGACCTTCACATATGGTATGCAGTATTCCAGAAGTGTTGGCAGCTGTGCCAAGGCTCTTGATACTGCCATGTCATAGTTCTCTCTGTGCTGATGCATTCTTGCGCCGTCCTCGGCTCTTTGGTGAACAAACTCAATTTTGTCAAGCTCAAGCTCTTCGCATACTTCCTGAAGAAACTTCACTCTCTTGTTAAGCGAATCCAGCAGCGTTATATGAAGGTCTTTTCGGAACAGCTTCATAGGAAGCAGTGGAAACCCCGCTCCTGTTCCAACATCTATTACTGTAGCTCCCGGAAGTAGCTCCACCTTCTTCTTTGCAATTTCCAGCGCTTTGAATGCCGAAAGCGAATCCAGGAAATGTTTTATATATACTTCTTTTTCATCCGTAATCGCCGTAAGGTTGGTATGGGAATTGTACTCAAGCAGCCTGTCCTTGTATATCATGAAATCCATCGAAAGTTCTCTTGCTGTTTTATCATCTTCCTTTGCAAGAAGTCCCATTTTTTCCAGCCCTGTTACTAATATTTCATCCAGCATTTCCTGTTCGTATCTTATGATTTCCTTTGCTTCTTTCATAATTCCTCACTTTCAATTCCATTTAAATTGTTAAATCCCTGTCCTGAGGGTGGTAGCTGTCCATCGTCGGCTCATTTTCCCGGTTGTATGCCTGAAGGTATACTAGAAGCACGGAAATGTCTGCCGGCGATACCCCTGATATTCGGCTTGCCTGACCTATGTTGAGCGGCTTTATGTTTGAAAGCTTCTGTTTTGCTTCGAGTCTGAGCCCGTCGATTTTCAGAAAATCCAGTTCTCTTGGTATCATTCGCTTTTCGAGTTTTCGGTATGATTCTACCTGCTGAATTTGTTTTTTGATGTAGCCATCATATTTCAGCTGTATTTCGCACTGCTCTGTTACCTGCCAGTTAAGGCCTCCATCATATTTACCCATTTTTTGAAGGACGCTGTAGTTTATTTCATTCCTTCTTAAAAATTCTGATAAAAATATGGTCTTGTTAAGCGGTGTTGCTCCCATCTGCTCAAGTACTTCTCTTGCTTCAGCGGGCTTTATTTTTTCCTGATTGATTCTCAGGAACTCTTTTTCTATTTCAGACTTCTTATCCAGAAATTTCGAGTACCTTTCGTCATCTACAAGGCCTGCCTCTCTTCCCAGTTCGGTAAGCCTAAGGTCGGCATTGTCCTGTCTTAGTAGCAGTCTGTATTCCGCCCTTGATGTCATCATCCTGTAGGGTTCATTTGTACCCTTTGTTACAAGATCGTCTATCAGTACCCCGATATACGCCGTAGCTCTGTCCAGAATTACAGGTTCTTTTCCATCGAGTTTTCTTGCGGCATTCATTCCTGCCATGAGTCCCTGTGCTCCTGCTTCTTCGTATCCGCTCGTACCATTGAACTGGCCTGCGCTGAAAAGATTTTCCACGGACTTCACTTCAAGGGAGGGTTTCAGATGAAGCGGGTCTATACAGTCATATTCAATCGCATAGGCCGGTCTCATAAGCTTCGCATTTTCAAGCCCTATTACCGAGTGGTATATCTCAAGTTGAATCTCATACGGAAGCGATGTCGAAAACCCCTGTATATAGTATTCTTTTGTATTTATGCCTTCTGGCTCTACAAAAAACTGATGGCTTGCCTTGTCTGCAAATCGTACCACCTTGTCTTCTATGGATGGACAGTATCTTGGGCCTGCGCTCTCTATCATTCCTCCATAAACTGCCGAACGGTTCAGATTTTCTCTTATTATGTCATGAGTCTTGGTAGTGGTCCTCGTAAGATAGCAGGGCACCTGGTCCATCTGCATTACTTTTTCTGTCATGAACGAAAAGGGCACTATGTTGCCATCGCCTTCCTGCATCTCCATCTTGCTGAAATCTATCGAGTCCCCATGGACTCTTGCTGGAGTTCCGGTCTTGAATTTTCTAAGCGGAAGCTCCATTTCCAGGAGGCTGTCACTTAAAAATGGTGCGTTGGGCTGACCTATTGGTCCTGATGCAAAGTTTACTTCTCCCATGTATATTCTTCCATTTAAAAATACGCCTGTACAAAGAATTACGGCATCTGCATGATACTCACAGAACTGCTTTGTCCTTACTCCCTTTATGACTTTATCCTCATGCATAAGGGCAATGGCCTCGTCCATTACAAGGTCAAGGTTTGGCGTGTTCTCCATTACCTTTTTCATTTCTACATGATAGTTGTTTTTGTCTGCCTGTGCTCTTACGGATTGTACTGCCGGGCCCTTGGATGCGTTAAGTGTTCTTGACTGTATGAAAGTCTTATCTATATTCTTACCCATTTCTCCGCCAAGGGCATCAATTTCCCTTACCAGCTGACTCTTGCCCGTTCCGCCTATAGCCGGGTTGCATGGCATGTGCGCTATTGTATCCAGCGACAAAGTTATCATAAGGGTTTTCTTTCCCATTCTTGCGCTTGCCAGCGCCGCTTCACAGCCTGCATGACCTGCTCCAATTACTATAATGTCGTATTTTCCTGCGTTAAAGTACATTTTCCCTCCAAGTTGATTATATATATTTCAAAAGTATTTTATAATTTCAAACGATATGTTTTACGGATGTTTCACAGATTAGTATATCATATTTTGGGTTCCTATGGTAATAGAAAATCCCGCATCTTTTATTGAAATTATCAATTACTGATGCGGGTATTTTTGTTATTTTCCTATGCAGAAATTTGCAAATATGGTGTCCAACAGACCCTCTGAAGTCGTGTCTCCTGTGATTTCTCCAAGATAGTCCCATATATTTTTAAAATCGGTTTCTATTATGTCCAGCGGAAGTTCTATGCCCAGGGACTGCAAAGCATCCTCACATGCCCTTGCCGCTTTTTCAAGGGCATTTTTATGACGGGCATTATTTATCATGTAGTCATTGTCCAGAGATATACCGTTGCCCT
Organism: Proteocatella sp.; assembly: GCA_049670425.1. Lineage (GTDB taxonomy): Bacteria > Bacillota > Clostridia > Peptostreptococcales > Filifactoraceae > Proteocatella. The sequence continues at coordinate 4,916 of JBATTG010000121.1, forward strand.
CCACCATTTTTTTAATCATGGTTTTGAGTTCATCAATTCCCTGATTATTTATGACTGAAGCATGGATTATATTTTCCGTTTCCAGATGCATTTTTACTGTGGCTTCATCCAGTTTGCTTTCAAGGTCCTGCTTGTTTATTATCACAATAAGCTTCTTGTCTTTTGCAATGTCTATTATGGCCAGGTCTTCCTGGTCAAGCTCCCTTGATTTGTCGAGCATCAGGATTACAAGATCTGCATTTTCTATCGATTCCTTAGAGCGCTCTACTCCGATTTTTTCCACTACATCTTCTGTTTTTCTTATGCCTGCCGTATCCACAAGCCTTATCGGTATGCCATCGAGGGTCAGATATTCTTCTATTATGTCCCTTGTAGTTCCTGCAACGCTTGTCACAATGGCCCTGTTTTCCTGGAGGATTCCGTTAAGAAGCGATGATTTACCTACATTGGGCTTTCCTATTATTACGGTCCTCAGCCCGTCACGGTAGACTTTTCCTACCTCAAAGCTCTTTATCATCTTATTTATTTCTTGAAGGTGTGACGTGGTACTTTCTATAAGTTCCTCATAAGTCACATCCGGCTCGTCCTCTTCTGGAAAATCTACTGCAACGGTTATTCTGGCAAGATCTGCCGTCACATTATGTCTTATTTCAGAGAGCTTGTGGGAAAGTTTTCCATCTAGCTGTTTCTGCGACAGTTCGTGGCTCTTGCTCGTCTTGGCTGTGATTATATCCATGACCGCCTCCGCCTGTGAAAGGTCTATTCTTCCATTAAGGAATGCCCTCTTTGTATATTCTCCTCTTTGCGCAAGTCTTGCACCGTTCTTTAGTACAAGCTCCAGAGTTTTTTTGAGGCTCAGGTATCCCCCGTGGCAGTTGATTTCTACTACGTCTTCCTTCGTATATGTGTATGGAGCCTTCATATAGGCGCATAGCACCTCGTCCACTATTTTCTCCTCGTGGGTTGCCTTATCTGCATCCTGATTATCCACAATGTGTCCCAGGGTAAGGTACCTTACACGATCTTCAAGCTTCGTTCCTTTCTTTTTAGGAACAAATATCCGGCTTGCACATTCCAAAGCGTGCTTTCCGCTGATTCTAATTATTCCTACGCCGGCTTCTCCCGGAGCGGTTACTATTGCCGCTATTGTATCATCTATGAACATTTTTTCTCCTATATTTGTTATTGTTATTTGTTATTGTCGTTATCCCTGTGGATATCTATTCAAAAAACACCTCTTCATTATAATAGTTTATATGTTTTTCCACAAATGTCAATGTTTTTGGGGATAAAAAAGCAGTAGCCCAAGATATGTTCCATTTTTTCAACGGCATTGTCCCAGATACTGCTTTTTATTTATTTCTCTTATTCGATACTTGTTTTTATAATCCCAGCTGCTGCGCTATTTCCTGCATCGCTTTCAATGAAAGTTCTGCAAACTCCGGGAATGGTATCCCAGTTTTCACTATGGCTTTCATTGCAGTTCTGTTGGCGCCTGCCGCAAATCTGGTTTCGCTCATCCTCTTTGTGATTGACTTTACTTTTACGCTTGCAATTTTTTTATCTGGATAGACAAGCGTTATGGCATTGATAAATCCGGTAATCGGGTCTCCGGCATACATGGCTATTTCAAAATCGGTCTTTGCCTTTGTTCCATTTGCAGGATTGTGAGCCATTATAGCACTGTACATTTCCTCGTTTCCAAAATCATGCTCCTTGAGTATTTTTACAGTAACCGGCCCATGAGAAGCCATGTCGTTTTTCCAGTCACAGCTGTCATTGTCAAGGTCGTGAAGAAGTCCGGCCATCGCCCAAAGTTCTTCATTTTCAGGTGAAAGTCGCTTTGCCAGGGCGCGCATCACTGCTTCTGCAGCGAAAGAATGCGTTATTATGTGTGGTGTCGTTACATATTGATTAAGTAGTTCTACTGCTTTTTTTCGGTCCAAGCTTCCCATTTTATTTTCCTCTTCCTGTTCATTTTTAAGATCTGGTCTTACATTTTTTCTGATTGTTTCGATTATTCTTTCCTGTATATATTATATCACTTTTATTTTCTAATTTCCATATCTATATTGGATTGAAACCTCAAAACACCGCATCAAACCCGGGCCTTTTTATCAGCTTGAAACCTAGTCTTGAGCTAATTCACTTACAGGTCTTCAAATGTAGTTTTGTTATATGCTGTTTGTTTTGGTATAATAGATAAAGAAACTAGGAATCAAACTCCCCGCCGCCTTGCCTATTCTATAGACATCAGGTCAGAGCGCCGGAGTATTCTTTACAAAAAAGATAAATTAAAAAACGGAGAAAAACATGCAGCTTGAAATAAATGACAAAACCATAGTATTCAATGTTGAATACTCAAAAAGAAAAAAAATTACGCTCGATATAAATCCAGAGGGCCATGTAACTGTAAAAGCCCCTTCAAAGACTCCCGAATCTGAGGTTCTTGCTTTCGTAAAGTCCCAGTCAAAGTCTATATTGAGTTTTCATGAAAAACTCGAAAATCGAAAATTTATTTCCCGAGAAAAAAGCTATCATGAAGAAGAGACCTTCCTGTACCTTGGAAGCGCCTGCAAACTGAGTTCCCTCATAAATGAAATCCCTGAATCTGAATCTGATGCCCAGGTGCTGATTAAGAAATTTTACATTTCCAAGACTCAAGACATTATAAAAAAGCGGGTTAAGCATTTTGAAAAAATCGTAGGCGTTAAAGCCAGAAGCGTTTCAGTTGTTGACTCCATGCATACCTGGGGCACATGCAACTCTCTCAAGGAGCTTACCTTCAACTACAGGCTTTCCATGGCTCCCACAGATGTGATTGACTATGTGGTAATCCATGAGCTCTGCCACATACTGCATCTTAACCACGACCGCTCCTTCTGGCGAAAAGTCGGAGCCTTTGACGGCAATTTCAAAGAAAAACAGGATTACCTCGCAAGATTCGGAGGCTTCATGACCATATAGTTCTACGGTCAGGTCTCCAATTTCGGGTATCCTGTTTTTCTTTATAAGCATACTCAGCTTTCACTATTTATTCATATCGCAGAGCCTCTATCGGATTCAACTTTGCAGCCTTGTTGGCAGGGTAGAGTCCGAAAAAAATACCTACCATAGCCGAGAATATAATGGCCGTGATTACCGCATTTGGATTTACTACGAGCGTTATATCCGCAAGTTTGGCACCTATCATTCCAAGCAGAATTCCAAGACTCAGCCCTATTATCCCTCCAATTACCGAGAGTATTACGGCTTCAATCAGAAATTGCAGCAAGATGTCTCTTCGTTTTGCACCGAGAGCCTTTCGAATCCCAATCTCCCGGGTTCTTTCCGTAACGGAAACCAGCATGATATTCATTATCCCTATACCCCCTACCAGAAGTGATATCCCTGCAATAGCGCTTATTGCAACGGAAATGGTCTGGAGCGTTTTATCGAGTTCATCCTGCTGAAGCTGCGTTGATTCAAAGACATAGAACCCTCTTTCACGACCCTTTACTTTTGCCAGATAGTTTGTTATGGTATTTCCCATCAGTCTCTGGTCGAGTCCCTCCCCTGTGTAAAAATCCAGAATCGGCATATCTTTAAGCTTTGATTCAAAAAGGGTATATGGTACATAGCCCTTGAGATTATTGGACATATTTACCGAAGCAAATATCGAGTCCGACTTTGCAGCGACTCCTATTATCGTCATATCCAGGGTCTTTCCATCTATATCTACGGACAGGGCTTCTCCCAGTACATCAGTTCTTCCAAAAAGTTTCAGAGCCCCTTCTTCGTCGATTACAATCCGGTTTCTTCGTGAGGCCGCATCCCGCCCCGATATCATGCGCCCATGGAGCATTTGCACATTCTGATATACCTCATAATCCTGGTCCACACCATACATTATTATGGTACTTTTAACTCTTCCAACTCTTATCTCGCTGCTGCCTGAAACTGAAGGCGCTATATAGGTTATCGAGCTTTTGAACTTCTCCTTTAAATTGTCAATATCCTCCATCTGAAATAAATCTTCGTATCTGATTCCATCTTTTGATAATTCCGAATCTGCATATATTATCATGCGGTTTTTTCCAAAACTTGAAAACTGTTCGGTAAGCAAGGTTCTTGCGCTGTCACCGATTGAAGTTATGGATATTACCGAGCTTATCCCGATTATTATCCCCAGCATTGTAAGAAAAGACCTCATCTTGTTGGCTTTTATTGCCAGAAGGGCAAGTTTTATATTTTCACCTATCAGCATGTGCTTCATCTCCCTCCAGCGTTTCTTCCCTTACATGGTCACTTATCACCCTGCCATCCCTGAAGGTAATCGTGCGCTTTGCATAGTCGGCTATGTCATGCTCATGGGTTACAATTATTACGGTTCTTCCCCCACGGTTCAGGCCCTTGAGAATCTCCATTATCTCTTTTGATGAAGTTGAATCCAGATTTCCCGTGGGTTCATCAGCAAGAATTATGTCCGGGTCATTTGCAAGCGCCCTCGCTATCGCAACCCTCTGGCGCTGTCCCCCTGAAAGCTGGTTTGGCATGTGTCTTGCCCTGTCGCTCAGATTCAAACTTTCAAGCAGCTCCATTGCTTTTTTAGTTCTTTGCGCGGCATCTTTTTTGGCATAAATCATCGGAAGCTCCACATTTTTAAGGGCGCTGGTTCTAGGTATAAGGTTGAATGACTGAAATACAAAGCCTATTTTCTTATTCCTGATTTCTGCAAGTTCGTTCTCCGTCTTTTCCTTTACATCGACCCCATCGAGGAGATAACTTCCGCAGCTTGGCCTGTCAAGGCAGCCAATCATGTTCATTAGAGTCGATTTCCCCGAACCCGATGCCCCCATTACGGCTATGAATTCGCCTTTTTCAATCTTGAGATTTACTTCATCAAGAGCCTTGACCTTGGATTCGCCCATGATGTATTCCTTGCATATATCTATCAGCTCTATCATATATATCTTCTCCTTATTAATTATCCTGTGTTACAACAGCTGGCGGTCCCTGGATAACAGCTTCATTGTCTTTGAGCGTATCCTCGTTTGCCACAGCTACGAGCGTTGCATCTTTCATGGAAAGGTCAGGACTCAGAACCAGCCTGTCATTTTCCTTTATATCCCCCGAAACAAGCTCGACGTAAAAATCGCCTTCCAGGCCCGGCTTTACATCCACGAGTCTGAGCATATTATCCTCATCTACCTTTACAACCCTGTAGTTGCCTGCTTCATCTTCGAGGATGGAATCCACTGGTACACCCAGTACATTTTTTCTGCTTTTTACGATTATTATCGCTCTGGCACTTACGCCAGAGATGAGTCTTGCCTTTTGCGGAAATATTTTAATCTCAACAGGTATCACCATCTCGCTGCTTATTGCATCTTTTTGCTCTCCCGAAGGTGAAATTCGCGCAACGACTCCGTCTGTAATCTGATCTGCGGTTACATCGGAACTTATCCTGACGCTCTGTCCCTCTGCCACCTGGCTTATGTCATACTCGCTGACTCTTACATCCATCTTCAGATTGGCAATGTCTTCAATTATAAACATAGCTTCACGGTTGAGGGTATCTCCTGTGAATTTTCCAAGAGATACATTCACTCTGGTTACCGTTCCATCTATTGGACTCTTTATTTCCAGGTCATCGAGCGAACTCAGCTGTTTATCATAGGTTGCTCTTTGAAGTTCCAGAGATTTGTTCTGAGCCGAAGTAGCTACCACCCTGCCATTAGAAACGTTGAAGTCTTTAATCATTATCTGCGCACTCTTATAAAGCTTCTCTGCCTGAATAAATTCTTCATTCGAAGCTGACCCTGCTTCAAAAAGGGCCTTCGTATTTTCAAGGCTTCGTAGCAGGTTTTCAAGATTAAGTACTGCATCATCATATGCCTTCTGTGATTTTTTGAGAGTTTCCTGAAGGTTCAGACTTGCAAGTTCCAGCTGTTTTTTTGAAATTGCAAGATCCTGCTTGAGCGCTTTTGAATCGAGCACCGCAAGTATCTGGTTGCGCTTGACATAATCGCCCTCTTTTACTCTTATCTCTTTTATTTCAAGATTAAAAAGCGAATTTACTTCAGCGCTTTGGGCCGGGACTATGTTGCCATTTACCGAAACGGTCTGCTCTATGTCGAGTCTTTTCGAAAGGTCCACCGAGACGGTCATCTGAGGAACAGGCTCATTTCCAAGTTTCCTGTAGATACCATACCCTCCTAAAACAACTAATGCTATTAGAAGGAATATTAATTTCTTTTTATTGTTTTTATACAGCTCTGATATTTTCATACTTCATCCTCCATTGTTGTAGATATACTTACAGATATATTATTATCTACCCTTTAATGCAGACCCAGCAATCAGCTTGCAGTTCTATTTCGAACGAAAATTAATTTTTGGGGGAAATAAACTTTTCGGCTGACTCATACTCCCTCCGGCATATACCTGCAAAAATTTCTCTGAAACTCTAGATTTTATCAGAATATTGTGGCATTATATTATATAGGTAGGTTTATGGGCCAAGGTTAATAAAACATCCTTTGTTTTTGATTCAAAAACAAATTTTTGGCTATAACTTAATAGTAAATACGGTCACATCGCAAGGTACTATATTTTAACTATCTAAGGAGGAAATTATAATGGAAAAGGTAAATTTGGACTGGAGCAATCTTGGTTTCAGCTATTTAAAGACAGATTTCAGATACGTTTCAAGATTCAAAGATGGAAAATGGGACGATGGAGCCCTGGTAGAGGACAACAGACTTTATATAGAAGAATGTGCTACGGCGCTTCACTATGGTCAGCAGTCATTCGAAGGTCTTAAGGCCTATACAACAAAAGATGGCAAGGTTCAGCTTTTCAGACCCGATCAGAATGCCAAGAGAATGAACGACAGCTGCGACAGGCTGCTTATGCCTCATATCCCTGTCGAAAAATTTATCGATGCCTGCGTTCAGGTTGTGAAGGCTAATATGAAGTGGGTTCCACCTTATGGCAGCGGCGCTACCTTGTATCTAAGACCCATGATTATCGGCGTTGGTGAAAATATAGGCGTAAGCCCTGCTCCTGAATATATCTTCGCAATATTTTGCATGCCTGTCGGAGCTTACTTCAAGGGCGGAATGAGTCCTGTAAACTTCATTACTTCAGAATTTGACAGAGCCGCTCCTCACGGCACCGGTGCCGCAAAAGTTGGCGGAAACTACGCTGGAAGCCTTTACCCTCATAAGGTGGCTGTTGAACAGGGATTTGCAGACTGCATATATCTTGACCCTGCTACTCATACAAAAATCGAAGAGGTAGGTGCGGCGAATTTCTTTGGCATAACCAAGGACAACAAATTTGTAACTCCAAAATCACCGTCCATACTTCCAAGTATCACAAAATATTCGCTGATGCACCTGGCTAAGGAATATCTTGGCATGGAAGTAGAAGAAAGAGACGTGTTTATAGATAACATCGATGAGTTTGCAGAAGCAGGCGCCTGTGGAACTGCCGCTGTAATTTCTCCTATCGGTGGAATTTCTCACGCTGGCAAGCTGCATGTCTTCTTCAGCGAAACTGAAGTAGGGCCCGTAACCCGCAAATTATATGAAACACTTACTGGTATTCAATTCGGCGAAGTAAAGGCTCCCGAGGGCTGGCTGGTTGTATGCCAATAATTCCATATTAAAAGTTTAAGATTTTCAATATATCAAAAAGTGGTATCCCTAATTTTACCCGGATGCCACTTTTTATTTTAACGCTCACATTATATCGCGAAAAGTATAAAAATATAATTATATTTTCATCAAAAAACCTTTGACAAGCATATATATCTTTGGTATTGTTTTAAGGAATACGTTTTATGCAATATTAAAATTATATTAAAATTCGGAGGTATCATGAACGAGAGTAAGATTAAGGTAGTTGTTGCTGATCCATCAGCGCTTGGGCTTTTTGGACTTGCAATGGTTACACTGGTTGCATCATCACAAAAATTAGGTATTACATCTGGAGTATCACTTATTATTCCATGGGCAATTTTTCTAGGAGCAGGTGCTCAATTAGTTGCCTGCATTAACGATTTCAAACACAACAACCATTTCGGTGCTACAGCCTTTGGTGGCTTTGCATTCTTCTGGTTTTCTATGGCAATGTCATGGTTTATACAAAATGGCGTTTTTGGAGAAAAGCTTGCAGCTGCTGCAGACCCTAAACAGCTTGGCTTCGCATTTATAGGTTACCTTATATTTACAGCATTTATGACTATAGGTGCCATGGAAACCAACAAGGTATTATTCTTCATATTCGTAATGATTGATTTCCTTTTCATAGGTCTTTCAGGCCTGACATTTGGAATAGCAGAACATGCAATGCACAACCTTGCCGCCTACTCAGAGCTTGCAATATCGCTATTATCTTTCTATGCTTTTGCTGCCAACGTGCTTAACAATCATTTTGGAAAAATATTCCTTCCTGTTGGAAAGCCATTTGGTATTTTCAAGTAGGATTGACGATTACTCATGAATGAATATTCAAAATGGTCCTTTATATAAAGCGCAAAAAAAATCAAAGCATCTTGGAAAAATCCAAGGCTTTGATTTTTTTATTCTGCTGAAAACTTTCACTTCGTCCATATTCATACAGATGTTCATTTCAAATACCGCCAGCCTGTAATCAGCCTTCTATAAAAGAAATTATTTCCTTCTTGAAGGCTATGAATTCAGATGTCATGGCAAAATCGCGGTTTCGTTCACCCTGATAGTCTATCTTGAACTCCTTGGTTATATGACCCGGCGGTCCTGCCATTATATAGATTCTGTCAGAAAGCAGTATGGCCTCATCTATGTCATGGGTTATAAAGAAGGTCGTCGTGCTGTGAGTCTTTGAAACCTTCTTGTACCACTGATGCATAGCCGTCTTGGTTATGGAATCAAGAGCGCTGAAGGGCTCATCGAGCAACATCACCTTTTCTGAGTACAGATATGCCCTGAGGAATGCGGCTCTTTGTCTCATTCCGCCCGAGAGCTGTATTGGATATTTGCTTTCAGCTCCATCGAGTCCAAATTCCTGTATATACTCTGATGCTTTGCTTCTGGCTTCTTCTTTTTTTATGCCTTTGAGCCTGAGCGGAATACTTACGTTATCTAGTATTGTCAAAAAGGGAAGAAGAAGGTCCTTCTGCTGCATATAGCTTATTTTTCCAGGAATACCCGTCACGTCCTCGCCACCAAGCCTGACCCTGCCGCTGTCTGGCTTTTCCAGACCCGACATTATGTTAAACAGCGTAGTCTTTCCTATTCCGCTTACTCCAAGAAGCGACACCAGCTCTCCTTTTTCCAGATTTACGGTTATGTCTTTGAGGATGAGCTCCCCATCATATGATTTGTATATATTATCAGCTTCAAAAAAAGCCATCTTATTCTCCAATCTTACTTGTATTTATTCCAATTCTATATCAGTTTTAGGCAGACGTCAATAAAGGAGAAAGCCAAAGGCCCTCTCCTTTATTTTAATTATGCTTGATTTTCCTATTGTGGAAGAAATTCATTTGTAAATCCTTTATTTCCAAGTTCTGATGTAATAAGCTTCTGCGCATACATCCAGTCATAGAAGGCGCTCCATCTTGCCTCATCTATTGTTCCCCAGTTTGTTTTTTCCGCCTTGTATTGTCCTGCAAGGAAGACCTGGCTTTTTTCTACAAGATCCAGTGATAGTTCCGGAACCTGCTTTACAAGTATTGCCGCGGCTTCTTTAGGATTTTCTACAGCAAATTCATAGCCCTTTGCCGTAGCTGCCATAAAGGCTTTTGCCGTTTCTGGATTCGTCTCAAGAAACTCGTTGTTTGCAACTATTACAGGTGTATAAAAATCAAGTACCGGTGATGCATCTGAGAAGGCGATATAGTTGTAATCAAGGCCTGCAAGCTCTGCCATCATAACATCCCATCCCTCATATACCCAAACAGCATCTACGTCTGTCTGCATAAGCGAAAGGGCATCCGCTCCCGAATTCGGAACCATTTTTAAGTTTCCATAATCTGCACCTGAATCTGTCATTACCTGTCTTATTATAGCCTGCTCTGCCGGCATATCCCAGGTTGCATAAGTCTTGCCTTCAAGCTTTGCAAAACTGTCTATGCCTTTTTCTTTCATTGAGATTATTCCTGAAGTATTATGATCTATTATTGCGGCTACTGCTGTAACTGGTATTGGCTGCTCTGCTGTAAGAGCCGTTGCCAGCGATTCCTGAAAATCCACTCCAAATTGAGCATTGCCTGTTCCTACCGCTCCAAGAGCTCCATCTTCTGGTGGCTGAATTATCTCTACATCCAGTCCCGCTTCCTTATAATACCCGTTTTCAAGGGCTGCATATATTCCCGTGTGGTTGGTGTTTGGTGTCCAGTCAAGCACAAAGGTTACTTTTTGAAGTTCCCCGTCAGCTGCAGTATCCGTATTCTCCTCGGTTCCTCCAGAACATGCTGCAAGTCCCATAATCATTGAGGCTGCAATTGCAAGGCTTAATATTCTTTTGCTTAGTTTCATTTTTTCTCCTTTTTTATCGTAATTTATCTTTAAAAAATTTCTCAGGTTATCCTTTTATTCTTTAATATTTTCTGCATCGAACCTTATTTTTCCCTGAGATTTTTCCAAGGCATGGCCTTATTTTGAATTACATCCACAAGCTTCATGAGTATGAGGCTCAGTATGCTTATGAATATTATTACGGCAAACATCTTGTCAAAGGCATAGGATTTTCTTACTCTTGTCATATACACCCCGAGGCCGCCGTTACCTCCCAGCCACTCGGCAATAACTGCGCCTACTATCGAATAGGACACCGCAAGCCTGAGCCCTGAAAAGAAACTCTCCATTGCCGATGGAAGTTTTACCCACAGAAGTACTTTCATCCTGCTGGCTCCCATGGAATTAAACAGCCTTATGACATCCTCATCCACCGACATCAGGCCGCTCAGCGTACTTACAACCATAGGGAAAAAACAGGTTATAAATATAAGCGCTACTTTGGGCGCCATGCCATATCCCATCCATAGCACAAGCAGCGGCGCCATTGCAATCGCTGGTACTGTCTGGGTAAGAATCACCACCGGATACAGGGTCTTCCTGAGGAATTTGGACTCATCCATTATTACCGCCAGCAGCACTGCACTTACTATACTAAGCCCCAGACCTATAAAAGCCTCTGTCAGTGATATCCTGGCATGCTGAAATAACAGCTCTGCATCCTTATACATTGCTACAACAACACTTTTTGGCGATGGCAGCATGAATCCAGGAACTATATCAAGCTGGCAAACAAGACCCCATATCAGCACGAGTATCCCTATGAATATTACCGAATAAAGACTACTGATGATGCTTCTTAATTTTTTTATCAATTGACCATACCCCCGCCTGTGGATTAAATGCTATTTTTACATAGGACATCACACTCGGCGCACCTTCTTTTATACATATCAACTGACACTGCTTTATGATTTCCATAAGCTGCTCAAAATCACCTTCTACTGTTGTTTCAAACGGTCCTACGTATGTATTCAGACCCGTAGCCTTAATATACTCTATCACCTTATCTACCACTGTAATCAGGTCTTCTCCTTGAACGGCTGGAAGTACCTGTATTGCTATACTCGCTTCTGGTTGTTTCATCTTTTTTCTCCTTTTTAAACAAAAAATGCGCAAGCCAAGGCCCGCGCGGAAAAAATTTTTCAATTTATTTTCCTACGCCAGCATTATCTGGATCAGGTCATAGGTCAGGAGTGCCTTAACTCCTATCTCAGCCAATTTGCATCAGCTCCCTAATTGTCTCTTTATCTTCTTTGATTTTAGCATTCATTTTTTATTTGGTCAATGGGCAACATGCTTATTGGAAAATACATATTTATAATTTCTCAGCCTTACTATTTGATTATAAAGATACTAATGCGATAACAATTTGGGTATATATAAGTGTAGCTGATTGTATGAAGCCGCGTGACCGCTAAAAAAACCGCGCTTGTCTTTTGAACACGCAAGTGATTGAAAGGAGGATTATTTATGAAACGGTTAATTTCTATTTTTATTGTTTTTATTGTGGTAATATTTTCAATTACCGCCTGCACGGGCGACCCGGTCTCCTCTGATGATGAAGCCGATGACAAAACTTATGACGAAGTGCTGCCCGATAGCGGTGATTATTCGCAAAAAGGCGAAACTGGAAGCCTTTTATCCAGTGGTTATGCCGATATTATAAACAGCGGCAGATATTTTCTAAGGTATAAAGGCACTATAAATTCAGGCAGTATTACCAGCGATGCTGTTGTAACGTTTGCGGCAGATGGAGATAAATCCTCTGCAATAATGGAATTCAGCGGCATGAAAACGCGTGTAATCACGATAAACAAAAAAGCCTATGTACTTGATGATGAAAATAAAACCTATTTTATAAACCCGGTCTATGATGCAAATGATGACCCCATGCTTGTTCCTGGCAATATGAAATATTTAGGAAGTGGCAATGAAATCATAAATGGAAAAAATCTAGTTTACGAAGAATACAGTTCCATCAGTGGAGAATTCAGATATTATTTTGATGGCAGCAAGCTTTATGGAATGTCCAGTAAAAACCAAAATACAAACGTTTTTATAGAAATACTTGAATTTTCCGGCAACGTGAGCGATGATATGTTCAGGATTCCTTCCGATTATAAGCTGGCTTATTAAAATAATCGGGTTTGGGCATACTATTGTTTTGATACCTGAGCCTCGGCTGTAAAAAACTATTCCTCTAAAAAAGCAATGAGTTAAATCAGCTTATTGCTTTTTGAATTTATGTTTGTTTTATCCAGATAATGTGGTAGAATATCTTTTGGATTAATTTTTATACTAGCATTAAAAGGAGTTTTGATGAAACGGTTTATTTCGATTTTTATGATTTTGATATTATCAGCTATCTTATTCGCTGGCTGCAGCAAGAAAAATGATGCAAAAAGTCCAGTTTCTCCCGAAGAAGCGGCTTCACAAGAAGCTATTTCCAATAAACCCGATTCCAAGGAAACCCTTCCCGAAGAGACTGATTCTGATAAAGAAAAAAAGCCTGTCGATGTCAGCAGACTGATGTCAAATAAATATAATGAGCTCTTTAAAAGCGGTAAATATCTTCTTAAATATGAAGGGGTTGTAGATTTTGATCCCCAAGACATATATTCTACGGTTACCATTGCTAACGACGGTGGCAAATCACTATGGATAATTGAGGCTGAAGATTCCAAAAGCCATCTCCTTACAATTGGTAATGACACAAGTATGATTGACGATGCTTCAAAAACATATATGGTGGGGACCATGTCCAACATGGATTCTTCCATAATAAATATCTCGAGCCTAGAATTTGTTAAAAGCGAAAAAGAGGTTATCGATGACAAGAAAATGGTCTATGAAGAATATAAATATGACATCGGAACCCTTCGATATTATTTTTATAAAAAAGAACTCTATTGCATAGTGAACACTAATCCTATCGAAAGTGTCAATATGAAAATAATAGAGTTCTCTGAAAACGTGACTGAGGAAATGTTTGCAATTCCAGATGGTTACAAGGAAGTATAACTTTCTAGTCACATTTCATCATGTCTGTGATTTCATCTATGCTTTGAATTATTACATCTGCATCCCAGAGTTCCTCTATGCTGCCATAGCCATATGCACATCCTATGGAAAACAGGCTATGCACAGCTGCAATTTCAATATCCTGAAATCTGTCTCCCACCACGATGAAGCTACCTGGGTGATTTTGCCTTATATGATTGAATATCTCATGCTTTGGTGCAAAATCATACTGCTGGGTGCAGTAAAAAGCCGAAAAATATTTATCCAGATTAAAGAGTCTTATGTGCATTTGCATATACTCAACTTTACAGTTGCTGAGGAATATAAGCTGGTATCCCATATTCCTCAGATTTTCAAGAGTTTCGAGGCTTCCTTCGTAAAGTTTTGCTTTTCCTTCTTGCATATATTCCAGCATGGTGCTTCCTATAAGGGAGCTGCATATTTCCTTAATTTCTGACGGCAGCTCTGGCATAAACTCCTGCCACATGTCCTTGCTGCTGTAGCCCAGCCATCTGCTTATTTCTGATTCTGACCAGGTTTTATCCTGGGCATAGCCATTTTCAACAAGATAAGCATAGGCTTTTTTAAATGCCGGGGCATAAATTTTTATACTCTCATGAAGCGTACCGTCATAATCAAATATTATATTCTTGGCATCCATTTTTATCCTTCTATCTTTTATGCTTCTATTTTCTTTATAAGATTTACCATCTCTATTGCTGCCACGGCGCAGTCATAACCTTTGTTCCCCGCTTTTGTTCCTGCTCTTTCAATCGCCTGCTCTATATTTTCCGTAGTCAATATTCCAAACATTACAGGAATATCCGCACCCAGAGATACACTTGCAATTCCCTTTGTCACTTCGCTGCATACATAATCATAATGCGTTGTAGCGCCTCTTATAACGGCTCCAAGACATATTACTGCATCATATTTCCCTGATTTCGCCATTTTTGAAGCTATAAGCGGAATCTCAAAAGCTCCCGGAACCCATGCAATCTCTATATCTTCTTCTTTTACATCATGGCGCAAAAGACCATCTGTAGCTCCTCCTATAAGCTTTGAAACTATAAACTCATTGAATCTCGCTGCTATTATGCCTACTTTTATGCCTTTTGATACTAAACTTCCCTCATATGTTTTCATGTTTTTTTCTCCTTTAAATTTTATATTTAATATTTCAAGTTCGTTTTCTTCCTATATATAACAATTTCGGTTCTTGCTGAATTACTGTCTATACCAAAATCTGTTCCCTGCTGGCTTTATCCGTATGAGCTCTTACTAAAAATTTGTCATATGGCCCATCTTATCCTGTTTTGTCTTAAGATAAAAAAGGTCATGCTCGCTTGCTTGCATCTCTATTGAAACTCTTTCCACAATTTCAAGACCAAAGTCTGCAAGGCCGTCAATCTTTTTAGGATTATTTGTAAGCAGTCTCAGTTTGTGAACGCCCATGTCTCTTAGTATCTGCGCTCCGATGTAATATTCTCTGAGGTCTTCTTCAAAGCCAAGAGCTATATTTGCCTCAACCGTATCCATTCCTGTGTCCTGGAGTGCATAGGCCTTAAGTTTGTTTATAAGTCCGATTCCTCTTCCTTCCTGTCTCATATACAGAAGTATCCCTCTTCCTTCTTTTTCTATCTGCGCCATGGCTGCATCAAATTGCTCCCCACAGTCGCATCTTATAGAACCAAATGCATCTCCTGTAAGGCATTCTGAGTGAACTCTGCAAAGCACTGGTTCTCCGTTTGAAACATCACCCTTTACAAGCGCTACATGATGTTCTCCGTTGAGTTTGTTTACATATCCATAAGCTGTGAAATCCCCGTGTTTTGTAGGCATTTTGGTTTCAGCAACTCGCTCTACCAGTTTATCAAATCTTTTTCTGTATTCCTGAAGGTCTTTTATAGTTATGAATTTAAATCCAAATTTCACAGCCATTTCTATAAGCTCCGGAGTTCTCATCATAGTCCCGTCCTCACCCATAATCTCACAGCACAGGCCACTTGGCTTGAGTCCCGCAAGTTTCATAAGGTCTACCGTAGCTTCGGTGTGTCCGTTACGAACAAGCACTCCATTGTCTTTTGATACAAGAGGGAACATGTGACCCGGTCTTCTGAAATCTTCAGGCTTTGCATCATCATCCATAGCTTTGATTGCCGTTATCGAACGTTCTGCAGCCGATATTCCCGTAGTGGTGTCTACATGGTCAATCGATACTGTAAACGCTGTTTCATGGTTGTCCGTGTTGTTGGATACCATCTGATGAAAATTCAGTTTCGCTGCCATCTCCCTGCCCATCGGCATACAGATAAGGCCTTTTCCATGAATTGCCATAAAGTTGATATTCTCAGTAGTGGCAAATTCCGACGCACAGATGAAGTCGCCCTCATTTTCCCTGTCCTCATCATCTGTTACCACTATTATTTTCCCGTTTCTTAAATCTTCCAGAGCTTCTTCAATCGTGTTGAATTTAAACATTGCTTTTCCTCTTTTCTGTTATTACCCAAATGTATTGGGATTGATTTTGAAATTAACTTACTTAAACTCAGTTATATTTTTTATTTCCTATATTTGCTTTTAAAGTTTTTTATGGAGCCACGCTTTAAAATCCCGACTTCATAAGAAATTCTGCAGTTATATTGCTTTTTTTGCTTACCTCTTCAACCTTGGGATTTCCAATACCTGCGAAGCGTTCTACATACTTTCCGATAAGGTCGTTTTCAAGATTTACCGTGTCTCCAGGCTTTTTTTGCAGCAGAGTGGTTTCTTTTCCTGTATGAGGTATTATCGATACTGCAAACTGATTTTTAGATTCCCTTGCCACGGTAAGGCTTATTCCGTCTATTGCTATCGAGCCTTTCTCGATGATGTATCTTGATATTTTATCGCTCGTATCTATGGTTATCCATACGGCATTGTCATCTTTTTTTATTCCTGAAATGGTTCCGGTCCCGTCTATATGGCCAGAGACTATATGCCCTCCAAACCTTCCGTTTGCCGCCATCGCTCTTTCCAGGTTAACCAGGCTTCCCTGCTTCAAGGCTCCAAGGGAACTTCTGGCGATAGTCTCGCTCATTACATCTGCCGTGAACATGGTTTTGCTGAGGCTGGAAACTGTAAGGCATACTCCGTTTACTGCCACGCTGTCTCCCAGCTTAAGGTCGTCGAATATGAGTCTTCCTTCTATCGACAGCCGTGAGGACTTCTGGCCTTTTTGCACTGACACTATTTTTCCTGTTTCTTCTATTATTCCTGTAAACATTCATCTACCTCGTATTCTATGAGTATATCCTCATCCATAACCCTTATTTTCCCATTTTTAAGCATGAAGGCTTCGGAAGGATTTTCTACCCCCTGCCCGCCAACCGGGCTCTTGGCAAGATTTCCTCCAAATATTTTAGGCGATATATATACCTGAACTCTGCTTACAATTTTTGCTTCGAGGGCGCTCGCATTCAGCGTTGCCCCGCCTTCGAGTAGTATGGCGTCTATTTTCTCTTCAGCCAGCCTCTTCATAAGAAACTTAAGATCAAGGCGATCTGCATTTTTTGGAATTCGAAGTATCCTGCAGCCAAGACTTTCAAGGGCTGATATCTTCTGCTCATCATCAGAACAAGTGGCAATATAGGTCGGTGCTTCCTTGGTATTTAAAACTTTTGAATCAAGGGGAATCCTAAGATTCGTATCACATATTATCCGCTTGGGATTTCTGCCGCCTGGGATTCTGCATGTAAGCTCCGGGTTATCCGCAATTACGGTCCCCACGCCTACCATAATTCCTGCATATCTGTTTCTGGACTCATGGACATGAGCTCTTGCTACTTCTCCCGTAATCCATTTTGATTTTCCTGAAAAAGTGGCAATCTTACCGTCAGCCGTCATGGCATATTTCATTATCACATATGGCCTTTTGGTCTTTATATAGTGAAAAAAAATCTCATTCAGCCGGTAACATGCTTCCATATCCAGAATTTCTACTCCTACTCCAGCCCTTCTCAGGCTTTCTATACCCTTCCCTGCAACCAGAGGGTTTGGATCTTTTGAACCTATCACTACCTTGCTTATTCCGCTTTTTATTATAGCCTCAGTGCATGGCGGGGTTTTCCCGTAATGGCAGCATGGCTCGAGCGTAACGTAGATGCACGCTCCCTTTGGCGATTCCTTGCAGGAGCTCAGAGCGTTTATCTCTGCATGTGGTCCTCCATACGCTTCGTGATATCCCTGGCCGATTATTTCTGCATTTTTAACTATCACCGCTCCTACCAGAGGGTTGGGACTTACCCTGTTTCCACCCTTTGCCGCCAACTCTATCGCTAATTTCATAAAACGCTCAGTATCCATTCGATTCCTCCTTTTCAAAAAACAAAAGCCCTTGAATTTTTGAAATTCAGGGCTTCGATAAAAAGGTCTGCAGTTTTTCTGTAATTTCATGTATTATTTTGGAGCTCAATGCTGGCTGCAAAATACAATACAATTAAAAAGCCCTGAAATGATTAACATTCCAGAGCTGATATTACAGAAAAACACAGTGTCGTTATTTTTCTGCAATATCATGCAATCATCTTCGCCGGATACCGGCTAAAAATAAATTACAATCAAAAAAGCTCTGAAATGATTAACATTTCAGAGCGAGTTATTACAGAAATAAATACATGGAAAATATGTATTTTAAGACTCTCTTCTTTCATCCAGACTATAACTGTCGGCTTCGGAGTTTAACCGAATCATACCTTGCGGCTCGTGGGCTGTACCACCAGTAGGGACTTGCACCCTGCTCTGAAGAT
>JBATTG010000122.1:0-1725 GCA_049670425.1 Proteocatella sp.
AAAAACCAAGAGTGGAGATGAATCCCGTTTTACTTAAACCCGCGGGAAATAACATTTCTCAAGTTATCTTGATGGGGAAAATATATGGCAATCTTGACAGTTTTGCTTTTAAAAAAATAAAGCTTGATCTTAAGCCAGAAATCATGAAAGCTTATAATTTATTAAGTAAAGATAGTGATATAATTGTAATAGAAGGGGCTGGAAGCCCTGCGGAAATAAATATAAATGAAGATGACATTGCCAATATGGGAATGGCTAAAATGGTTGATGCACCAGTGATTCTGGTTGCCGATATAGATAGGGGTGGAGTTTTTGCCTCCATTTATGGCACGGTAATGTTGCTGAGCGAGGAAGACAGATCAAGGATTAAAGGAATAGTTATAAATAAATTTCGAGGACGGGTAGAATTACTTCAAGATGGAATAGATAAAATAGAGAAACTTACGGGGAAACCAGTATTAGGGGTAATCCCCTATACAAACATCAACCTTGAGGACGAAGATTCATTAACAGAAAAATACAATACTATAAAAACTCATGATAAAGCTGTAAATGTTGAAATTATAAGATTGCCTCACCTTTCGAATGCAACAGATTTCGATGTCTTCAGATATATGAACGGTGTGAATGTGCGATATGTAGGGCTTGATGAAAATTTCAATAATCCAGATTTAATAATAATACCGGGTACTAAAAATACAGTTCAGGATTTAGTTGCATTCAAACAAGGACACTTGTATAATCAACTTTATGAATTAAATAGAAAATTCAATGTGCCAGTGATAGGAATTTGCGGTGGATATCAGATGCTGGGTAAAACCATATACGACCCTATGTTCGTAGAATCTTCAACAGCTGAGGTATCAGGGCTTGGACTTTTGTCCCATGAGACTACATTCGAAAGTGAGAAGGTCACAACTCAGGTAAAGGCGCAAATAGGAACGGATTTTATAGACAGCAGTATTTTCGATGGAACGAAAGATCTTATTTTGGATGGATATGAACTTCATTGTGGAAGAACTAAAATAGATGAAACTAAAGATACCTTATTCACCGAGATTAAAGAGAGACTGGGTTCTGAGCATAAAGAAGCTGATGGAGTTGTAAATAAAGAGCAAAATGTTATGGGGACATATCTTCATGGTATTTTTGATAATATAGATTTTACGAATAAGTTGATTTCAAATATTAAACTAAAAAAAGGAATATCTTTAGAAAATCAAGAAATTTTTAATTATGATGAATTTAAAAATAATGAATTTAAAAAACTGGAAAAACATTTTAGAGAGAATTTAGATATGAGCAAGATATATGAAATTATAGGGTAAAATTGATTTTAATTAATTCAAAATAAAACTTGGCTGAAGTCGATATTTCTTCAGCCAAGTTTTATTTTGTTCTTTTGTTTTATAGAATAAAAAAATATACTGCAAAAAACTGAAGTCCGGTCCCAATCAAAACGAAAATATGGAATATATCATGAAAATTTATATATTTTAAATTAGGTTTTTTAATTATATATAAAATTCCGCCGATTGTATAGCTTATACCACCGGCCGCCAAAAGAAACAGACCTTCAGGTGGGAGTACTTCGATGATATCTTTTAAAAAAAATACAACCATCCATCCCAAAATGATATAAAAAGCGGTTCCAATAAGCCTTGGAGCGTTGAAAAAACACAATTTTATTATAATTCCGACTATAGCCAGACTCCATATTAGTGC
>JBATTG010000123.1:0-1701 GCA_049670425.1 Proteocatella sp.
GGTGAAAACAGCAGCCTGTGCACCTATTGTTATGGAGAAAATTATTACTATGACAAAATATACAGTGTCATGAAATATAATGACTTTATTCATGGGAAAATTTATGGATATAAATATGGGCATAAAAATTTTATGGCGTATTATTTTGCAAAAATAACGCAGGATTTCATAGCTGCGAATGGGATTGAATTTGATTATCTGACAGGGGTTCCAATCTCAGAAAAAAGGATGAGGGACAGAGGTTTTAATCAGACTTATGCGATAGCAAAAAAAATAGCATCAGAAGAGAGCTATGTAGATCTGTTTTATAGAAAGAAGCATACAAAATTTCTTTCAAAACTCTCTAATTCAGACAGGAAAAGAGAACTGGAAGGAGCTTTTGGAGTAAATCAAGTCGCCCTGGATTATATCCTTGAAAACTCATATTCTAAAGATAGCCTAAATCAGCTATATGAAGGGAAAAAGATAAACCTCTTGATACTCGACGATATATTGACCACGGGCTCAACTATAAACGAGCTTTCAAAATTGCTAAAAAAAACATTGGCAGATGTCAATGTCACAGCCCTTACGCTTTGCAACGCCAGAAAGATACACCGAGTAAAGGAATAAATAGCAACAAAATAGCTGCTCCAGAAACTTGAAAAAGTTTTCGGAGCAGCCTTTTTGATTTTAAAATATGATCGATTAAGCTCGTTTTTTATTTGGAATGGAAACTTCGGCGTGAAGGGCTTTTCCCTGTTTCACTGTAAAGTATCCGTAAACTAAAGTTAAAACGACAGCGATTACATAAGCTGTGTTCATTGGAAGTCTGAATCCGATTTGAGCATTTAGTAAATAACTTGATATTATAAACATGTAGAACAATCCGGGAATCAGTGAAACGTAGTGGTTTTTACCAAGCTTCATAAGGTATATCGTGATCATAGCGAATGAGAATACCGCAATTGTCTGGTTGCTCCATGCGAAGTATCTCCATAGTATATTGAATCCACCATTACTGAATTTAGCAAAAATCAATATTCCTGCTACAAGTGCAAATATCACAGATGACAAAGCAAGTCTTTTTGCAGGTGTTTTTTGATCGATGTTCAGGAAATCGGCAATCATAAGTCTTAAGGCTCTAAGTGCAGTATCACCAGATGTTATAGGAAGTACTATTACACCAATTATTGCGATGATTCCACCAATATTACCAAGCAAGTCTTTTGAAACAAGTCCGATTACAGCAGGTGAACCTACAAGCTCAGGAGCAAGGCCTTTATTGTATATTCCCATTGCAGCTGCAGCCCATATCATTGCTATAAATCCTTCTAAAAGCATCATGTTGAAGAATGTCATTCTGCCTTCTCTTTCATCGGCAACTGATCTTGCGATAAGTGTAGATTGAGTAGAGTGGAAACCTGAAACTATACCGCATGCTACTGTTACGAAGAATATAGGAATGAAAGGAATTCCTTTTGGATGTATACCCATCCAGTTTGAAGCACTAAGATTTGTAAGTTCATATCCATTAGTGAAAAGACCGATGCCAACTCCTACTGCGGATAAAAGCAGTATAGCTCCAAATATTGGATATATTTTACCTATAATCTTATCGATTGGGAACAATGTTGCACACAGGTAGTAAACAAAAATTGCACCGTAAACTATCCATACAGTAGGATTGTCCACTGTCGCGTTTTTTACTAGCAGCAGAGT
>JBATTG010000124.1:0-6361 GCA_049670425.1 Proteocatella sp.
GCTGTGAATATTTTGAATAAAGGACTGCAGCAGTTGCTAACTTAGTAATCTGCTTAGTTGTCATACAAGACAACCGCAGGAACTGTGGAGATAGCTTGGTAAATTAGCGCACATTGGTTTGCCCTACCCAAGAATCCCCCACCTCTATAGGTGGTGGGAGCGTTCAATTATCTTAATGGTGTATTCTATTATAGCATTTTATTGGATATAATAGAATATATAAGCATTGGTAAATATGTAAAAAAAATGTGTATTGCCGTAATAAGCTACGCAAATGTAAACCGTAACATAATTGTGGTTTATTTTTTCAATATAATATGCTATTATTTGTAAGTTGATTTTTTTTGATTTACTTACATTTTATTATAACTTTCAGGAGGTCCCTTTGAATAGAAAAATCACTGAACAAGAAAAGAAAAAAGTCCTCAGACTCGCGCTGTTCGCAGGCGAAATAATGCTTTGCAACGGAGGAGAGACATATAGGGTTGAAGACACCATACTCAGAATTTGCCACTCACGAAACATATATCACGTAAGTGCATTTGTAACCCCAACCGTAATCATAATAGCCGATGACCGCCATGACGGATTTTCATTTATGAAGAGCATAGATCACCGGATTACAAATCTTCAAAAAGTAGCCATGGTCAATAATTTTTCCAGAGAATTTGTAAACAACGAGATAGATTTGGATTTAGCGATAGCCGATCTCCAGTCGATACTGGAAAAATCGGAATACCCGACATGGTTTAGAGTGATTTTATGCGGCCTGGCATCTTCAATGTTTGCAGGCATGTTCGGAGGAGCAGTGGCAGACCTGGTTTGCGCATTCTTCATCTCAATGATAGCTACCGTCACCGCAATAAAGATGTACGAACTCGATGACAATTCGTTTTTATCAAATGCTGTAAGCGGCGTTATAATATCCATACTCGCCATCCTTTCTATGATTCTTGGCGCCGGAAAAAATATGGACATGATAATCGTAGGCTCAATAATGCCTCTGCTTCCGGGAGTTTCCTTCACCAACGGCCTCAGGGATTTCATTGCCGGTGACCTTATCTCTGGAATGTCCAAGGTATTCGAAGCTGCTATCCTGGCAATAGCCATCGCCATTTCAGTCGGCTCCATCCTTAGCGTGTACATTAGATTCGGAGGTATAATATAATGTCATTATCAGTTCATTTTATGTATTCATTATTGGCTACCATAGGCTATGCCATCTTCTTTCAGCTTCCCAAAAAATTGCTTGTATATGCAGGCCTCACAGGTGCTCTGGGATGGATTGTCAATGTAGTCCTTATGGACATCGGCAGCGGCATCGCCTTTTCAAATCTTATGGCGGCAGTCACTGTCGCTGTGCTGAGTGAAGTATTTTCAAGGATAAGCAAAAATCCCGTCACCATGTTTGTCATCCCAGGCATACTGCCTATAACACCCGGATACACGCTTTACATGACAATGTACTATTTCACCCAAAACAACATCGAAAAAGGTGTAGCCAAGGGCTTTGAAACCCTTACCATCGCAGGAGTCATAGCAATCGGCGTTATGCTGGTGTCTTCCTTTGGCAAGATATCGAGAAACCTCATAGCAAAGAAGCTGCACAAAAACAGGCATGACGTATAAAAAATGATGGGCTTAAGATTATAATATCATCTTAAGCCCATCATTTTTTTATTTAAAACTCATCCTATTTTTGTTTAGCAAATATCATTCTTCCCGCTGCCGTCTGTAGCACAGTGGTCACAATAACTGTAAACTGATTTCCTATCAATTTCTTAGCATTTTCCACAACTATCATAGTTCCGTCATCCAGATACGCAACCCCCTGGTTGTGTTCCTTGCCCTCTTTTACTATAGTAACAAACATCTCTTCCCCCGGGATAACAACAGTCTTAACCGCGTTTGCAAGTTCATTGATATTTAAAACCTTAACGCCCTGAAACTGGGCAACTTTATTCAAATTGAAATCATTGGTCAAAACCTTACCATTTACCGTCTGTGCCAGTTTTAACAGCTTCATGTCGACTTCTGTTATATCTTCAAAATCCATATCCGAAATCTCAAAATCGAGTTTCAGCTCTTCTTGCATAATATTCAAGATATCCAATCCACGTCTTCCCTTGATTCGTTTCAAATCATCCGAAGAATCGGCAATATGTCTCAATTCTTCAAGTACAAATGTAGGCACGATAAACTTTCCTTCAATAAACCCAGTTTTTGCAATATCAGCAATTCGACCATCGATTATAACACTCGTATCCAAAACTTTCGGCATTCCCGAAATTACTTTTTTAGTCGATTTTTCTCTATGCTGATTTATTTTAAAACTATTAGCCCATCCAGATATCTCATCTTTCCTTCTGGTAGATAGCCTGTATCCAAGAAATGCAAAAAATACGTATACCACGGCTGAAATTGCTGACCCGATAACAGGCATCTGAGATACGAAGCCACTAATAAAATAAGCAACAATAAGTCCAATGATAATTCCACCTAAGGAAACCAACATATCTAAGGTTCCTACAGATGCTGATTCTTTTTCGATTTTTACAATTACCTTTTGTCCAACCTTAATAAAATATGGTGTCAATAAAAAGAATAAAACTCCTAATCCCAGAGTAAGCAACACAAATATAAAAGCTTCAAAAGTCTTGGATATAGTATACATCTTATTCATTATTATGCTTACATAAAGATAAACTCCAAATCCAGTTGTAACTCCTACGAATGCGGAAACCGCTCTTAAAAATTTCTTTACCATAATTATCACTCCCTCCTTTCTCGAATTTTTCTTTATAAATTAATGCATCAATTAGCATATTTTTTTCTAAATACTCATTAACACATATATTATTATATTATATACCTATTTCACATACAATACAAATTAAGAAAATATTACAGTTTTCCCACCCTGACCTTCATTTTTTTATACCTTTTAACCACACTTTTTCACATTTACCGTCCTGTATTAACGTAAAAAAACGTACAAACTTGAAATTCAAGATTATACGTTTAACTTCTTAATAAAATTCCTATTCCGTTTTTTCCGACTCATTCAACATATACGAAAGTACGAATAAACTGTCGCTCAAATGTGCATTTTCTACAATAATTCTAGAAGGAATATTCAAATCAATCGGTGCAAAATTCCAAATTCCTTCGATGCCCGTCTTTGAAAGTTTATCCGCAATAGATTGTGCATGCTCCTTAGGAGTACATATAACAGCAATCTTTATAGCATTTTTTTCAATATACTCTTCCAGATTCTCGACATCCAGGATTTCCATATCCCTTATCCTTAAACCCACAAGTTTTGGATTTGCATCAAAAAGTGCCTTTACAGCAAAACCTTTTTTTTGAAACCAAGGATAATTCGCAAGGGCCTGACCCATGTTTCCAGCTCCAATTACAACTGCGTTGTATTCTTTGTCTAACCCTAATATTTTTCCAATTTCATCATACAGTTCTTCAACGTTATAACCGTATCCTTGCTGCCCAAAACCTCCAAAATTATTTAAATCCTGTCTTATTTGGGATGCAGTAAATCCGATAATTTCGCTTAGTTCTTTCGAAGATATCCTGTATATTTCCTTATCCATTAAATCTTTCAAGTATCTATGGTACTTTGGCAATCTTCTTATTACCGCCATAGAAATTGATCGCTCTGATTTACTCAACTAATTCACCTCATCCTGTTCTATATACTACGTGATAATATAACCCTATAATATTCAATTAAACCAAATTTTAACAAAAATGTCAAATAATTTACAAATTTTAATTCCCATAATATGATATAATCTATGTTGTAGAACAATTTAAAACAGATTTCAGCAAAATAAATTATCATATAAATGGAGAATATAATGATCACACTGTCAGTTAATAATATAACCAAATCATACGGTATTGAAACAATAATTAAAGAAATATCTTTCGCTATCAATGATGGTGAAAAAGTTGGCCTCGTAGGCTCAAACGGAGCGGGAAAAACGACTTTGTTCAAAATCATCTCAGGACAGCTGGAAAAAGACTCAGGACAGATTTACCTTGGTAAGGACATATCCATAGGCTATCTTGAACAGAATATAAAAATAGCATCAGAAAATACCCTCCTGGATGAAGCTCTCCTATGTTTTGAAGATGTCATTCTTCTTGAAAAGGAACTCAGATTGCTGGAGCATCAAATATCAGAATCCGCACATGATTCAAAGCTCGAATCCATTATGAACGAATATTCACGAAAAACCGAAATTTTCACCAATATGAACGGTTATTCCTACAATTCCGAATCAAAAGGGATACTCAAAGGCCTTGGTTTCAGCGAATCCGATTTTGCAAAACCCATAAATCTTCTTTCGGGCGGAGAACAGACCAGGCTGATGCTCTCAAAACTGCTCCTCAAAAAACCAGACGTGCTTCTTCTTGACGAGCCTACCAACCATTTGGATACAATGGCCGTAGAATGGCTGGAATCATACCTTAAACAGTACAAAGGCAACGTTGTGGTAATTTCCCATGACCGTTACTTCCTTGACAAGATAGTTACCAAAATTTACGAAATACACAACAAGACTCTTACTGAATACAACGGCAACTATACAGACTACCTTGAAAAGCGAGAAACTGCGCAGATTCTGATGGAAAAAGAATATAAAGAAAATCAAGAGGAAATAAAGAGACAAAAAGATATAATCACTCAGCTTAAGGCTTTCGGAAGAGAAAAGCAGGTAAAAAGAGCCCGCAGCCGTGAAAAACTTCTTGATAAATTTGATGTTATAGACAAACCTGACTTTGCTAAGAAAAAAGCCAGCATTTCCTTCAGCCCATCCATAACCAGTGGCCACGAAGTAATGAAGGCTCATGGCATAGGAAAATCATATGGCGAAAGAACCCTATTCTCCGACTTGGAGATTGAAATATACAGGAACGAAAAAGTAGCCCTGCTTGGTCCCAACGGCGTTGGAAAGACCACTTTGTTCAACATACTCCTTGGCAAGGACAAAGACTATAAAGGCGAAATTGCTTATGGAACCAACGTTCACCCCGTGTACTTCGACCAGACAAGACAGGATCTTGATCCTAAAAACACAATCCTGAGCGAAGTCTGGAACAAGTACCCCAATGTCGCAGAAACTAGATTGAGAAGCATGCTTGCGGCCTTCCTGTTTACGGGAGATGATGTTTACAAAAGCATAGCCTCCCTCAGCGGAGGAGAACAGTCCCGGATATCACTCCTCAAACTGATGCTTTCAAAAGCCAACTTCCTGTTTCTGGATGAACCGACAAACCACTTGGACATAGAATCCAAAGAAGTTCTTGAAAATGCCCTCAACATATACGAAGGAACGGTATTTTTCATCTCCCATGACCGTTACTTCATAAACAAACTTGCAGACAAAGTGCTGGTTCTTACCGAAGACGGAATAAGAGAATTCCTTGGAAACTACGACTACTACCAGGAGAAACTTCAGGAAGAAAAAGAAGACAGAGATAGAGCACAAAAAGAAGACTCTCAGACCGGCACAACCAAGACCCAGATAAAAGCTCAGCAGAAAAAAGATAAAGAAAAAGAAAAAGAATTCAGGAAACTGAAAAAAAACATAACCGAAACCGAAGAAAAAATTGCCCAGATAGAAGAGCGCATGGAGGCATGCGACCAGCAGCTGTGCCTTGAGGCCGTTTACTCAAATCCGGAGATGGCAAAAAAAGTCACCGATGAGAAAAACATCCTGGAAGACCAGCTCTCAGATGCCTTTGAGCAGTGGGAAGAACTCCATGAACTCATGGAAAACTTCGAACAATAGAAAATATAAAAAATACAGATTGCCTTATTATTCAAAGGCAATCTGTATTTTTTATGCATGTTCAGGATTTTTCGAACTATATGCATTTCTTATTATATCCATTAATTTTTTCAATTAGAAACTTTCTTCTCGCGGTGTTATGATTATAGTGTATCCTAACAATTTCACGCCTTCAGGCAGATCAGAAACCGAGAATAATCATGAATAAATTTTTTAAAATCGCAATATTCGCAGGACTCATAATCCTTATACTTATACTTGACCGGTGTTACTGCTTTTCATCCTATCTGAGCGATACAAAAAACCTGGAATTTCTAAATCAGATGGTAAAAGACAACATCATCCTCGCCCTTAGCATTTACACCGCCTTTACCATAATCGGCTGCGTAGTCCTTGCCCTTCCTGGCATAACCTTTGCCGTGATTGCAGGAATGATGCTGGGTCCATGCCTTGGCATCTTCGCATGTCTTTTTGCAACGACGCTCGGAGCTTCCATAGCCTTTCTCGCAGGTCGTTTTTTTCTCAAAGACAGCATAAAGCCGATG
>JBATTG010000125.1:0-2947 GCA_049670425.1 Proteocatella sp.
CTTCTTTTTTTGCAAACCATGTTAAAATTGTCTGTTTTTGTATTTCCCTGGCGAACTTTTGGCATATTTTTGCAAAAAAATATCAAATGCCAATGTTGTATTTTGTGAAAGTATTGTAAACACACGTTTGTTATGCAAGTATGCGCAAAATACATCTTTTGCGCATACTTGCATAACAAACGTGTTCAATTTCATAAAATAAAAACTCAAATTCCTAATTTTAATAAATCAATATAGGAGTTATGCTATAATTAAATGTAAATTTATTTTTTAACAAAAAGGAGTTTTTATGCATAAAAAACACGTACTTAGTATTATTTTAGCTTGTATTCTAGTTATTTTGACAGGATGTAACAGTAATACAACTGAACAAACAATTGCAATGAATGATTTAAAAATAGGCGACTATATAGAATTTGGTCAATATTATGAACAGCCTATTCTTTGGAGAGTAATTAATATTGATAAAGACGGAAATCCGCTTATATTTTCAGATAAGATACTATCATTAAAAGTTTTTGATTCAATGGGAGATTATCATAAAAATATAGATAGAAAAGAAGGCGGTAGCAGTTATTGGAAAGATTCAAACATAAGACAATGGCTCAATAGTTCTGAAAATGCAGGAGAAATAAAATGGATCCAAAATCCACCAAATAAAAATAATGTTTTCAATTTTGATGAGGAAGAAAGAAATTTTGCATATGATAAAGAAAAAGGATTTTTAGCTGATGGTAATTTTATACAGGATGAAAGAAATATTATAAAGCCCGTACTTCATAAAATATTATTATCTGAAACTGATGAGGATAAAAAAGAAGGTGGGAAAAGTATACTTTATCCTAACAATGATATTGAACTAGCTGTAAGTAATTATAACGATGCATATTATCAAAATTTAGAAGATAAGGCATTCCTTTTAGATGTAAATGAGATTCATGATTATGTTTGGGAGAATAGAGAAATATTAGGTGAAGAGTATTATATTGGCAAACCAACAGAAGTATTAGAAAAAAAGGTAACTAATTACGACTTGAAACAATATGTAGGGACGTTTAGTAAAAACAAACCATTTAGCTACTATTTAAGAACGCCGTTTGCTCATACTCCATCTAACCTTCGTACTATATCTGCCACAGGTACGGTTAGTGATGCTTCAGCAACATCTGTTATATTTGGAGGAGGCATTCGACCTGCCTTATTTATTGAGAAATCAAATGCAACTATAGTTTCTGGAAAAGGGACAGAATCAAAACCATTTACAATAACAAAAAAATAAAACTACCAATTTGGTAGTTTTATTTTTTTGTTACGCTAATTTTTTTAGTTCATTAAACATATATTCAGCATTATGAATGTTTGCTAATGATACAGCCCAACCAGCGATATCCCAACCATTAGGTGTTGGAATTGCACTTGTTGCTTGTTTAATAACGTTGATTACTTTTTCACCAGTAGTTTCGCCACTTCTAATAGAGTCAACTATTCTTGCAAAGAAAATATGCTTATCACATTTCAATGCTTTTGCATAATAATCAACATAACCATCCATAACACTTTGGCTTATTGCGTTCCCTTCGTTTAAATAATATCTATAGTTTTTTACCATGTCCCTTTGTCTTACACTATATAAAGACGTGATCGATCTTGTGGATGTAAACTATTTATTTGAAAATTTTTATAAATGGAAAATTTATTCCTGGGCATTGAGTGCTACTTAAGTCTTTATGTTTCTTAATCACTTCTATTTTATATTTTTTACATAACTCATTTATAAGTTCCTCTAATGATTTATATTGAATGCCTTGCATACATATTCCTATAGATTTATCCTTATGACCTTTACAATGAGCTCCAACTGCTATATCTGAAGATAAGTTGGTGTCTGGTACCGAAATTAAGGATAAAAGGTTATTGACATATGCCTATAATGGAGTATAATGAAATCATAAATAGCATATGCTATAAATGAGAAAGGAGTTATTACTATGCCTAGAAGAGATGGCACTGGTCCGATGGGTCTTGGACCAATAGGTGGAAGAGGATTTGGACATGAAATTTTAAGTGAAACTGATAATGAAAGAAATGGTTCAAGAAAAAGCCGACGGATTTACAGAAGGCCAAGAATGGAACGCGGATACGGTAGATGCTTTGGACTGTTTAACTCTGATGACGGAAACTGTTTAACTGAAAAAGAACTATTGATTAAACAAAAAAAATTTATGGAGAGCAAGCTTGATATTATTAACAACCAGTTAGAAAAATTAAAGGAGGCTATTAAGTGAAACACGTAAACTTATTGGTGATCGGTGGTAGCGCAGGTGGAATATTAAGCGCAAATACAGCAAGGAAAGTATATAAGGATAAAAGTATTATGATTATACGTGACAAAAAAACAGTAATGGTTCCTTGTGGAATTCCATATATATATGGAACCCTATTTGATACTTCAAAAAATGTTATACCAGATAAGGTTGTCACAGATAATCAGATTGAATTGCTAATAGACAGGGTGATATCAATCAATAAAGAGGAAAAATCAGTTATAACAGAAAAAAACGATAAAATATTTTATGACAAATTAGTAATTGCAACCGGTTCACTTCCTGCTACTCCAAATTTTCCAGGTTATGATTTAAGCAATGTTTTTGAGGTTTATAAGGATGAAACCTATCTGATAAATATTTTAAACAGTGTAAAAGATGTAAAGGATATGGTTGTTATCGGGGGCGGTTTTATCGGTGTTGAATTTTCTGAGCAGCTCCAAAAAAGCGGTAAAAATATAACTTTGATTCAAAGAGGAGATAAATGCTTAAGAAGAAATTTTGATCATGAGTTTTGTGATGAAGTGGAAGCTTTACTTAAAAATAACGGTGTTGTTATTAAAACAAATTCTAAGGTTAAAGAATTTATTGGAAATACAAAAGTCAACAGTATAGTGTTAGAG
>JBATTG010000126.1:0-3605 GCA_049670425.1 Proteocatella sp.
TTTTATTGATAACAGCGACTCTATCGTCAGTATTAACCGTACTTTTGTAGATTCTTCAATTAAAAACCAGGGTATTGCAAGCAAATTGATGGAATCACTTGCTTTAAAACTTAGAGATGAGGGTAAAAAAGCTTATCCATTATGCTCATATGCAGTGCAATGGTTTGAAAAGAATCCCCAATACTCCGATTTAATTTCTTAAACAAAAATATAATTTCAAAATACACAATAATAAAACCGACAGTTCAAACTGTCGGTTTTATTATTGTGTATTAAAATTTAAAATAGTTTTTTTGTACCCTTATGTGGCACCTATTCTTAACTGGCTATTTTAGCGTCCAGCCTTATATTTTCTATATTCAATCTAATTTGATTTCTAAATTCTACTAATTCCGGATATCCATAGAAAAACAACAGTTTTTTATTCGCTAAAGTATCCTCAAGAGGCTTATCTCTCAATACAAAAAATGCAAAACTCTCACAAATATCTTCAGATGCACTTGTAGCCGCATATTCGTCAACAAAATCATTTTTATGTCTCAAATAAAAGAGATATAAGTCCTCTGCAAAAGGTGACTCTTGACTTAAAATCCCCCAAAATTTTTGATTAAATTGATTCAAATAAGAGTCCCGCTCCGTTACCATATCTTGCTCTGAGTACGAGTAAATATTGGGCTGTTTGAAATAAGAAACTTGAGTGTTGTTTAACGTCATGTAGTGGAAATATTCATGAATTATAGTTTCATAAAATAAATTTTCTTCAACAACGTCTACTGGATCAA
Source organism: Proteocatella sp. (assembly GCA_049670425.1). Taxonomy (GTDB): domain Bacteria; phylum Bacillota; class Clostridia; order Peptostreptococcales; family Filifactoraceae; genus Proteocatella. Next base: position 783 of record JBATTG010000126.1, read on the forward strand.
TACTTATATTCCATCTGCTGCCCATTGAATTATTAGCTATTACGTAAGCCAAATTATTCATTTCTCCATCTGTACTTATTATCAGTTTATCAAAATTCACAAACATATATTTTGGGATTATCGATTCTACATTATTCCAAATTTTAGGATATTCCTCAGTCACACTTTTATTACTTTTAGCTAAAGTAACATATGGAATATTTTCATATTCAACTACACCACTACCTATATCATATATCGCCAATATATTTTCACTTCCACTAAGTAAATAATCTAAAATTTCATCTGTATTTATTTTAGGGTATTTTTTGAGGATATCAATTATATTATCCGTAATTGCTTGTATTTCGTCATTTGTAATTTCCATATCCGTTTCATATTTTTTACACAATTCATATAATTTTTTATAGTCTTGAATTGAAATTACTTTTTTCAGATTTTCTATTACATAATTATTATATTGGGTTGCTTCTTCCTCTCCTTCGTAATTCCCGTCTAATAGATATTTCACAGTATATTCATCTAACTTGACATTCAACTTCTCCATCGCATCTATCTCAAGTTGCCAAGGAACACCTATTCCAAAAATCATCCGTCGGTCATAATAGGATTTCCACTTTTTTACAATATCAGTAATCTCTTTTTTCTCTTTATTATCCACCCGTTTGTCTAATTCTCCTAAAAAAATTGTAGCAGATTGATCTATTGTGTAGTTTGCAATTTGCCGTTCTCCACCTTCTGCACAGCCACTTACTAAAAATATCACTATTAAAGCAAGGCTTATGCCTTTTTTCTTTATAGAAATCATATATCATCTCCTTAATTTGCACATTCAAAAAACAATTAAATAAGCTGTCTAAACTTAAATTCCAAATATTTCTTTTCCAAAAGTTCTTACATCTCAAATTCATATACAAAATCTCTCCTGAGTTTTTATATTTTATATTTAGAATTATACCTTAGATGTGATTTTAAGTAAACAAGTTATAGCATTTTTAACAATATTACATGCAAAAACCCCTTATAATAAGTTTTGGACTTAATTTAAGGGGTTTTATATTTTTCATTTCACTATATTTATGATTTCTAAATTATATCTAAATGCACTTCCTGTAGTTCTTCCATGAAAACAGCTTTCAGGTTACACGATAATGGCTGTCCCAAATCTAAAAAAGTATTCTGCATCGCCTCAAAAACCATGCACATATCATCAATATTGGCATTTTCACCCATATGGCCAATTCGAAACACTTTTCCTGCTAAACAGTCAAAACACCCGGCTATCATGACATTATATTTATCTTTCATCGAATTTAATATGTCTGTATCTTTCAAGCCTTCTGGAACTTTTATAACGGTGACAGTATTTGAAAACCCAGCTTTTAAATATAACTCCAGACCCGATTTGCTTATGGCAATTCTTGTAGCTTCTGCAATTCTTTTGTGTCTTACGACAAATTCTTTCTCTTTTAAAATATTATCTACAGCTTCATTAAAGCCATAAATATCACTTATAGGCATTGTGTAGGGAAACCATTTATTCTCATAATAATTTTTAAAATTTAATATATTTGCATAAAACGAAGCTATCGGCAGTTTTCTTTTTTCCATGGCTTCAAAAGCAAGGCCACTTACACATAGTAAAGTGAGCCCTACTGGCGCTGACAAGGCTTTTTGAGACCCTCCACACAGAATATCAATTCTGCTTTCATCTACAAATATATCCTCACCAAACATGCCTGACACAGAATCAACCACCGATAGAATACCGAAATCATTTAATAATTTACATATTTCATTTATATTATTAAGTACTCCGCTTGGGGTATCACAATGAACAACAGTAGCATACTTGAAATTTGAATCCATCTTCAAAAATTCACTGAGCTTTTCTGTATCTACCGGGACATCATATTCACCTTCAAAAAGTATAGGATTTCCACCATATATTTTCACAAAATCAGAAAAGCCTCTTCCAAAAATACCGTTGTCTATTACCAAAATCCTATCTCCAGTTTCGGTAAGTGATGCACATGCCGCCTCCAGACCTAGTATGGCTTCCCCACTCATTATAAAAACCTCATTACTCGTGTGCAGAATAGAGCCTATCTTTTTACATGTATCTCTGTAATAATCATAGAAATTCAGATCCAAATCTGGATTTGTAACTTCAATGCTTCTTTTCATTCTAACATTTTCTCTAACCTGAGTAGGACCTGGTGTCATAATTTTCAACATCTAATATACCCCGTTCTTAATCATTTTTTTGAGTTTTGAAGCAATCGGTAAAACTATGATTCCAGCTATAGCTATTTGCATAACATTGCCTGGGATCGAGCCAAAAGGCACTATCCAGTTTCCATAAAGTAAAACTTCAGCAAAATAATATCCTACGACTTTTATGATACATGCTGCAAATATTGCTACTGTATTTGCAACATATGTATTCCATTTGCTTTTTTCAGCAATCAGACCAACAGTATAACCTATCGCACCACATATTATGAATGTAAATGGCGCCCATGCTGTCCATCCAGATATCAAATCAAATAATCCCATTCCGAAAGCTCCTGCAATAGCACCAGTTTTCCTTCCATAGATTATTGCTGCAATAAAAAGTGGCACATTACCAAGATGTATAAGTCCGCCGTTTCCTATAAATGGAAGTCTTACATTAATGGACATAGTTGCCAAAAGCGTCAGACCTATAAATAATCCATTGATAACCATCGTCTTTGTTGCTGTCCTGCTGTTTATTACCCTCTCATTCATTCCCACAATTATCACCTGTTCCTTCAATTTTATTAGTTTTCTATCCGTTAT
>JBATTG010000127.1:0-6501 GCA_049670425.1 Proteocatella sp.
TAGTCGGCACATGCTTTTATTTTTTCTTCAACTGTATAACTTGATTTTCTGGACATAATAAAATCCCACCTCCATAGATAAATGAAATTTAATTATTTCATATGTCTACTTAAGTGGGATTATATCAGATTGCCTGGCGATTTTTTTTGTAATTTATGGTATAAAATTTTTCAAGGAATACAGCAGTATCCCCGTCAATGCTCCAGAGCTGTCAATCAGAACATCGGTTACTCGTCCAGCTCTTCCTTGAACAAAAAGCTGATGAAATTCATCCGATGACGCATATAGTATACATATCAGAAGTGAAACAGTTATACCCTTCCTACCAGTCATGCCACTCTTTCTTAACGCATTTATAGCGAGTACTCCCAGTATAAGATATTCCATAAAATGAGCATTTTTTCTTACATAATGATTTACCCTGTCCATATTCAGCTCGCTGTTTGAAAAGACTTTCTCTATAAATGTCATAAGCTTCTGCGTTATACCTGTACTGAGACCATCAGATACAAGGGCAGGCTGATGCGACATATAGAAAATCAATATCATCCAAAGCACAACTGGAATCCAGGGAAGTATATTTTCCTTTTTTAATATCATCTTCATCCACAAGAAACGTCATCGAAAGCACTATTCGTAAAAATATCTTCAGCATTATTATCTACACTACTATTTGTATTATAATCTACAGCAAATGCAACTACAATCATAAGAACTATTGCTATAACTATGTACTTCATCCAACTTTTTTTCTTTTTTATATTTTGATTTTCCATTGTATTTTCCCCTTCTACTAAAATACTACATTCTCATTATTAAAAACATATCCCACAAGGTTTATGCCCTTTTTAAAACTAAATGGCATTGCCTCATGTAATATTATATCATTAATATTTAATTTAATACATTTTCCATATTGTAATATTTTCTACAATATATGTTTTATTCTAGAATATGGGTTTAAATAGATTACAATGTAGTTGCTAAGATAGGGCTGTTTTTTAGAAATTCAAACTGTTCGCTAAATATGTATTCTGCGAAGAGACCAAATAAGTTGATAAGTTGGTGCCATAAGTTGGTGCCAGGCACTGGCACTCTTTTCCTTCTATAATATCATATTAATCCTTTTACTGAATATCTCAAATCTATACCATATGCTAGAACTAAATAAGTTGATAAGTTGGTGACAGACACCGCAGCTATTACGTAATGATTGATCCTGTCTATATTCAGCTCGCTGTTTGAAAAGACTTCCTCTATAAATGCCATAAGCTTCTGCGTTATACCCGTACTGAGACCATCAGATACAACCGCAGGCTGATGCGACATATAAAAAATCAATATCATCCAAAGCATAACTAGAACCCAGGGAAGTATATTTTCCTTCTTTAATATCATATTAATCCTTTTACTGAATCTCTAAACCATCTACCATACAATCAAAACTAAATAAGTTGATAAGTTGGTGACAGGCACCGCAGCTTATTTAACAGGCACCGGCATTTACAGGCACCGGCATTTTCTTATAGTGAATTAGCCCTAAACGAGTTAGGGCTAAAATTATTAATCTCTACTAAATAAATCTCTCGTATAGACCTTGTCCACTACATCTTGAATCTCATCTGATATTCTGTTTGCGACAATCACATCTGAAATCTGCTTGAATTCTTCAAAATCTTTGATTACTCTTGAATTGAAGAAATCATCTTCTTTTAGAGCTGGTTCAAATACTACAACTTCAATTCCCTTGGCCTTTATACGCTTCATAATTCCCTGAATAGCCGACTGGCGGAAATTGTCTGAATCCATTTTCATTGTAAGTCTGTATATACCTACAATTTTAGGCTCTCTTTTTATAATCATCTCTGCAATATGGTCTTTTCTTGTTCGGTTTGCATCTACTATGGCTGACATGACATTTTGTGGCACATCACTATAATTTGCAAGAAGCTGCTTTGTATCTTTTGGCAGGCAATATCCACCATATCCAAACGATGGATTGTTGTAATGATTTCCAATTCTAGGATCAAGTGAAACCCCATCTATTATCTGCTTCGTGTTTAGACCTCTTAATTCTGCATAGGAATCCATCTCATTAAAATATGCGACTCTTAGTGCCAGGTACGTATTCGCAAATAATTTAATTGCCTCTGCCTCAGTTGAATCAGTAAATAGTATATCAATATCTTCCTTTATTGCCCCTTGAGATAAAAGACCTGCAAATACCCTTGCTCTTTCAGATTGTTCCCCTACAACAATTCTTGAAGGATGCAGATTGTCATGAAGTGCTTTACCTTCTCTTAAGAACTCAGGTGAGAAGATAATATTATCCGTTTCAAACATTTCTTTGACTTTTTCAGTATAGCCTACCGGTACCGTTGATTTGATAATCATTACTGCATCCGGATTGATAGCAAGCACATTGGCTATAACCGCTTCAACAGTCCTTGTATTGAAATAATTCTTTTCTGGATCATAGTTTGTAGGCGTAGAAATAATTACATATTCAGCATCTTTGAATGCAATGTAATTATCTGTAGTTGCCTTTAAGTTAAGGTCTTTATTCGCCAGATATTCTTCAATTCCAGAGTCTATTATAGGCGACTGCCTGTTATTAACCATATCAACTTTTTCCTGTATGATATCCAGTGCTATTACCTCATTATGTTGCGCTAACAAAACCGCATTCGATAATCCCACATATCCAGTTCCCGCTATTGTTATCTTCATCTCAATTATTCCCCCTGTTTATACATATTCTATCTATTTATAATATTCTTTATACCACTGCACAAATTTACCAAGACCATCTTCAATGCTTGTGCTCGGTTTAAAATCAATGTCCCTCTCCAGATCACTAACATCGGCATAAGTTCTTAGAACGTCACCAGGCTGCATATCCATGTATACTTTTTCAGATTCTTTTCCAAGAGAATTCTCCAGAGCTTTAATAAACCGCATAAGCGGAACAGGATTATTATTTCCTATGTTATAAATCTTATACGGTGCAAAGCTTGTGCTTAAATCATCTCGGCTTTCATCCCAGTCTTTATTTGCAACTGGCGCTTTTTCAATTAGCTTGTATATGCCTTCAACAATATCATCAACATAAGTAAAGTCTCTCTCCATTTTTCCATGGTTGAATACTTTAATAGGATTTCCTGCTAAAATATCCTTAGTAAATGAGAAGTAAGCCATATCAGGTCTTCCCCAGGGACCATATACTGTAAAGAAGCGAAGTCCCGTAGTTGGAATATTGTACAGATGACTGTATGTATGCGCCATCAGTTCATTGGATTTCTTGGTTGCTGCATAAAGAGAAACCGGATGATCTACGTTATGATTTGTCGAAAACGGCGCTACCTTATTTCCTCCATATACCGAACTTGAGGAAGCATAAAGAAGATGTTTTACTGGGTAATTTCTACAGGCCTCTAATATATTCATAAAGCCCATCAGATTTGAATCCACATAGGCATATGGATTAGTAATAGAATAGCGAACCCCTGCCTGAGCCGCCAGGTTTATTACATAATCCGGTCTGTAAGTTTTAAATATTTTATCTACTTCAACTTTATCTTTCAAATCTACTTTATGAAATATGAAATCACTGTTTTGTCCAAGAATTGCCAGCCTGTCTTCTTTGAGTTTCACATCATAGTATTCATTAAGATTATCTATTCCTATTATTTTGTATGATTTATTCAGAAGTAAGCTTGATAGGTGGAAACCTATAAATCCAGCTGCACCTGTTATTAATATTTTCATTTTTCCCCTTTTCTTAAATATATTACACCTAGACTAATAATCATTACCCGTCTTCAGTCGAATTATAAATATAAGTCAAATTCATCATGACATAAGCTTCTGAGTTATTCCATTACTGATATCATCAGATACAACCAAAGTCTCATGCGACATATGAAAAATCAATATCACCTTCATCCTATACCGTAGGCCCGAAACTAAATAAGTTGATAAGTTGGTGACAGGCACAGTAACTCGGCACAGTAACTCTATATGATTTGTCCAGCAGTAAGTTTGATAGGTGGAAACCTATAAATCCAGCTGCACCTGTTATTAATATCTTCATTTTTCCCCTTTTCTTTAATATATTTTACCTTTGATTAATAATATTCACACAGTTTCAGTCCGACTATAAATATAAGTCAGATTCATTATGCCATAAGATTCTCGATTATACCCGTACTAATACCATCATATACAAGCACAGGCTGATGAGACATATAGAAAATCAATATCATCTTAATCATTTGCTGAATCTCAAAAACCTCTAGCGTAGTCCTAAAACTAAATAAGTTGATAATTTAGTATCAGGCATGTAAGGTCGGAAGTTATTTATGTAGCACTTTTCCACAACTTCTTTTTTACCGAATTTACAAGAACATCCACATCTTCTATCTTCATAAAGTATATCATAACAGAATATGATATAGCCCCTACACCAATTGCAATTATAAGTGATAAACTCGGTCCTATTATTCCTGAAAAATAATCAAAAGATGTTTTTGCTAATAAACCCATTATTAATGAAGCAAATGAGATTTTAACAAATGAAACGAAAATGTGCTTTAGCCCAAATGATCCAATTTTTTTATGCAAACTTATGAATAAAAGACCTGTAGTGAAAATAGCTGAAATTGAAGTTGCTAAAGCCAACCCACCGATGCCCATGTATTTAGATAGAATTATATTAAGAATAATATTCAGTACCATTCCTATAGCTGCATTAATCATTGGTGTCTTTGTATCTTGAATGGAATAAAATACCCTAGATAAAATGTCTCTTAGTCCAAATCCTATCATTCCTATCGAATAAAAAAATAATGCATATGATGTCAAATGTAATGCATCATTATCAAAAGCTCCTCTCCCAAATAAAATCGAAACTATCGGCGTAGCTAATATCATAGATCCCATGGTCGCAGGCAAAACAAGTAAATTGATTCCAGTTATGGATTCAGATAATGATTTTTTTAATCCTATCATATTTTCTTCAGCAGCCATCTTAGACATCATTGGATATAAAACAGTAGCTATTGATAAAACAAAAATACCCTGTACAAAACCATTCAATCTATTAGCGTAATTAAGTGCTGATATTCCTCCAACCGCCAACTGAGACGCTATTGTTCTATCCACTAAAACATTTATTTGATTTACAGATACCCCTAGTATTAGTGGCATTACGATATACGCCATATTTCTTATGTTCTTATCTTTCAAATCAAATACCGCTTTGTACCTATATTTATTTCTTCTCATATAAGGTATCATCAATAACAATTGTGAAACTATAGCAACTACATATCCTGTAGCAAGCATTACAACATTTGTATGCGGACCTATAATTATCGATAATATTAGAAAAAAATTCAAAGGTAATCCGATTAATGCCTGAATTATATAATTATCTTTTATTTGAAGAAATCCGCTGAATATAGATACTGTCCCGGTGAAATATATAGCAAACAAAGTAATTTTAGTAAACTGAACAGTCAGAGCTAACGTCTCTCCTTTAAATCCTGATGCAAATGTTCTTACTATCTGATCTGTGAAAATCAGACCCAATGCTACAACAATAGTACATATTACCAATAATATGTTAATTAGATTGTTAGTAAACAGGTTAGCCTCATATTCCCCATCAACGCTTAATATTTTACTGTACATAGGGATGTAACCAGCTGCTATCCCAGTTGCTATAAAACCAAATATTACTCCTGGAATAGTAATGGAAATCAAATAAGCATCACTTATATTCGAAGCTCCATATATATATGATAGAGTCAAATCTCTACCCAGGCCAGTTATTTTTGATAATACACTTATAACCATTAAAATGACTGCTGTTTTTTTCATATTAATTAAATCTCCATTTGCTTTTATGATTTGTATTATCCAATTGCAATGTTAATAGCTATAAATATCATTTTTTAACTCAAATTGAAATTAAGCTATACGAAAATAATCATTTTACAAATTTTAAAACCCATTTGAATTTTTTGAACCTAAATAAATTGATAAGTTAGTGACAGGCACCGCAACTAAACTATAACTTACGACTTATAGTTTGTGTAATAACTTGAATTTTTTGAAAACACTAACTACATATTAACTACACAAAAGATGCCTAGAAAACCTCCCGAAAATTCACAAAAACTGAAAAATAGGAATACAGTAATTCCAGCGTTTTCAACATCTGAAAGATTAAGTTTACCTTCAAGAAACCTACTTTCCAGAGGTTTCCCATGCATTCAATGCTCCCACTATTAATGTTATTACTATTTTTATTGTTGTTTTCGTTACATATTTTGTCCTTACGATTTTATATACACATTTCATTTAATCATATTACTATCGAATTATTATTCATACTTTTCGTAATTCTTGCTCCAGCTCCTATAATACAATTGTCTCCTATTATGATATCCCCAATAATAACACAATTCGCTCCAATTATACAATTTTCTCCAATAG
>JBATTG010000128.1:0-9317 GCA_049670425.1 Proteocatella sp.
GAAGGGGGTGCCATTTGAAGCACCCCCTTCGTTTTTTATTGCATTTTTTTCTTACTCAGCAAGTTCAAGTATTGCCGCTGCAGATATTTTTATTCCTTTTATTAGACTTTCTACACTGATTCTTTCATTTGGCTGATGTATTACATGATCCTCACCTGGAAAGGCTGGTCCAAAAGCTACCATGTTAGGAAAAGCCTTGGCATACGTTCCCCCACCAATTCCAATAAGTTGAGCCTTATTGCCAGTCTGCGCTTCATATACCCTTGAAAGCTTTGATATAAGCTCGGACTCCTTTGGTACAAACAGCGGTTTCCCCTTCTTGACATCACAAACTTCAACTCCAAATTTTGAGGCTTTTTCGATTATAATTTTTTCAATCGGATCCGGACTTTTTGTGACAGGGTATCTTATGTCTACAGTTACTGATATTGTCTGATTTTCATATGATACTAATCCAAGATTCAAGGTAAGTTCTCCCGATTCTTCATCGCTGCAGTTTATTCCAAGAGTTTCTCCGTTAGTTTCCAGGTTTATTTCCTTGTTGATAAAATCCATAAAATCTTTCAAATCGCCTTCAAGTGAAGCATCTTTCAAATCGTTAAATAATTTCAGCAGAGCATTTTCACCTTTTTCCGGGGTGCTTGCATGTGCTGATTTTCCAAATACTTCGCAGACAATATTTCCAGTTTGAGCTTTTCCTGCAATATTGAGGTTTAAAGCTGTCTCTATTTCAATATTAACTGAAGGCATAACAACATTTTTCGCAGTTCCGCCTGTCAGTTTTACTAAATCATAATTAACGTTATTCTTAAGAGTTTTCTTAAGCGTAAGTGCTACAGTTCCCTTTTCTGCATTTATTATCGGAAAATCTGCATCTGGCGTAAAGCCTGCAACTGGCATTTCCTCTCCGCTGTTTATATAGTGGGCTACGCACTGGCTTCCACTTTCTTCATCGGTTCCAAAAATTACTCGAATTCTCTTGTTGTGGTTAAGTTCAAGATCCTTAATAGCCTTAAGCGCATATATGGCTCCAATAGTTGGCCCTTTGTCATCACTTACTCCCCTGCCGTGCATCACTCCATTATGTATTTCTCCAGCAAGCGGATCATGTTCCCAACCTTCTCCCAAAGGTACTATATCAAGATGACCTAAAATTGCTACCATCTCTTCACCATCGCCTATTTCTGCATATCCAACCTTATTGTCGATATTTTTTGTTTTCAGCCCAAGTTTTTCGGCCTGACTTAGGGCATTAATCAGCGCTTCTTTGGGACCTTCTCCAAATGGTGCAGATGGTGTAGCTTCGCCTTTAACACTGCAAATAGCAAGATTCTCCCTGATACCACTGATAATTTCATTTTCCATCTTATCAATTCTTTGATTCAAATTCTCCATAATTTTTCTCCTTTTTTTAGAAACGGATGCTGACTTCCCCTGAATTTAAAGTAATCAGTCCATTTTTTGTTTCTACAATAAGAAAACCATTTTTATCTATATTTACAGCTTTCCCTGAAATAGACTCTTTTTCCCCTAAAACATGTATATTTATTTCTTTGCCTATCACAATTGATTTTTTTGTATAATAAGCTATTATATTTGGATCTTCTATATTTCCTATGCATTCATCAATTTCCAATATCAGCTGTGCTATCAGCTTATTTCTGGTTATACCCTGTGTCGAATCTGTATAAATAGCCGTGGCGATATCTGATATTTCGCCAGGAAATGAATTCTCCTGCATTTTGAAGTTTATCCCCACTCCAAGAACGATTTTATCAATCATCCCGGTTTCAAAATTGGTGACAGCCTCAGTCAATATTCCACTTACCTTCTTGTTGTCGATGTATATGTCGTTAATCCATTTTATCTGCGTATTTCTGCCAGTTATTTTTTCTATGGCCTTGCTTACGGCTACAGATGCTGCCACAGTGACCAGTATGGAATTTTCGATTTTAATAAATGGTTCCAATATAAAACTGCAGTATATGCCCTTGTTTTCTGGTGAATAAAAATTTCTTCCCAGTCTTCCTCTTCCATTAGTCTGAGTGTTTGCGATGACAACATCTGGAAACTCAGCATTTTCTATAATTATTTTTTTTGCAAGGGTATTTGTTGAATCAACAGTCTTAAGGTACTTTATTTTTTTATGTTTCTTATTCTTACTTAGAATTTCATTAATTATATCTACTGATATCAAGTCCTCACATTCTAACAGCCTGTAGCCTTTGTGGTGTATTGATTCAATATTATATCCCTGATTTTTAAGTTCATTTATTATCTTGAAAATAGCACTTCTGGTAATATCTAAGTCTTGGGCTATCTCAGTGCTGGAAATACATTCACCATTTTTTTTATATAATATCTGTAATACTTTATCCCTGTTTTTCATACTTGCTCCCAAAATAAATTAAAGAAAACATTTGATTCTACACTTGTATTCGGCATTGGTTCAGAGGGGAACCCCCTCTGATTTTGGCTTGACTTATATATATTTTTCTACTATTTCAACGTCAGAAAGAGTTTCAATATAATCAGTCCCTCTTTTTTGTCTTGTTTCTCTGCCTTTTCCTGTTATTAGAACTACCGTATCTTTATTGTAAAAAGAAAGTCCTTCTCTTATAGCGTCTTCTCTGTCTAAGATTACTTTGCAATTTGGTTGCTTCACTTTGACAAAGCTTTCAATCTCGCTGCATATCTTTTCTAGTGGCTCTTCTCCGGCATCTTCCTCTGTAATAATTACTAAATCTGAGTTTGCACCAGCTATTTCCCCTAGAAACTGTCTTCTTGAAAAGGCTTTTCCCCCTGGACAACCAAATATGGAAACAATTTTTTTGTCTGGATATTCTTCCTTCACCGATTCAAAAAGTTTTTCAAAACTAAGCTTGTTATGCGCATAATCTACAATTGCAGTCAAATGCTTAGGCTTATTGTAGAACATTTCCATTCTTCCGCTTACTTTTGCACTTGCCAGACCGTCATATATATTTTGATATGGTATGTTTAGTTTTACAGCTACAGAAATTGCTGCCGCTGCATTATAGACATTAAATATTCCACCTAAAGTTATTTTGTATTTATTTGTTCCTATGCTGTTTTGAATTTCAAATTCTATATTATCCTCATTTTTCACAATGCTTTTTACAATATTCTGGCTTCTTGGATTGTCTCCAAATTTCTCTGTTTTAGAATCATATTTCTTTAAATCAACACCAATTTCATCGAAGTTAATTTCATCTGATATTATCATATGTTTTGATAAATCAAATAGTTTTGCTTTTGATGAAAAATAATCTTCGAAGCTGTTATGCTCAATGTCGCTTATATGGTCTTCTCCAATATTCAAAAAACATCCCACATCGAAGTTAACACCCAGAACTCTGTCGTATTTAAGCGCCTGACTTGATACTTCCATTATACAATATTTTATATGGTTATTTTTCATGTTATTGAAGTGCCAGTGAAGTTTAAGTGGCTCGGGAGTTGTAAGATGTGATTCTTCAAATATTGTTCCATCATAATTTTCAATCGAAGAAAGTATCCCTGCTGGTTTTTCATACACAGATGCTGCATAATTGTCTATAATGCTCTTTAAAAAATATGCCGTAGTCGACTTCCCTTTAGTTCCTGTTATTCCTATTAATTTGAAGTTCTCCCAGGCATTTTCATAATAAAAATTCCCCAGAATTGCCATGGTTTTTCTTATATCATTTACTAATATGCTATTTTGTTTTTTATCCGCAAGTTCTCGGTTGTCAGTTATATAGCAAATTGCTCCATTTTTAATAGCATCTTCCAAGTAGTCCTTTTTAAAGTGGGCTCCCTTGCATACAAAAAGCGTACCTTCCAAAGCTTCTTTTGAGTTATCTGTTAATGATGTAATTTCTTTGTTTTCATTTTTTTCATCGATTACAGATTCTATTATCAATTGATTTTCCTTGAGAAGTTCAATAATCTGATTTATTGTTTTTTTCATACTAAATATCCACTAGCCTTCCTCCACAAAGTTCTATTGATTTTCTCACTAAAACTTTCTGTGCATCTATAAAAAAACTACCCAACTCATAAAGTTCACTGTAATACGACAATTCCGTGCAGCCAAGTACTATAGCCTGAGCTCCAAGAGATTTCAATTCCTTTGAAATATCATCAAAGGTCTTTACGCAAGGGGGATTCCCGGCTTTTATCTGATCATAAATTATCTTCATAACATCGGTTTGCCTGTCTTTAGACGGAAGCACTACTTCTATGCCAAATTTTTTCATTTTAGTTTCATAAATTCGACTTGTTACGGTTCCGTTCGTTGCCATAAGACCCACTTTTGATATGTTTCTGCGCTTAATCTCTTTTGCAGTTTCCTCAATCATATCTATGAATTCAATGTGGTTTTGCTGCTTGAGTTTATCTATAAAATAATGGGATGTATTGCAGGGCATGGCTATATAGTCTACTCCAAAATCAATCAATTTTCGAACATCTCCCGATAGCCTGTTGAATACAGCTTCTGTATTCCCGCTCAATATGGCTTGCGTCCTGTCCGGCATGCTTGCATGGTTTATGATGACCATATCTATATGTTCCTGATCATTTGATGCTATTGTATTATCTATTATGTCCTGATAGAAGCACTGTGTTGCCTGAGGACCCATTCCTCCAATAACTCCTAAAATTTTTCTATGATTCATTATTTTCCTCCCAGATATTTCTTATATTTCACAAAATGTGATAACTGAGATTTCAATATAGAAAGAGTTCGCTTTGCTGATTTATCTTTTTCATAAAAAAGTGGATTTACATATTGCTTTTCAGCAATCAACTTTTTCATGGCCTGCTTATATTTTTCATGGCGAATATACTTGAACGCTACTGGCTTTGGTATAACCATCCAGAGTTTTTCATTTGAAACCGTAATCATGCCTTCAACATTTTCACCGTATATATATTCATCTACCACCATTTTTGCAAGATTGAATCCAGAATTCGTTACATAATAGTTGCTTCTTCCTTGACGGGGATTTATCTCAAACGCCTTATATTTTCCGTCTCTTTCATCAAACTTTATGTCGAAATTAGAAAAGCCTCTATAATTTAGATTTTCTAAAAGAACTCTGTATTTTTCATAAAGTTCTTCATTGTATTCGTTTATTATTACGGCATGATTTCCTATCCCTTTTGGTGTATGTTCCTCTAAGAGCACATGTCCCAAAGCCATAAATTTGACTTTACCGTTTTTATCTGAATACGAGGTCATTACCCTCATATTAGTATCATCTCCAGGTATGAACTCTTGAATTATGATGCCCTTGCTATATCCTGAATTGAATATTTTATTTACTATGTTTACAAGTTCCTCTTTTGTTTCAACCAGAAATACCTTGTCCTGGCCTTCAAATGGATATCTCCAGTATTCAACGCTGTCAGAAGGCTTTATTATATATGGTGCTGAAAACTCAAGTTTTGAATCTCTTGGAGTATTTTTTTCATATACAAAAGTTGATGGAAAATCAATTCCATTGACTTTACAGATTTCATAAAAAGTCTTCTTGTCGGTTATTGGCTCTATTATTGAAAACTCCATGTATGTGGCAATGATATTCTCATTTAATTCTTTTAAATTTTTACTTATAACTTCTACATAGCTATCTCCACAGCCTATCAGAATTATAGTTTTATCAATGTTTTCTTTTGCAAATGCATTAATATTATTTAAAAATATTTCCTTGGTGTCCATTTTAGGGTCCGCATGAAGTTCCAAAATAGTGCTGTTATTACAAGGACCGCTTATGCTTTTACAAAATACTGTCGATTTTAAATTATATTCCTCATGGAATGCCCTCGCCATGCTGTAAACATTTATATCATTTCCCATTAATACTGGAATAAAGTTAGTTTCCATTAATATTTCCTCCAAATCAGTCTGTTAACCCTGACACGCGTGAGTCACGGTTTATTTCTACTTTAATATTTTTAAATTAAGTCTTTTTCAGATTATACTATTGAGGTATACAAAAATAACACAGCCAGTATAACTGGTTGATGAAGTATATAAAATGCAAAAGAATGGATTCCTATGAAATTCAGTGTCTTTGAATGCTCTTCATATGCGTTTTCTGGAAGTTTTATTTTTTTAAAATAACTTTCAAAAAAAACTCCCCCTGTAAATGCAAATCCAAATGGTATCAATGGAAAGTAATCTGCAGACACAAATGAAGTATTAGGAAATCCTATAATTGAAGTTAGCGTATTCATATAAAACAATTTTGGTATTTCAACTTCAAATACCCCCTGTATTCCAATATACCCACTTTGTATATTATAGCAAATTATCAGTAAAAAAGCACATATAACTGTAATAATAAGCGGATTTTTATTTTTATTTATGATATCATGACCAAAAATGGATTTTGTTATTCCGTATAAAATCATGCAAGCTGCTAAAAAATGAAGTATTCCAAAAGCTATGAATTCGCCAGGAAGAACTGCATAGGTAGTAAGGCTTATTGCCACGGCAACTAACATCAATCGCCATCCTCTTTTTAAAATGTTTTTTGATTTGCAGCTTGAAAAACCAGAAATAAAAATAAAGGATGTCGATATTGCTATTTGAATCCATTTGGTAATTGCAAATTCAAAAAAATCAACTTCTGGATTTATTGCAAATATATATTGAAAACTGTACATAAAGTGGTACATCATCATGGATATTACAAGGAACCCACGAATTTCATCTATAATGACTATTCTGCGTATACGACTCATAATTACCTCAGTTAACAAATAAGGAGACTATTGTCTCCATAAATTTCATCATATATTCATTGCTATTTCATACACTCTGTTTTTTGATAGCTTATAATCCGTGCTAATTTCCTTTATTGCATCTTTTTTCGTCATATTATCTTTTAGTTTATTTTCAATCAAATGTTTTATATCATCATCCGAAAATTCCAAAATATCTATATTTTTATTGCCTTCGATTATAAGGACAACTTCTCCTCTTACTGGAGTTTTGTTTATAAAATCTATCAATTCCGATGCCGTGCATCTTATATAGGTTTCAAATTTTTTGCTTATTTCTCTTGCCAAAACAAGTTTTCTATCACCTAATACACTGTAGATATCCTCTATAAGTTCTTTTACTCTGTGAGGAGATTCATATAATACGAGTTCCCCACTGTAATTTTTATGGGTTTCAAGTACTTCTTTTCTATCCTTAGACTTTCTTGGAATAAACCCCATGAAAGTAAACTCTTTATCTACTATTCCTGAACCTATTGCTGCCGTAACAAAGGCGCATGCTCCTGGCAAAACAGTAACCTCTAAGTCATTTTCAATCGCAGCTTCGATTATTATTCTTCCCGGATCTTGTATTCCTGGCATTCCTGCATCAGATACGAGTGCAATATTCTGTCCATCTAAAAGATCTCTTATTATATCATCTTTTTTAATAAATTCATTATGTTCATGTATGCTTACTAATTTATTTTTTATTTCATAATGATTTAATAATTTTATCGTATGTCTGGTGTCCTCGCAAGCTATATAATCAACGCTTTTAAGTGTATTTAATACTCTAACGGTGATATCTTCCAAGTTACCTATAGGTGTGGGGCAAATATATAACATTTTTAGTAACCTCCCAGAGTTATACTGCTGTAAATTCTGTTTATTTCATCTGAATAGACCCCGTCTTCATTATATACATAGAGTGGAGCCAGCATTTTTATGCCTTTATTGCCCGACTTTACGTATTTAATCATAACCAAATTCGGAGCCTTTGCAGTATTCGGATGTACAAATCTTATTTCCTTTGGCTCCATTTTAGATAATCTGGCGATTTCAATTAGATCCACCAACCTGTCAGGCCTGTGAATCATAAAAAACGGTTTGTTTGGCTTGAGCAGATAAGATGCCGTTTCAATTATATCACTGAGATTGCACTTAACCTCATGTCTTGAAATATGTTTTTTAACATTTTCCGACTGAAGTGTATTGGTTTGAAAATATGGGGGATTTGACACCACAAAGTCCATAGAAGCTTTTGCAAATAACTGGCTTTTATTCTTAATATCATCGTGTATTATCTCTATTTTTGATGTCAGGTCATTTAGTTCAACTGAACGAGATGCCATATCAGCTACTTCTTCTTGAATCTCAATTCCGTAGATTTTTGAAGCGTTTGATTTCGCAGCTATTATTATTGGAATTATTCCCGTGCCAGTTCCAAGGTCTACTCCGACTTCACCGTTTTTCAATCTGCAAAAATTGGCGATTAATACAGCATCAATTCCAAATTTGAATCCATCGTTCGATTGAATTATTTTATAACCATTTAATTGTAAATCTTCTATGCTTTCATCATTTTTAATTTTCACAGATTAATCCTCTAAATCCTTTAATTCTCTTTCTAAAGCTCTATCTATTTTTTCATTTACTTTTTTTGCATGTTTTAGAATTGTTATATCTTTTAGTTTGTACCTTTTAATTTCAACGACATCGGTTGTTTTATCTATCTGAACTTTAAGCTCTCCAATAAGAACAAAAACATCCAGAACTTTTCCTTCGCCGTCAGGTGTTTTCACTTTACTCCCTGGAGCTGGCATTACCGAAAGCATCTCTTCATAGACTTCATGCTCATATTTTAAGCAGCAAAACAACCTTCCACATATCCCTGATATTTTCGTAGGATTAAGTGACAGATTTTGATCTTTTGCCATTTTAATTGATACAGATTGAAAATCTCCAAGCCAGGTAGAACAGCATAGTGGTCTCCCGCAGCATCCTATGCCACCGAGATTTTTAGCTTCGTCTCTGACACCTATTTGCCTTAGCTCTATCCTTGTTCTGAATATCGCAGCCAGATCCTTTACAAGTTCTCTAAAGTCAATTCTTCCTTCTGCTGTGAAATAAAATATTAATTTATTTCTATCTAATGTATATTCAGTCCCCATCAATACCATATCCAGATCATTATCAATAGATTTTTTTGCAAAGACCTTGCCAGCTTCTATTGCCATAAGCTTATTTTCTTCGCATATTTCTATGTCCTCTGTTGTTGCAGTTCTAAGAATTGGTTTTAAAGGGGCTACTATTTCGCCTTCTTCTATCTCTCTGTTTCCTATTGCTATATGTCCTAATTCAAGGCCTCTTGCAGTCTCAACGATTATTGTATCTCCTGCTTTGTAGCTGCTTTCATTTGGGGAAAAATAATATATCTTTCCTGCTTTTTTGAATCTTACGCCGACGATTTCTACTTTCATTTTTCCTCCAAAATTTTGTACAACAGCAAATCTATACTCAAATTCTTATTACAATTTGAA
>JBATTG010000129.1:0-9525 GCA_049670425.1 Proteocatella sp.
AATAAAGGACTGCAGCAGTTGCTAACTTAGTAATCTGCTTAGTTGTCATACAAGACAACCGCAGGAACTGTGGAGATAGCTTGGTAAATTAGCGAACATTGGTTTGCCCTACCCAAGAATCCCCCACCTCTATAGGTGGTGGGAGCGTTCAAATGTTTTTAATTTAATATTGAAAATTTAATATTTTTAAGTATATATGATATTATTCCAAAGTAAATATTTTCATTCTTTTTTATTTTTTGTTTTAGAATGTGAAAAAAGGTGTGCATATTCCACACCTTTCCCCATTATATTTATTACCTCATAAAATTCTGTTGAATTTCAAATTAAGCTATTTCTTCAATTTTTACTGCTTTAACTGGAATATCTTTGACTTTAACTTCTTTGTCTCCGTCTTTGTCTTTCATTATTTCGATTTCTCCAGCAACTAACTTAGCATAGATTGCATCGTAATCAGTTTGAGTAAATGTTTCGAATTTGCTTGTTTCCATTGGAAGGCCAACTCCATCAACATCTGCTCCAAGAGTTGCACTTACACCACCTGGGAAAGTTTCGCTGTAGTAAGCTCCTATAGCATCATATACTGATTTTCCAAGCATTTTCATTGCTGAAGTTATTACTGTTGCTGACTCTGGTGACTGGTCAACGTCAACTCCGATTACTTTTCCTTCTGAAGCTTCTGCTGCTGCCATTACTGAGTTTCCTACAGCTCCACCACAAGCGAATATAACCTGAGTTCCACCTTGGTACCAAGAAGCTGCTTTTGACTGAACTTCTGGAGTAGCTTTGAAGTCTCCTGTGTAATTGTATTTAAGAGATAGTCCTGTTATTCCCATTTCTTCAGCTGCATATTCTGCTCCTTGTACAAATCCGTGTCCGAATTTAACAACTGCAGGTACTGCCATTCCGCCCATAAATCCAAGTTTTGTGAATCCTTCTTTAACTGCAGAGTATCCTGCAAGGAATCCAGCTTGTTCTTCTGCGTAGAATACTGAATAAACATTATCATTAAGTTTGAATTCTGTGTAAGTTCCATCTTGTGGAGTTCCATCAAGAAGTATGAATTTTACATCTGGGTAAGTATCTTGTGCCTTGAATACTGCTGGCTCAAAAAGGTATCCTGGTGTAACTACTACTTTAGCTCCGGCTTTTACTGCAAGATCTATTGATGAAAGGTAAGCATCTGTAGTTTTTTCAGATGGTTGGTAATATTTGTGTGTTATTTCATTTTCTGTTGCGTACTGAACAAGACCTTCCCAAGCACCTTGGTTGAAAGATTTGTCATCGATTGTTCCTACGTCAGTTATTAAAGCAAGATCATAAGTGTTTGATTCGCTTCCGCCACCACAACCTGTAAGTACTGATATAGTTAATACCATTACAAGCATTAAACTTAGTATTTTCTTCATAATATCCTCCCGATTTTTTTGAAATAATATGTTACCAATACAAATAATAACATATTTGTTGTTAAAATAAAAGCCTTTTCCTACAATGCCTTAATTATTTTTCTTGATTTTTAACAATCTCTAAAAGCTTTGTAAATTCAATCTATTTTAAAATTTTAATAGATTTTTTGGTGAGAATCCTGCAATTAGCAATTCATCAAGTTTATACAGATGATATTCCTCTTCATTTTTCCCGACAATTATTTCAAATTCGTCTGGGTCGCAAAACTCCATCATAACTTGTCTGCATACTCCGCATGGCGCTATGAAATCATTTGGTTTTTCATTTTCTGGCCCGCCAACTACAGCAATTGCCACAAAATCCGTCTTGCCTTCGCTTATCGCTTTAAAAAAAGCTGTTCTCTCGGCGCAATTAGTCGGGCTGTATGCCGCATTTTCTATGTTGCATCCGCGAATTATCTCTCCATCTTCACAAAGAAGCGCTGCCCCTACTGCAAATTTCGAGTATGGTACATATGCCATTTTTCTGGCTTCCAAAGCTTCTTTTACCAGTCCGCTGTAATCTATCATGGCGATATCTCCTTCAATTTTTGAATATTATGCTATTTCAAGTGCTAATTCCATCATTTGAGTGAAAGCATTTTGTCTTTCTTCTGCACTGCATGCTTCCCCTGTAAATGGACAGTCTGATATCGTGCATATAGCCAGCGCATTTTTGCCCGCTCTAAGAGCGTTCATATAAAGTGCTGCCGCTTCCATCTCTACTGCCAGAACACCCATTCTTTGCCACTCTATAAGTCTTTGTTGGTCATCATAGAAAGTATCTGAAGAGTAAAGGTTTCCTACTTTGTAACTTAATCCAAGTTCTTCAGCCTTATCTGCCGCTTTTCTAAGTAATTCGTAACTTGCTATTGGTGCAAAGTTGCCTGGAAGTCCATACTGTGCTACATAGTTTGAATTTGTACAAGCTCCCATTCCTATCGCGATGTCTTTAATTTTAAGGTCTGGATGTATAGAACCTGCAGAACCAATTCGTATTATGTTTTTTACATCATAAAAATTGAAAAGCTCATAGGAATATATTCCTATTGATGGCATCCCCATTCCACTTGCCATTACAGAAACTCTTTTCCCTTTGTAATAACCTGTGTATCCATGGATTCCTCTTACATTATTTACAAGAACCGCGTTTTCTAAAAATGTTTCTGCTATGAATTTTGCTCTAAGCGGATCGCCTGGCATCAATACAGTTTCTGCAAAATCTCCAAGATTTGCTGTTATGTGTGGAGTTGGTATGTTATTGCTCATAATTTCACCTCTGATTAATTTTATATTTTTTAGTACTCTTCGTTTTCTATTTCTTCGCTTTTAGCTAATTTCACTATTTTACTGGTTCCCAGTCTGTCTACTCCAAGGGCAATGAAGTCTTCAGCATCCTGAAGGCTGTTTATTCCACCAGCAGCTTTGATTTTAACCTTCTTGCCTATATATTTCTTGAATATCAAAATATCTTCTTTTGTAGCTCCGCCTGTGCTGAAACCTGTAGATGTTTTTATATAGTTTACTTTTGCCTTTGTAATAAGTTCACACATCTTAACTTTTTCCTGCTCGGTCAAAAGACAAGCTTCAATTATAACCTTCAGTATCTTATCGCCACATGCTTTTTTTATAGATTTAAGTTCTTCCAATATTGCATCATAGCTTCGGTCCTTTAGATCTCCAAGGTTTACTACCATGTCGATTTCATCGGCTCCATTAGAAATGGCTACTCTGGTTTCAAAAACTTTTGTAGAGGTTGTAGAATATCCATTTGGAAATCCAATAACTGTACATATTGCAAGTCTGTCTCCTACGTAAGTCTTTGCTCTTTTAACATAACTTGGAGGTATACATGCACTTGCAACTTCAAATTTAATTGCATCATCGCATATTTCCTTTATTTGCTCCCAAGTAGCCGTCTGGGACAATAACGTATGATCTACCTTGCTTAATATTTCCTTTAATTCCATCTGAAATGCTCCTTTTAATATCTATATCAACGTTTCCTACTACTTATATAATACCATTTTTCGGCTTATTTTGCTTGCTTATTTTTTAATTTTACCAAAAAAATCGTACTTTATCAAGCTCAACCATTTTGTAATATTCGATAGGTCTAAGGTATATCAGAATTTCTACAATCGAACAAAACTTTATGCTTGAATGTCACATTGTCTGCTGTTTTGAAAATAGGATAATTTAAATAATATTTAGCATTTCATAGGATTCTATATAATTACAGGTTTCATTATTTCTTCAAGCTTTTTAAGCATTTCGTCTATATATGCATTGAAGGGTTTATCTACTATACCCACAACATTAGCATGGCATTTCGACATTGGTATCAAAAGTTTTTCCGCCTTGCTGGAAGATACTGCATTTGCCATCTGAGGACTTATTTCTCCAAGCATCGAGTTTGCAAAACATATCCCAAGTGGTCCTATTATTACACGGGCATCCTGACTGTTAAATATTACCGCATTTTCTCCGGTTGCTCCTGCTGTTGCTCCAGCCTTGAGCATAGCCGAAGTTGCAAGTGAATTCGTACCTACTCCAATTATCTCTACACTAGCATGTTGTTTCCTTATGCTTTCTATTATGGATTTACCCATGCCTCCGCCCTGACCGTCTATTACTAGTATTTTCATATTTATCCTTTCTTTTTTGTTTTATGATAATATGTTATAATTTATTATATCAAATATATTGCGAGGGTTATATGAAAAACAAAATTATAGCATATCCTAAAAACATTTTATTAAGTAAAAATAGTATTTTTATAATCTTTTCTATCATTATCCTATTTCTGGCGTCTTTTTATTACTTTTACATATATACCCCAAATATCAATAATAATGTAAATTTTTCTTTGATTGAAATCGACTATCTTGAAAATGTTGATAGAATTCTCTATGCCGCTGACCAGAATGCTCCGCCGCTGAGATTTGTGGACAAGACAGACGGACAGTACAAGGGCGTTGTTATCGATTACTTGTCTCAGCTTTCACTCGAATTAGGAATAAATATAGATACAAAACCACTTAAATGGGAAGACGCCCTAAGAAGCCTTAAGTCTGGAAACAGCCAGATTTGCGATGTATTCCCCAATCAGGAAAGAGCAGAATTCTTCATCTTCACAAAGCCCATATATAATCTGCGTGCAGCCGTGGCAGTCAATAAAAATTACACCGGAAATACAGAAAAACTTTTTTCAAAAAAAATCCGTCTCGCTACCCAAAAAGGTGATTATTTAAATTCGTATATGGCTAAACATTACCCTAATGTGGAACTTGTCTATACGCAAGATCTTGAATCTGCTTTTGAACTGCTCAAAAACAACATGGTGGATGCTGTAGCCGGTGATGAACCTGTTATTTCATATTTTAATGATTCTGTGAAATATCCTGATATTAAAATATTAGCTACTACCCTTTATGAAAATTCCGTAGTTTTTGCACTTCCAAAAAATGAGACAATTTTACTCTCCATACTTAATAAGGGAATTGACTCTATAAATGCAAAGAATCAGCTGGAAAAAATTCAACAAAAATGGTTTGGTATATCTGCTCCAATAACATATCCTACAAAATTCAATCTAATTACAAAATATGTATTTTTTGCATTTATTCCATTTTTGATTCTACTTTTAGCTGTGCTCTATATTAATGGCTCGCTCAAAAGACGGGTCCTTGAATATTCTCAAAAAGAACAAACGCGTGAAAGACTTTCACTCCAGTCGAATAAGATGGCTGCTATAGGAGAGCTGGCTTCCGGGATAGCCCATGAAATACGTAATCCTCTTGGAATAATACGAACTCACAGCTTTATCTTGAAAAACAACCCAGATGCCGATGAAAATATGCTTAAATCAATTGGGTATATTGACAGTGCCGTTGAACGAGCCAGTAGAATCATTGACAACTTGCTTAATTTTTCAAAAATATCCGGTGAAAACAAAGAGAGTACAAATATGAAGACTTTTGTAGAGAATATTGTTTTATTAGAAAATAAACTTCTTACCAAACGTAATATCCTGTTTGAACTCAATTGCAGTCCCTGCACCATAGTACCTGTAAATCAGGAGTCCATGAAACACATAATAATTAATATGTTTTCAAATGCTATCGATGCCCTTTGCATGTATGATTCGAATGGTAATTATACACAAAATATAAATACATGTCCTAAAATAATTGTAGATATTTATGTAGACAAAGATGATAAATCCTTAAAAATGAACTTCGCTGACAACGGTGTTGGTTTGAGCAAGGAAAATGCAGATCAGATTTTCAATCCTTTCTTTACTACGAAAGGCCCTAACAAGGGAACTGGTCTTGGACTTTATATTGTTTACAATGAAATCAGCAAGCTTGGCGGGAAAATTTGGCTTGAAAGCCAGTTAAATGAAGGAGCTACTTTTTTTGTTAGCCTTCCCTTAAATTGGATTTAAAATTAAAATAACAAGGAAGTGATTTATAATGAATAAGATGAAAATTTTGGTTGTTGATGACGAACAAGATTACAGAGAAACCTTTAAGATGCTTCTTGAAAGTAAGAATTTCACTGTAGAAACTGCAGAAAGTGCAGATATAGCTCTCGAAAAAATGCATAACGAATACTTTCCCCTTGTCCTTTCGGATGTCATTATGCCTGGAACTGATGGAATCGACTTTCTAATCAAAGCCAAAAACCAGATATTGAAACCCTTCGAACTGATCCTTGTAACCGGTTATGGTAACGTTCAAACTGCCATAGCCGCCATCAAAAACGGTGCCTTTGGATTCTTCATAAAAAGTCATAACCCAGAAGAACTTATCATTGAAATTGAAAAAGCCAGACGATCCGTGGAGATGAAAAATAAACTTTCAATGTACGCTCAGCTAAGCAGTCGTGAGTCCTACATAAGTACCAGTAAAAACAAAAAAATGAGAAGAGTAATCGAGCTTGCCAGAACCATAGCTCCTTCAGATTCAAACGTCCTCATAACTGGAGAATCAGGCGTTGGAAAAGAAATCATAGCAAATATAATACATGAAAACAGCACAAGATCCAACATGCCTTTTGTCGCTATAAACTGCCAATCATTTTCAGAACATATAATCGAATCCGAGCTTTTCGGACATGAAAAAGGCGCTTTTACTGGAGCCTTGGAGAAGCGCATAGGCCGATTCGAGGAAGCCAACGGCGGAACTATTTTTCTTGATGAAATCGGAGAGCTTTCTCACAGTACCCAGGTAAAACTGCTTCGTGTCCTTGAAAATCGAACAGTAGAAAGAATTGGTTCAAATAAGAGTATTTCTGTTAATTTCAGGCTTATATCTGCAACAAATAAGGATATTCGCTCAAATTTTCAAAGTTTCTTCCGTGAAGATCTCTTTTACAGAATAAATACAATAGAACTTGACATCCCTCCTCTAAGGGAGCGTAAGGAAGACCTGGATGACCTTGTTTATTTTTTTGTTAATCATTTCAAAAATAGTACCAAAAAAACAATTTCTTCAATAAGTCCATCCACGATGAAATTTTTGAAAGAATATGACTATCCCGGAAATATCAGAGAACTTAGAAACATAATAGAAAGACTCATAGTTACTTCCAGGAGTGACGTACTTAAAATCGATGAAAACGATATGTTTCTGGCTTATACTCCCGCTGTTACAGATACCGGTTCCCAAAATTCAAATGCTTTATCGCCAACTATCTTTACAGATGCACTTTCTTCCAAAAGCCAGGCTTGCATAGGTCTTGAAGAATGCATTTTTGAAGATGGAAATTTGCTTAATTATGCTGAATCCAAGAAAAATTTTGAAAAATACTATTTTAAAAAGGTAATGGAAAAATTTGACGGCAATATAACTAAGGCTGCTGAATACATAAATCTCAGCCGAAGGCAGTTGTTTAATAAACTCCATGAGTTTGAATTAAAATAAAATTATATATATTATAACTAAAAAGTACCTGCAGACATACACTTTTCTTCAAGTGTCTTATCGGCAGGTACCATTTTGCTTTTTCCCCATATTTTTACTTCCTTTTTTTACTTACTAAGATTCATGTTACCTTTTCCGGTGTTGCAAACATCTGTATCACCTTCGATTTTATACAGCAGTTTTATAAATATTAGGGTTATAATTATTTGGACTTTTTATCGTAAATACAAGCTTTTCACATTGATCAGTCGAAAGATTCTGAGGTTTAACACCATAATAATGTTCTGCCGCATCCTTTAATCCATAACAGTTTTCTCCAAAATATATAATGTTAATGTAAAGTTCTAAAATCTCATTTTTTGTTAATTTACGTTCTATATCGAAAACTGCAATCAATTCAGCTATTTTCCGTTCCATTTTCTTTTCAAATGAAAAGTAGATATTTTTAGCAAGTTGCTGTGTTATTGTGCTTCCGCCTTGAGCAAAATAGCCTAATTTGATATTATTATACATGGCTCTTGATATTGCAATAGGGTCAACTCCACAGTGATAACGAAAGCGTTTATCTTCGGATTTTAGTAATTGTTCTATAAATTCATCTGATATGTCTTCCAGTTTTAAATAGTTTTCTTGGTACTCTACTTCTTTAATCATTGTATCAATGTTTATTTCAGAAGTTTTCTCTTCGTACATTTCATATCCATCCTGCACTATAGGAAAAACAGCTGCCATTCCAAACGATATACTCAAGATTAGAAGTAAACAACATAGCATTGAAATTAGTTTTTTCATAATTTTCATCTCCTTACTGTAATAATTCAAGGGCTTCATTCTCCGAAATTTCGCCTAAAATGATAAGCCCGCTTAACTTTAATATATCATACATGCTTTGGAATAGTTTTTTCATAATTTACACCCCCTTTTTTGATTGTAATCTAATTATAGCAAAGAACTGTATCATGAACCATTGATTTGCCTTACACTTAACAAACATTTTTGTCACACAAAAAACGGGCGGTAAAAACCGTCCGTTTTTTATTGTTAAAAATATCATGGACCTAAGATATCATTTTATCCCGATATTTATGATTATGCTGTTTTATCTCTTCTGTCTTTGCCTTTATCTTTTTCTTTCATGCCGTCATATCTTCCTATTCCAAGGAATATACTAACTATCATTATTGCCATCATTACATATGCATATACTACAAACGGCGTTACATTAAGTGCCGTAAGCGGTGCTACACTGTCTTTTGCAAATCCTATCGTGTATATGATTGCCGGTGTCCAAGGTAACGAATAAACCAGTGTACATGAAGTTGCATCCATAAGGTTCGCCGCTCTGTATGGGCTTATTCCGAATTTTTGGCTCAGCGGTTTTGCAAAAGATGCTCCAACTGCCAGTATAGCCGGGGCATTAAGTCCCATCATGGCTGAAAGTGCTACTATCATACCCGTGATTGTAAATTCTGCTCCAGCTGGTCCTTTTGCTACATTTCCAAGCACAGATAGAAGCTTCTTATCTCCTTCTCCGGCTCTCATTATTGCAATCGAACCGAATAAAAGAAGTGCAAGTATACATACCTGAAGCATTGAGTTTATACCTACATAGATTATACCGTCAACCGTTCTGTCAAGGCCTGCTCCAGAAACTCTGAAAAGAGATTCCTTTATAACGCTTGCCGATGGGTCTATCTGTATGAAATCAATCAGTCCCAGTCCGACTGCTGCCGCACCTGAAATTACGATTCCTACAGTTGTGGCAATTATTATGTCTCCTGTTTTTATTGCTATGAAAATTGTTATTGCAACTGGTATCAACATTAGAAGTGTTTTTGGTTCATACTCTATAACAGATGTTGTCGATGTAGTACCTGTGTATATAAAGCTCAGTACTACAAACACTATTATACTTATTATCCCTGCTGGTATTGCATACTTGAGTCTTGATTTAACAACCCCGGGAACATCCACACCCTGAGATGTAGCCGAACATATGGTCGTATCAGATACCGGTGCAAGGTTGTCACCAAATGCCGCACCTGAAACTATTGCTCCAGCAAGAAGTCCTGGATGCAGTCCAAGCGCTACTCCTGCTGGATAAATAACTCCCATACCCGCTGCTATCGTTCCGAATCCAGTCCCTG
>JBATTG010000130.1:0-4228 GCA_049670425.1 Proteocatella sp.
GTAGACACGGTGTACCTGTCTCACATTCACAGTTATTTGGAATACACCAAAAATGGCGTGCGCTATTTGATTTCGGGAGGGGCAGGAGCAGAACTTCTGACTAAAAACACCTATTATCACTATATGATTGCAAAAATTGGTGATATTAAAACGACTGCAATGGTGGAACTGCCATCACCTGCAAACAATTATCTTACAAGATATGCTTCAACTGTTCAGCTTTTTGCCAGTGCGATATATGAAGAAAACCCGGTTTCGGTGGTGTTTGTCATTGCAGGATTTGTCTTGCTTGGGCTTTTAATGATAATAAGGCTTTATCTGTGGAAAAAGAATGAAATAGATATTCTTGGAAGATGGCTGGGTGATACAGGGCGATATGCACTCAGACGTTTTAGAGAGTTGTTCATAAAAAAATAAAAAATTGCAGTGAATCAATAAAAGGAGTAAATGCTATTGCCAATGAAACCGGACCTTGCTGCTGCAAAAACTTTGTGTACACGGCGCTGAAAGTTGCCTGTGATGATTCGGAAAAATATCTTAAAATTAAGCTTAACGTATAGAAACGATATTGTATGCCATGACAGCGACGGCATCCCCACGGATGCAGAAAACAGAAGTGTAATTATTATTTTGAAAAATAAACAAAGCCTGATTCTCTGAAGCTAATGAGACTCAGGCTTTGTTTATGCTACTTGATTTTGAATTTGTTGGTATTTTTGGCAAAATCAAGTTTGGAAACTGAAATATTTTAGTGAAATTATTAATTTAAAAAGCAGAGCTACTTTATAAAATTAGCTCTGCTTTTTGTATGCTTAAATTAAGGTGTAGGATGTAGTTTAGCAGTTCAATTAGCTTGTATCGGTTTTACATTATTATTTTGAATAAAGTTATGTATAGTTTTACTTTGATTGTAATATATTGATACTGGTAATTTACTGCCAAAATCGCCTGATTATAGGCGATGTGCCCGAAATAGGGCGATTGACTTCAAAAACAAACGTTTTCAAAGATTATAACAATTATATATAAAAAAACAAATAAAATATCGCCGAAATACGGGCATTTTTAGTATGCATTTAGCGTATATTTTGAATATTGAGACAAAAAAAGGATTTTAGTTAAATATAATAATTTATTTTTATTATATTTAGGAGGCTGTTTCTTTTAAAATTAAGTCTATTGGTTTATATGTAAGATTTATTTAATAATAAAGCAGAATGATTGGCATAAAAATTGCAATAATGAGTTATCAAGAATGAATCAATTTATAATTTACTAAAGGAGGAACTAAAATGGATTATGGAATTTTAGCTTTAGCCCCGGCTTTCGTAGCACTGGCACTGGCCTTTACTACTAGAGACGCACTTTTTTCACTTACAATAGGTGTGCTTGTTGGTATCCTTGTAACTGGACAAAATATTTTATTTGGTTTTACAGGACTTTTACAGAATGCCCTTGGAAATGCAGATTTTATCTGGATTATAGGCATTGAAGTATTTATAGGAATGATGATTGCTCTTTTTCAAAAGTCGGGAGCGATACAGTCATTTGCAGCATTGATTGAAAGAAGAAGTATAAAAGCCAGAGGAGCACAACTTATCGCATGGCTCTTGGGAATATTTATATTCTTCAGTGATTATTTTTCTCCGCTTTATGTTGGAACCGTTATGAGAAACATAACTGATAAAGCTAGAGTTTCAAGAGAAAAATTGGCTTACATATGTGACTCAACATCTGCACCAGTATGTACTATGATTCCATTTTCATCATGGGGAATATATATGTCGGGACTGCTTGTAGGTATTGGAGTATTTGTAGACAAGGATATTGCAATGGATGCAGTTGTAAAGATGATTCCGTTTAACTTCTACGGAATACTGTCAGTTTCAATGGTAGGACTTATAGCATCTGGAATAATAAAAGATTATGGACCGATGAAAAAAGCGGAAGACAGAGCCATGAATGAAGGCAAGCCATTTTCGGATACAGCTAAACCGCTTCTTGGAAAAGAACTTTCTAGCATCACTCCAAATGAAGGCATAAAGCCAAATCTTTTTCTTAACTTCTTGATGCCGGCACTGATTATAATATCAGTAACCCTTGGAACCTATATATTTATGGGTTCGGCAAAAACGCTTGAAGGATTTGTAGCAGCTGTAGCATATCAGTTTATAGTAATGCTTATTCAAAAAATGGGTACAATAACCGAGCTTGTAGAAACGTCAGTAGAAGGGATTAAAAGTGTTATGACAGCTATGCTGATACTTGCTCTGGCATACTCTTTGAATTCAATAAGCAAGGAGCTTGGAACTGCCCAATATGTAATAAGCGTAACCGAGTCATGGATGAGTCCGGCGCTTCTTCTGGCATTCACATTCCTTATATGCGGATTTGTATCCTTCTTTACAGGTACTTCGTGGGGAACCTATGCAATAATGACACCGATATTTGTACCGCTGGCATTCACGCTTACAGGAGGAGCAGCAACTACGCTTGTATTTGCAACGATAGCCGCAATAATGGGTGGTGGATGTTTTGGAGACCACTGTTCTCCGCTTTCAGATACGACCATTTTGTCTTCGCTGGCCGCTGGTTCCGACCATATAGACCATGTTAAGACTCAGATTCCGTATACACTTACGGTAGCTGGAATTTCAACAGCCGGATATTTAATTATGGGATTTTTTCTTTAAGCTTAAATGAGAAGGGGATAATATGATTATTGGAACACCAAAAGAAGTAAAGGCGAATGAATACAGAGTAGCTGTTACACCGGGTGGAGTAAAAATACTTGTTAAAAACGGACATAGGGTACTTGTAGAAAGCGGAGCTGGAATGGGAAGTTTTTACAGTGATGAAGATTACCGCCTGGCAGGGGCAGAGATTACCGATAACAAGACTATATATAGAGAGGCTGATTTGGTTTATAAAGTTAAGGAAATTTTACCTGAAGAATTCAATCTCCTACGTGAAAATAGTATAATAATTACTTACTTTCACTCGAATGCACACCGTGATGAAACTGATGTATGCATAGAGAAAAAAATTACTGGAATAGCCTATGAAGATATACAGGATAAAAATGGGAAATTTCCGCTGTTAAGACCTATGAGTGAGGTTGCAGGAAAGGGTGGCTTTATAGCTGCCTGCAATTTCTCTCAAAAGATAAATAGTGGAAGCGGTAAAATGCTTGCAAGAGTAAATGGAGTAAGAACTCCACATATCACGATAATTGGTGCAGGAGCAGCGGGTCTTGGGGCGGCGGAGCTTGCAACTGGATTCGGAAATAAAGTATCAATTCTGGATATCAGCATGGACGAACTTATTGCGGCGAAGAATATGCTGCCTGTAAATGCAGAACTTTTATTCTCTGATGAGGCAAACATAGAAAATCTTCTGAAAGAAACCGATGTATTAATAAACTGTATTTCCTGGCCAAAATGGAGAAAAGATCACTTAGTAACCAGAGAAATGCTCAGGACTATGAAAAAAGAGGCTATGATAGTGGACGTAGCATGTGATGAAGGTGGAGCTGTAGAAACATGCAGAGGCACAACCCACGCAGATCCTGTTTATTTTGAAGAAGGAATAATGCATTATTGTGTGGATAATATACCATCGGCTTATTCCAAGACATCAAGTGATTTACTTTGTTCATCCACGATAAATTATATCTTGGAAGTTGCAAATAAAGGGGCTGAAAAAGCTCTGAAAGAAAATATATACTTAAGAAAAGGACTTTGTTTTCACGCTGGTAACCTTACACTTGCGGAAACAGGAAAGAAACAGGAAAGAAAATATATTACGCCAGAAGAGGCTTTGGGTATATAGTAAATAGTAAACCAGTGTAATTATTATTTTGAAAAATAAACAAAGCCTGATTCTCTGAAGCTAATGAGACTCAGGCTTTGTTTATGTTGCTGGATTTTGAATTCAAAATTATTTTGCAATATTGAGGGGATAAAAATAGGGACTATCTTGCAAGCATACTAAAAGGGACATGAAAAAATTGGGTATATGATAATCAAGAGCCAATATTAAGCAAGCATGAAGTTGAGCAGAAAATCAGCGAGAAGGTCATTAAACTTGCGATGCATATGGATTTGAACGCTCCCACCACCTATAGAGGTGGGGGATTCTTGGGTAGGGCAAACCAATGTTCGCTAATTTACCAAGCTATCTCCACAGTTCCTGCGGTTGTTTTGTATGACAACTAAGCAGATTACTA
>JBATTG010000131.1:0-9028 GCA_049670425.1 Proteocatella sp.
CGACAGCACCATCTGCGCAGAGGAACTTGCTGCGCTGATTGGTAAGAGAAACTGTCACGTAAACTTGATTCCCTACAACGAAACGCAGAATCTTGGATTCTCAAAAAGCTCTGCAGAGCAGATCATGGCTTTTTATGACGTGCTAAAGAAAAATAAAATCGCCGTGACTATGCGCCGTGAAATTGGAGCTTCAGTCAATGCCGCATGCGGACAACTCAGATCTAATTATCAAGGGAAATCTTAATGGAATCCATCCTGATTTTTTTTAAATACGTTACCATAAGTCAATGCCCCCTCAACAGGACATGCACTTATACATTCAAAACAATTGACACACTGCGGTGATCTCATTTTTTCAATCTCAGATACTTTTATTTGCATTGGACAGGCTCGGTCGCACTTGCCACATTTGATGCATTTATCACTGTCCCGTTTCAGCGTAAACAATCTGACTAGACTCATCACGCCATATCGTGCTCCTTCCGGACATAAATAACGACAATACACCCTGTCGTATTTGATTGAAATCAAGACGAAGAATCCAATTACTATCAGTACACCCATTGATGGAATTCTTCCTGAAATCAGACCCAAAAATCCGCCTCTGGGCTCATACCCCATAATCAGCATCATTGCATCAGAGACAATAAATATGACCATTACACCCATCAGATACCTCATGTAAATCGCAACTTTATGAATGTTATCTGGCAGCTTCCTATTCTTAATGCCAAACCAGCGTCCTAGTTTTGAACCTACATCTTGAATAAACCCAAAAGAACAGGCCCATCCACAGTAATAAACGCCACCTGCAACAGTTGAAATCAATATTAATATTTTAATAAATGACAATTCCATAATTAAAGCCATTACAGTTAATATTAAAAACAATACTTGTACTGCAATCCTTATTTTTTGTATATATTTCATTCTTACTCACCTCGACTTTGACTTATGGCGTCTTCAGCCCCTTCGATGATACCAATGGAGCTATATGTAGCCCCACTCACTATGTCAACGTCGGCACTTTGCGCTTCAATTATGCTGTTTGGGATTTTATTGTTAGCCCAGTTAAACCATTTTCGGTCATCTTGCTGGTCCACGACCTCGACTCTGGATATGACTCCAGAAACGACTTCCACTTCAACCTTTATTCCACCCTTAAAACCTTGACCTGTCCCGGAGAAAATACCATCTGCAAAAGGACTTCCATGTTCAATCGGAACTGCTTTAATAACAGAATTCGGTACATCAACTACAGGGGCTTGCACTACAGGACTCTTGCTCCCCTGATTTAAATCATATGCTTCAACTTCCATATAATCAGGCATACTATTCAATATACCAATCCCGACTACACCTATTATCATAGCTTTAGTAAACCCATCGAGAGTCATGTCCAAATTTCTTCCAATTTTACTTCGTGCTATGACATAGCCAAATTTTATATTAATAAATGATGACATGATAGCTAGTGCGATTAATATTATAATTATTTCCATTTTCTCACTCCTTTAAATCCCAGTATATAATATATTTTTATAAAATGTATATTATATACTGGGAAAATTAGTGTGATTTTCAAACAACATACAGTTGCATAAGTAATCACTGGTCCATAGCTTTCCAGCTTTCATTAATACCTTTGCTCCTTGGTCTTAAATACATAAAAAAATCCTCATAGATTAATAGTTATATTTCAACATTAATCTAAAAGGATTTTTCCTTATTTACAGTCTCGCCACGTCAACGTTATCCGTTACCATGCCCCATAATATGTTATCGTCTCACTGCTGCTCAATGCCCCTTTATACATACATTCTTCAATTGATCTACTTTCAAGTAAACCCATTAAAAAACCTGCTATATAGCTGTCGCCTGCTCCCATGGTGTCTACTACATTACAGTTAACTATTCCACATTTTGTAAATTCATTTCCATCATAAACAATACTTCCTTTTTCACCTAAAGTTAATACCACTAATTTAGGACCTTTCTCTTTTACATTTTTCATGAATTCATACAATTTTTCATCATCTCCATTGTCATAGGAAAAAAATGCGTAATCTACATATGGTAGTGCTTCCTCAGTAATTAGATGTCCCAGTTTGTCTGCAAAATCAAATGCAACAGGTATACCTCTGTCTTTTATCTTATATAATTCCGATTCAATTTTACCCCATATTCCAGTAACAACTAAGTCATGACTACATAAAAATTCAATATCTTCCGGAGTAAGTTTGAATTCAGACATAACCCCCTCTTCATAGTCCCCTAAAATTCTCTCCCCATTTTCTACTGCCACGTGGGTCACTGCTGTTTTTCCTCTCATTACTCTTATGTGAGAAGTATCAACTCCTTTACTGCTTATTGCCTCAATCATTGCCATCCCATATGCATCATCTCCTACAACCCCTGTATACGAAGATTCTCCACACATTCTCCTAACATATACTGCTACATTAACCGGATTGCCCCCAGAAAATGCCTCTCCGGTATCATCATAAACATCCATACAGTTGTCTCCTACTGCGGCTATTTTTACTTTTTTATCCATTTCAATTTCCCTCACTACTCCATTAATTTTTTTAACCGTTCAATTGCTCTTTTTGCATACAAACTTGGTTCATTCATATATGATGTTACTAGCTCTATTGTTGCAGTTCCATTATAACCATAGTCTTTTATTTCT
The DNA here is from genome assembly GCA_049670425.1 of Proteocatella sp. Lineage (GTDB taxonomy): Bacteria > Bacillota > Clostridia > Peptostreptococcales > Filifactoraceae > Proteocatella. The sequence continues at coordinate 2,693 of JBATTG010000131.1, forward strand.
TCCAATAATTCTTTTAATGGAATATTCCCATCCCCAGGAATCAAATGAGTATCGTTGCTGCCATTGCTGTCTATGATATGAAGATGTTTCATCCGATCTCCTAATTTGTTAAAATAACCCATAATGCTTTCACCTTGAACAAAGGGCGGAACCACATCACACATTGCTCCCAGCCAGGGAGAATCTATGTATTCAACTATCTCGTGCAGATCATTTGCTGATGTGCACACATTTGATTCATAAGGTGTCAGAGCCTCTAGCACAAGCATATGATTTATTGTTTCTGCATAATCTGAAAGCTCCCTGATACTTCTGGTAAATCTGTTCCATATATGGTTTCTAGTTACATTGTATCCTGCATGTCCAGCAGATATTACTGTAAAATCTGCGCCTATCGCTTTTCCTATGTCCATTGCGGTCTTCAGATAATCAATGGATTCTTGCCTCTGCGCTTCACTGCCAATCATGTAATTGTATGGATATGAGTTATGCTCTGGTGTAAACACTTTAATTGGAATAGCATACTTATCTATCAATTTCAAGATATGGGTTATTTCGCCTTTTTTCAAGTCATATGCGTACCCATGAGGCCGCCCTCCCCATAATTCAATATAATCATAGCCAAATCTTTTTGCATCTTTAAAAATATCTTCAATTTCATTTCTTTGATAGCCGGATGTAAATAATCCTATTTTCACAAAATACCCCATTTCAAAATAGTTATAAAAACAGACTGCTTCATTTTTAGAAGCAGCCTATTTTTATTCTATAATTATATGATAACTATATATTCTATTACTGTTTTAATATTTCAGCTGTCTGTAATAGCGTCTTATATCCATAGGATGACAGTTTAATCTTTCTAAGTGAACATCAACCCTTTGTGTAATTACACGCATTAGAAGATGAGATAGATGACCTCTGAATTCTTCACTTATGCCCTTTAATTCATAATCTTTTGTATCGATAATGTTATAGTTAGCACAAATTCTCGGTAGAAATTTCGCTACTCTTTCACTTAGAGCTCTTTGTGAGTCTTCTCCTACAAATACTGTTACAGCGGTATCTCTGTCCACAATTTCAAACATGCCATGGAAAAATTCGGCGCTGTGAATTGATTTTGTTCTTATCCAGTGCTGTTCTTCCCAGTAACACATTGCATATGAATAAGTTGCTCCGTATTGATTACCAGCTCCAACAAAATAGTGTATACTGTCATTCATATGCTTTTTAGCAATTTTTTCACCAAGCTCATCTGCAGATTTTTCAACTTCTGCCAGATTGTAAGCCAGATGTTTATCAAGCTGTGAATAAAGCTCATAATACTCATCAAACTCACCAGCATTATACATGAAACGATCTGCTACCATGAAAAACTTGAGCTGTTCGTTTACAGGATATGCAATCTCATAGTCGACCATTTTAGCAAGTTTAGTGTCAGAAAAATCTACAAAGCCAATCACCTTGGCACCACAGTCCTGTGCTTTTTTTACGCCCTCTACCATTTCTGATGTGCTACCTGTAACGGAAGAAATTACAACGATTGTACCTTCTCCGACTTTTTTATTTCCAGTCAAAATATATTCTGCTGCATTTTCTACAAAAAAATTGATTGCTGAGCTTTCTTTCATATGCACTTCGGCTTGGAGACACGATGCGTAAGTTCCACCTATCCCCAGCCAGCAGATATTTTTATATCCTTCACTGCATATTTTATCTACGATTGACTCTATTTCACTGCGCAACGCCAATGCTCCATTGACGCCGTCTATCTGTTTTTGTTCATCAAATTTTAACATCCGTTCAGTCTCCTAAAGCTATATTGTTTAAATTTATTCCCCTACCTTTAACTTTTGGTAATAATCGTTATAAATTGTAATTGCTTCTCCTACATCTTCCTGGAAAAATACATTTTCCTTGTAATCAAACTCTCTTGCCGGGTCATTTTTATATGCATCTGAAGCAGATTCTACTGCAGCCTCATTCGGACAAGAATATGGATACTCTACAAGATTTGCAGCCATAACCTGAGGATCACATATATAATTCAAAAACTTTTCAGCCAGGTCAACGTGTTGAGCTCCAGTTGGTATAACATACAAGTCAAAGCCCAGCTGTACTGGATCTTTTTCGAAATCTGCAATTACAAGATTGCTGTCTTCTCCAAGTTCAGCCATTGCCCATGAAGCATTTCCATCATAAGTAACAGCTACTGAAGCTGTGCCATTTGTAAGATTTTGTTCAGCGTTGCCATAAGCTACAACATTTTCGTTATACTTAATCAGCCATTCATAAGCTTCTGCAATTTCACTTTCTTCTATAGAGTTAGGATCATATCCTAATGCAATCAAGGCCATTGGGAATAGATTTCTTGCCCCATCAATAGAAGCTATTTTCCCTTTTAACGCTGGATTAATCAAATCGTTATAGCTTGTGATTTCAATCGGCGTAGTATCCTTGTTGTATACAACATAGATGTAATTCATTAAATATGGAACACAGTAATCTTTTGCAGCCCAGTATGCTTCGTTAATATTTGAGGCATTTGAAACATTATCAAAATTAATTTTTTCGATATATTCCCCTGCTACCAAAGATTCCATATATGCATCACATGTCATAATCAAATCGTAGTCCTTTCCCCCTCCTGCCGTTAATTTTGTAATTGCATCTGCATTGTCACTCATGTAAGACAGATTCACCTTACAATCATTTTCTTGCTCAAACTTAGCAATCAAATCCTCGGATATGTACTGTTGCCACATGTAGATATTTAGTTCACTGCTCGCCGTTGCTTCGTTATTCTCTGTTGCATCACCGCTACTGCAACCTGTAAAAACAGCCATTGCAAAAACTACTGTCAATAATACTGAAATCATCTTTTTCATATTGCCGCCTCCTTGTTTTCGCGTTTTTTTAACGCATTTTTAATAATACTATTCAAAACCATTGCTATAACAATGACAAGAATCATAATTGTAGTAAGCGCATTCACATCTGGCGTAATTCCACTCTTGTTCATAGACAATATCAGTACAGGCAAAGTGGAGTTTTTTGCTCCAGCAAGCATATTACTCATAACTACATCATCTATTGAAAGCGTAAAAGACAGAAATGCTGCACTCATAACACCAGGCATTATACTTGGAAGTGTCACTTGGAAAAAAGTTTGCATTCTGTTTGCCCCAAGGTCCATAGACGCTTCTTCTAAATTGTATTCGTCTCCACTTATACGTCCTTTAATTGTGACCACTGCATAAGGTATACAGAATGTACAATGTCCTATAAGTATAGTTCCCATTCCAAGCGCTATTCCCGCTTTCATAAAAATAATAAGCAAAGCAACCGCCAATACAATTTCCGGAACGATAATCGGAATATAAAGCATGTTGTTTACAAACTTTCTTGCTTTAAATTCATACTTCCTTAATCCCAGTGCTCCTATAGTTCCTATTGCAACCGATATAATTGTGCAAATCACGGCAATAATAATTGAATACCATAAACTTCCGATTACCGTAGAATTAGTAAATAATTTTGAATACCATTGGGTCGTAAAACCATTCCAATAATAGTTATATCTCTGATTGTTAAATGAAAATATCATCATTACAACAACTGGAATATATAAAATTGTATAAATAAAAATCGAATAAAGTGTTCCTAATAACTCGCCCATTCTTCTGTTTTTCTGAGATTTCGAATAACTCAACTACATCACCTCCATATCTTCTATATTGGCAAACCTGGTGTATATAAAGATGAGTATTCCAGTTATAACAATCAGAAGCACAGACAGAGCAGCTCCAAGTGGCCAGTTTCTGATTGCACCAAACTGATTTTTAATGATATTCCCTATGTAAAGTACCTTTCCGCCTCCAAGCATATCAGTAACAGTATAGATTCCAAGAGTAGGAATAAACACCAGTATTATAGAAGAAAATATCCCTGGGAAAGTTAATGGCAAAGTTATTTTTAAAAAAGTTGTTAATCGAGAAGCCCCTAAATCTGCTGAAGCCTCAAGCAGCGATTTACTTAATTTTTCTATAGAGCTGTACATCGGTAATACTGCAAAAGGAAGCATTGTGGTAATCATCCCAAGCATTACCAGTCCATCTGTATAAACAAAACCAACAGGGGTATCTGTAATCCCTGACCATTGCAGAAAATTGTTGACAGGACCGCTATTTTGAAATAACAGCAGCCAGCTGTTTAATCTCATTAAAGAGTTTGTCCAGAAAGGAATCATTATCAGCATTATCAATCTTGAAGCCAATTCTTTTGGTTTTCTGGCAATATAATATGCAAATGGATATCCAATAAGCAAACACAACACAGTTGTTGTAAAAGCTGCCTTTATCGACTTTACTATAACCTTAAAATATGTACTGTCTAATAATGTTGAATAACTATCCACGGAAAACTCATATACCACGTCACCAAATATACCTCTTGACATAAAACTTATATAAATAATAAACATCATCGGAATAGCTACGAATAAAATCATCCATACGGATACGGGACCTGCCATTGCCAGTGCTGGCAATATATTTCGCTTAAATTTACTTTTCGTACTCATATCTCCCTCCATCCTAAACTAATTCTTTTATAGCAAAAGCTTTTTTCGGATTCCAATATATATTTACAAGCTCTCCTTCTTTAATCTCTTCGTCTTTCTCAAAGCGAGAATATTTTATTTCGGTTTTATCTTTCATATCTACAGATGTCTTTACTACCGTCCCCATATATATGAAATCCTTAACTATACCCTCCAGTTTGAATCCCTCAACTTCTTCTTTACTTACTTTTATGTATTCAGGCCTTATAGATACATGCATCTTCTCGCCAATTTTAAAGCCTTCACCTTCTACCAACATAATTCCAGCTGAGGTTTCCACCTTAAATATTCCGTCTGTAATGTCTACAATCGTTCCATCGAAAATATTTGATTCTCCAATAAAACCAGCTACAAATTTTGTCGAAGGCTTATCATATATTTCCATAGGTGAAGCCAGCTGTTCTATAATACCTTCATTCATAACTGCTATCCTGTCGCTCATAGTAAGCGCTTCTTCTTGGTCATGAGTAACATATACAAATGTAATCCCAAGCTTTTTCTGCAAGCGTTTAAGTTCCACCTGCATCTGTTTTCTCAATTTTAAATCCAGCGCCCCAAGAGGTTCATCCAGAAGCAATACCTTAGGATTATTAATAAGCGCTCTTGCAATAGCCACTCTTTGTTTTTGACCTCCTGATAATGCATCAGGTTTCCTGCTTTCGTAACCTTTTAATTGAACCATCTCAAGCATATTTGAAACTCTTTGCTTAATTTCATCTTTTGATACTTTTTTGATTTTCAGGCCGTAAGCCACATTATCAAATACTGTCATATGTGGAAACAATGCATAATTCTGAAAAACTGTATTTACATCTCTTTCAAAAGGTTCTTTATCTTCAATTCGCTCCCCTTGGACCTTAATAATCCCTCCCGAAGCATCTTCAAATCCTGCAATCATTCTAAGAGTAGTTGTCTTACCACATCCAGAAGGCCCTAGCAATGTTAAAAATTCACCTTCTTTGATTTCTACATTCATTTTCTTTACAACCTTATTTTTACCAAAACTTTTTTCTACATCAATTAGCGATACAATTGAATCTAACATAAATTCCACCTCTTAATCAAAACGATCAAGGCTTAAGGCAATAATGCCACTTACTGATCGTCTATTAATTTTTATTCAACCACTTTTAATATTTAATATACCAGTATATTTTTATTTTGGCAATATCTTTTTGTAATTTTGTGAATATTTTTATTATATACCAATTTTAATGCATCAATTGCATTTTTTATTGCATTTTTATTATATACGTTTCATCGAGAAAAAACACCAGTTTCAATTTTTAATATACCAATTGAGTTTTAAGTCCCATTGACTCTTATCATAAATAAGTGTATATTAACTTGTATATTAATCTTTATATTTTATAACTCAGAGGAATTAAAATGCGAAAAAATCTACTTACATTAGATATCATTATTGCCAAAGAAATTGAATACATGCTTACTAGTGAAAGCTATAAGCCTGGGGACAAATTGCCATCCGAACGTTGTTTTTCCGAAATGTTTAACGTTCAAAGACAAACTATTAGAAATGCCTTAAGTACATTAATACAGGAAAATATAATTGTATCTTCACAAAGAAAAGGATATTTTCTAGCCAAACCAAGGATAATTAAATATACAAATCCATTTAGTGATGACTATTTTGACGATATCCCAAATGTAATATACAAAGTTCATAGTTTTAAGACAATTCAGGCAGATATGCG
>JBATTG010000132.1:0-26594 GCA_049670425.1 Proteocatella sp.
TACAAGTATAGGTGCTGCATATGCATCCGTTCCAAAAAATTGCATTGGTATTGCATTTTGAATTTGCGGTGTTCCTGGAAGAGCAGTCATTGTAAAAGTAAATGCTCCAAGTGCGATACATGCTGGAATAAATCTCTTAGGAAGGTTTGACTCCCTGAATAACGCAGCCGCTATAGGGTATGCAGCAAAAGCTACAACAAACAGAGAAACTCCTCCATAAGTTAACACTGCGCAAGAAAGTACTATTGCAAGGACTTCTCTTTTTTTACCTATTTTCTTTACTATGAATTCTGATATTGCCTGAGCCGAACCAGAATCATCCATTAGTTTTCCAAACAATGCCCCTAGTAAGAATACCGGGAAATATGATTTTACATACCCCCCCAGACTTACCATAAAAACCTCTGTATATGTAGCCATAAGATGAGCATTCCCAGTTGCAATCCCACCTAGAAAAACTGCGAATAGTGCCAATATTGGCGCTAGTATTATAACCGAAATTCCCCTGTAAGCCAAAAACATTAACAATCCTAGTGATAATATAATTCCTAATACTCCTATCATATAAAATCCTCCCTTTATAAGCAATATTTAACTAATTTAACCTGCCGTCCATCCGCCATCCATTGTAAGTGCTGAACCAGTAATATGATCTGCCACATCTGAACAAAGAAATTTCACAGTTTTTGCAACAGCTTCTGGCTCAATCATTGTCTTTATAGCTGATTTTTGAAGCATAATTTTACTTACAACTTCATCCTTGCTTATCCCATGATTCTTAGCCTGAGCATCAATTTGCTTATCTACCAATGGAGTACGTACGTATGCCGGACAAATCGCATTTACCGTTATTCCATATTCCCCGCCTTCTAAGGCAGCTGTTTTTGTAAGACCTATCAATCCATGTTTAGCCGATACGTATGCCGATTTATATTCCGAAGCTACAAGCCCATGAATTGAATCTAAATTTATTATCCTTCCCCAATTTTGAGTTTTCATAGAACTCCATACATATTTTGTTAATAAAAATGGCGCAGTAAGCATAAGACTAATCATGAAATCCCACTTATCCTCTGGAAAATCTTCTATTGAACTTACAGTCTGTATTCCAGCTACATTTACCAAAATATCGACTTTTCCATACTTTCCAATCGTATAGTCCACAAGAGCCTTACATGACTCTCTTCTGCTTAAATCGGCTACAAAGTAGTCGCAACCAAGTGTCTCAGATGAAACCTTTAATCCATCTTCATTTATGTCCGCAATCACAACCTTTACTCCGTCTTCTACAAAAGTTTGGGCAACAGCATATCCAATCCCACTTGCCCCTCCAGTTACAATACTAACTTTTTCTTTTAACATAACAATCCACCTTTCTTTAAAAATGCTTTCCGTAACATTAACCCTACACACTTCTATTAGCAAATACCTTGCCAATTTTTTCAAAACAGCTGTAAGACAGCATTTTCAAGTTATACAAAAAATAAAATTCCAGCTATAAAAAAATCCCTACTAGAATCATGACTATTCAATCATAATTTGTAGGGATTTTCGAACATTTGCATTCTTCAGTCTATTTATGTGTACATTTTTCCATACATAACATGCATTTATTTGAAAAACTGTACACTTTTCAATACATTACTCTCACACCTCTTCACCTATCCCATATTTTTTCATTTTTTCATAAAGACTGGTCCTGCTGATTCCAAGTGCATTTGCTGTATTCGTTTTATTATTTTGATTTTGAAGCAGAGAGTTGATGATAGCATTCATCTCTACCTCATCAATAATTTTCTTCAGTGACTTTGTAGTAACATTATTCGGGCATCCAGTTAATATTTCAGGAAGATGCTCCGGAAGTATCAACCTATCACTACCCAAAAAATTCACGGCACGTTCCAATATATTCTCTAATTCCCTTACATTTCCTGGCCAATCATAGCGTTTTAAATATTCCAAAGTTTTATCTGCAATTATCTTCGTATCCATATTCTCTTTTTTAGTGAATTTTTCTACAAGAAAATTTGCTAATTTGGGGATATCGTCCTTTCTATTCCTCAATGCTGGAACTTGCAAAGTAATTACATTAAGTCTGTAGTATAGATCGGATCTAAATTGGCCCTGTATTACCATTTCCTCCAGGTTTTTATTCGTAGCCGCAACAATCCTCACGTCTACAACTTCCCTGGTGCTTGCTCCAACTTTTTGGATTTCTCTGTCTTGTAAGAATCTCAAAATCTTAACTTGCATAGACATAGGAAGATCTCCTATCTCATCCAAAAAAATCGTTCCATAATTTGCAGCCTGAAAAAGTCCTATTTTCCCACCTTTTTTTGCTCCCGTAAATGCTCCCTCTTCATATCCAAATAATTCAGATTCCATTAACTCTGCCGGTATGGATCCGCAGTTAATACATATAAAGGGCATGTTGTTTCTTTTGCTCGAACTATGTAATGAGTGCGCAAACAGTTCTTTTCCTGTTCCACTTTCCCCTAAAATCAATATATTGGAATTTGTTTTTGCAACAATCTTGATTGTTTTTTTCAGTTGCCTTATATTGTCACTGCTTCCAATTATATCTTCCATACTATATTTTGCTGCGTTTAATTTAAAAAAACGACTCTTGTAAAGATTTAATTCCGTTTTCATCTTATTCATTTTATCATAAAGTTTTTTCAAATCATCCACATCTTTAAATAAAACTCTTCCAAAAGCTCCTATTATTTGACCATCCTTTTTTATAGGCGTTCTTGTCGCAATCATATTTTTCCCATTTATTTTTTGAGTTGATTCTACCTCCGGAATCCCCGTTTCCAACACATTTACCAATCTTGTGTTTTCTATCACTTTGATTACTGGTTTCCCAATAACATCTTCCCTTTTTAAACTCAAAAATTCTGCATAAGCCTCACTTATTTCTTCAATATTACCCTTTGCATTAACCAATACGACAAGTTCATTTGTAGAATGTATTATTGAATCTAAAAAGCACATCGAGCTTATATTATCCTCGTTGATTATTATATCATCCATTTCCACTCTCCCCGATTTAATATAAAATAAATTCAAATTACCTTAAATCATATTATTAAAATATATTGTGTTATTTTGATAATAATTATATCATTATTTTCGCATTTATGTCCACCTTATCCAAACACATGTATATCTCACTCCTTTATTCAACAAAAAAAAGACCCTGCCTTTTTAATCGACAACATCTTTTATCCTCTATCTTGTTTTGCCGAAAAATCAAGTACATTCAATCTACCATCACTTTGTTTTCAAAATTTTGACTCCAAATATGGCTATCACCAATCCAATTACAATAATAATTGGATGTCCAAAATTAAATTTTGCATAGTATCCAACAGCATTAAACAGTAGCAATAAAAATCCAACCCACGCCATTATCAGACCTAAAGATTTATTCTTTTTCATATTATTTACCACCTCAATTTATATTATGTATTCCTTTGGTTTGATTATACAGCAAGTCCAAGCAATATTCAAGTTAATGATCTAATGAAAAAATTTGCTTAAATCGATTAGAAATGAGATAATAAAGTTTAGGAAAAAATATCAAATAATTGGAGATTATAATGCAAAATATTAACTTAAAAATCGGTATGAGAAATATTAAAACAGTAGTTGCGGTATTCATTGATTTACTAATATTTCAAATTCTAGGTATTGAAAATCCTTTTTATGCGTGCATCGCTTCTGTATTATGCATGCAACAGACCGTTGAAGATACCCTGAAAGCAGGAAAACACAGAATAATTGGCACTTCACTAGCTGCAGTTGTCGGCCTTATTGTATATTACTTTTGTGAACATATTTCAGGACCCAAAAGCTATATAATATTAATTCCTCTAGGAGTAATGTTTCTTATAAAACTTTGCGTAGTTTTAGAGGTGTCCTCATCAACTGCTATATGTTGCATTGTTTTCATAAGTATACAAACTACCCATAGGATCTATGGCGACAACAACATATATCCTCTTTCCAGAATATTTGAAACCTTTATTGGCATAGCCGTTGCAACATTAGTCAATAAATATATGAATTTCAACAGACCTTCTGAGTAAGGCCTATTAACCGAATAAACAATTTGATTTTTTCTTTCAATTTTAAAAATTATCTTTAGTTTTATTTTATATTATTAAAAACAGATTATATAAAATTGGAAGAATAAATGGTACTGCAAAAGTTAAAATTGTCCCGGTTATCAAGGTTACTAACCCTAGCTCCACCCCTGCAAATTTAGTAACCGGTACTAGCATCGTATCCATATCTCCTGAAGCACCTGCTGAAATAGCACTTCCTTTGCTTATTTTAATTATAAGTGGTAATCCCATTACCACAAAAAACTCTCTCATTACATTGACCATGAATCCATACATTCCAATTTCCGCTCCATACACTTGACTCATATATGCTCCCGTGACGCTGTAATAGCTCATTCCCGCAGCTGACATTACTGGTATATTCACCGGCAAATCAAGAACAATGCTGGCAGCAAAACCTCCCAGAATACTACCTGCAAATGTTGCAATTGAAATAAGTATGATTCTCCACCCTAAAATTTCAACATATTTAAAGACATTCCGATTGCAACTCAAGCTGACGCCAACCCCAGTATAAAGAATTGTAAGTGAAAAATAGAGAAAATAATTGAGATAAAAACTAATATTAGTTTTTATCATCATTTTTCCTGCAACAATTCCAAGTCCTACACAAACAGGCATAAGCCATAGAAGAATCGTACTTTTCTGATTTTCGCAGCTTGATTGATTAAATTTTTCATATGAAGCTATGGGTTTGGAATTAACCACTGATAGTTTGTCTGCAATTTCGTCTAAATGTAAGAATGTACTTTCTACTATTACGGTACATATAATACTGCATAGTATAGCCATTAGAGCTATGACAGCACAATTCATACCAATTCGAAATAAATTCTCCATAATCAATTGGCTGGTTCCAATATTGGCACCAATAGTAAACATCAGTAACACTAACGATATATTAATTATCAAATCAATAATTTCACCCTTTGACGTTACCCATTTGTTTAAACCTAAAACAAAACCTGTTCCTAAACACAAAAACGGCATCCAAGTCATAGTTATCTCCATTTATTTTGTAAAACTAAATTCTCCAGGGTTCCCAAATTCAAAATTTCCACCAGCTCCTACTGAAAAATGCAGTTTCGCTATTCCTAAGTCTACAAGATCAAACTCTTCAACTTCATCAACAAATGCACTTGCTTTTCCACCTTTATATTCAAATATCACAATCTGACGATTTTTAGCCGATGGCGCTTTTTGAACAGCTTTCATCCCATTTTGAAACCACTGTGGGATTTGTTCTCCGCCGGAATTATAAAGTTCATCTATTTCTTTTGTTTTCCTGTGCGTTATATTATAAATTAGTTTTTCGCGGAAAGATTTCTTATTATTACAGTAACCAATTGTTATAACGCAAATAAGAGTTTCATCATCATCTTTATCAAAAATTGTACTTTTTGAATCGAAAGTTCCCCATACCCAACATGTCCCCAAATTCATCTTAACAGCCTCAATAACAAGTTTTTCCCCATAAAAACCCAGTTTTTCTTTCAACAAAACATCTCCAGTATAACCTTTCAGGGCAATTACACTCCTTACCCCTTTGAAAAAACCATAACTTTTTTTAAATCCCGAAAAAGCGCCTCTAGCATCATCAATAAGACTAATCTTAAGATTAGCCTCTTCATTGAACTTATTTATTAACTGTTTAAGCTTAATCATTTTTTTAATATCTATCTCTCTGTCCAAATATATCCGCCGCGATTCTCTTGCATCTATCGCGTCTATATCTTTCATCCACATGTTCATTGTTTTATCCATAAATTCCTCCAAACATACAGTCTCAAAAGAATCAAAAAAATAAATAGTTACATACGATGTACTTATTATAGTTTTTACCGCATTGCCCATATCATTAAACAGTAATGAAATTAATTTTTCCTAAATATTAAAACTGTGATTTAATGGACCGCTTCCATTTCCGAGATTCAAACCATCCAGCAACGCTCCTGTGATATATGCCTTTGCATTTACAACACTCTCTTTCACAGAAAGACCCTTTGCAAGATTACATGCTATAGCCGAGGACAAAGTACATCCAGTGCCATGTGTATTCGGATTGCGTACTCTTTCTCCTTTTATCCAAATTGCATGATTTTCGTGAAAAATCAAATCATCTGCTGAATCTTCAAGATGTCCGCCCTTTATAAGTACGCTCCCTGAAAGCATTTTAGAAATTTCAAATGCACTTTTTACCATGTCGTCCAGAGTTCTTATCTTCATGCCTGAGAGCATTTCCGCTTCTGGTATATTTGGTGTAATCACTTTTGCTATAGGAATCAATTTTGTTATAACTGCCCCTATTGCATCGTCATCAAGAAGTTTGCTTCCACTTGTTGAAATCATAACCGGATCAACAACAATATTTTCCACATTATATTCTCTTAATTTATCAACTATTGTTTCAATTATTTTAATATTAGAAACCATTCCAATTTTTACTGCATCTGGATAGATATCTTTGAATATACAGTCTAATTGCATTGATACAAATTCCGGAGTTAAATCCATTACCCCGAATACACCCGTTGTATTTTGCGCTGTTAATGCAGTTATCGCACTCATTGCATACATTTTGTGGGCAGTTATCGTTTTTATATCAGCTTGTATTCCTGCTCCTCCGCTACAATCAGATCCCGCTATTGTAAGAATTTTTTTCATTTAGTTCCACCTCGTATTTTCTCAAAAAAAAATGAGCTATGCTTACATTGAGCATATCCCACTAAAATTCTAAAACTAGTGTTCTTCCCTACGTTGGCATTATCCAAATCAGGTTAAAGGGTCGAAATCTAATGATTTCCTCTCAGCCATGAGCAAAAGCTCCCCAAATATTATTTTATTCATTATATAATGTTATCTTATTTTTGTCAATTTTCAAATTGGTTTGCATCATATTCCAATACTTCTTATTTATTAAGCTTTTTCCCGATTACAATTAAAAAAAGTGTGGTATATATACTTAAAGATTACCACAGTATTTACACTAAACAGATTGCTTTGAATCTTAAGTTTTGAGAGGAGTGACCAATATGCCAAAAGTATTTCCAAACAATAAAAGATGGGAAAGAAATGGAAGACTGAACCAAAAAAGACACCTGGATATGACCGATGAAGAAAAATTAAATGTTGCCATCTGCGATGGAACTAAACTTCAACACCCATGCAAAAATCCTACGTTTCGCTGTTCTGAATGCGGAAACTACGGTTGTGCTCAAGAAGTTGCAGAAAAATGCAGCAAACAAGGGTTTAAGAATGATAAATGTTTACACTGTGGCGCAATGAACACCCGAATTCCCGTTATGAAGGACGAGTTGGATTTATTCATTTCGGAATGGGAAAAGGAAATTTAATATACCAAAAAGAAACCACTCAGCCCCAATTTAACAAGGTTAAGTGGTTTCTTTATTATTTAAAATATCAAATATGTCTAAAACCATTCTTTCTTTTTAAAAATCATTATGCTTATTACAAATACTACCAAGCTTATTATTATTACAAATAAATATCCGTAATCCCATTTATATTCTGGCATTTTAAGGTTCATTCCGTACCAACCCACGATAAGCGTCAATGGCAAGAATATAGAAGTAATCACTGTAAACACCTTCATTAAACGATTTTGCTCTATATCTACCTGCGCCTGATATGCCTCCCTTACCTGCGATACATAATCCTGCATATGAAGTACCACTAAAAAAAGTCTGTCGACCCGGTTATCAACTACTTTAAAATATTTTATGTGGTCGTTTGAAATTAAATCATTTTCATTTTCAATGAGTTCTTCAATAATACTGTTCAGCTGTTCATAATATCGCTTTAACTTGGAAAGTATTCTTCGAAAAGAAATAAGGTCCTGAGCACACTGTATTTTCGATTTCATAAGCAGCACATCTTCAAATTCAAAAATATCATCCTCTAGAGTTTCCAGATACTCCATATCTGATTTCAGAAGTTCAATAAAAAACGCCGAAAGTATTTTTTCCGTAATAGAAAAGTCTTTTACCTTTCGCTGAACCATATCCAGACATTCTTCATTTTCACATATGAAAAATAAATTCTTTTTTGTGAAATAAATTATTAATTGCGAAGATTTCAACTCCTTGTCAAAAATATTATACCAGTCAAATGATATCAGGTCAAAACCCTCTAAACATTCCAGTCTTTCAACTCCACCAAAAACAATTCTTTCCAGAGTTGCTTCATCAACTAAATCTTCCAAATTTGCCAGATCTGATAAACTAATAATCTTTAGCATATATTCATTCCTCTTTCTTAACAACTAATATATTTTTTTGAAACGAGAATGAATCCCCTATAAAGACAAATAACAATATAACTATCCTTTGAATAGCATTTTACAGTTTTTTTATGGAGCTGATTATGTCTGCTATTGCTTTTTTGTCAATAAAATCCACTTTTTTGCCATAAGTTTCCAATATCTGCCTGTCTTCGTCCGTCAATTCATCTTTTCTCTTTTTATTAATCATGGCCTTTAGCATTGCCATCATGGATTTATGGACTATACTCAATTGACTGTAGTCCATAAATCCTCTCAAATGGAAAAATTTAATATTACGCTGCATTTCAGATTTAAATACCTTATCTATCGCCGCTTTTATCCCACTTCTATTTGTTTCAATATCAGGATCTGCGAGTCCTACCGTAAATATAAAAAGTTTCTTTTCTTTAAACTTATCATAATTTTTTGTTATTATATCAATGCCATTGATACCCCCAGCATACAATCCCCCACCATATATTATTACGTCATATTCCAAGAGATTCCTGTTCTTTGCTTGTTCTTTTTCATAAATATCAGCATTTAATGCCTCTGCAATCCAATGTGCATACTGTTTTGTTGCTCCATAATTTGATTTATATATTACTGCAATTTTCATTTAATCCGCTCCCTTTATAAATATAGGATTGATTCCATTTAAATTAAATTAATCCAGTTCGATTTGTTCACATTATACAGCATTTGTTTTAACTAAACTATCGCTTGCATTTTCAAGGTGTATATCAAGAACCTCTCATCACTGTCTTTATTGAAATGACTGCCCAGCCTTATTTCTTTTTCCAATGAAAAAGATGTGTGGTTTTCTAAATAATATATATAATCATTCGATGGGTAATAAAGTATAATATCCACCTTTCGCTTTGACTCATATACAGACGACAAGATGTTGTCTATTATCTTTATAAAAAGCTGTACCGAAAATGGATTAAAAAAATAAAACTTATTGTCTTGATACCTTATTGCATACTCTTGAGCAAAACCACAGGAAAATTCAATTTTGCCATTATTTTTTTTATGAGTTTTAAGGTAAGATGACCTGTTATCCAAGCAATCGTTGTAAAGCCCCGAATCCATCTCAATGCCCTTGACATTGGCATTAAAAAAATGGTTTATATAAAAAATCAAACGTCCCTTTCCACATCCAAAATCAACAATATCATCATTATCTTCAATATGATACTCATCAAATAAAGTTTCAAGCGCATCGTATGATGTCGCCTGATATGGATGGCAGTGATTCACATTACAATCCCATTTTTGTTCCCCTGTAGTTTTTATATTCAATAGCTTTTCGTAGTATTTTTCATCCATTTAATGTATCTTGTTCCTTTCAATAATTTCTAATTTGAGCACAATTTGTTTATTTATATGAACTTATTTATTATATTTTTATTTCTTTTCCCAAAATATATCTCATGCATATATTCCGGTCGTCTCCGATATAACAAAAACGTTCTAAGCGTTCCAACGGTGAGATTTCCAATCCATGCATGCTACTGTCATCTATAACAAGTGCATTAAAACAATACCCATCTTCAAAGGCTCCTACCCCGTCAAAGTATCTTCCTCCTGAACGTGTAGCCATATAAAATGCCTCTGCGAAATTAACCGCCTCCCACTGCGAGTCAAACATATTTCGAATTTTCGAATGCTGAATCGTAGTAGCTATTCCTTTTGCAATCGACATGCTCGCCCCTGCCCCTATATCACTTCCTATTGCTAAATTAATACCCATTTCTAAAAGCTTCTTAACTGGCATTATGCCTCCAGCATTAACATTTGACGTCGCATCTGGACAATGAACCGCCATGCAATTTGGATTCTTCATAAGCTTTAGTACATCATCATCCATAAAAATGCAATGGGCCATTAAGGTTGGTCTCTGACCAAGAAGCTCATTTTGATAAAATATCTCTGCTCCATTTTTATAATCAGGAAAAAGTTCTTTTACAACCTTCATTTCATTTATTGACTCACACAGATGAGAATGAACAGGAGCTTGATATTTTTCAGATAGCTTCCCCAGACCATTGAGCAATTTTTCACTGCATGTGATAGTGAAGCGTGGTACTATAGAACCTTTGACATTGCCCCTAATCTTATGTTGCTCCAAGAAGCGATCGGTATCATAAATAGACCGATTTGTATCCTCAATATAATAATCCGGACTATTTTGATCCATATTCAATTTTCCGGTAAAAGCAAACATCCCTTTTTCTACAAGTATCTCAAATAGGATTTCCGATGCTTCATAATGAATGGATGGGAAACAATTTACATGTAAGGTCCCCTGGCGCAAAAGTTCCTCAACAAACCACCCGTAAACCGTTCTCGCATGGCTCTTGTCACTGAACATCGCTTCGTTAGGAAAAGTATATGCGTTCAGCCAATCCATCAGTTCCTTATCCATACCCATCCCTCTTTGCAAAAACTGAGGTGCATGAACGTGCATATCGCAAAATCCAGGTATAATAAGTTTTTCACCCCAATCCACAATGTCTTCTGATGGAAAATCATCAGACAACTGCGCACAAACTTCCACCACTCTTCCTTCGGCCACTATGATGTATGAACTTTCTGAACATACAAGAGTATCCTTATCTTTGCTGTATATTACATTTCCTTTGTAGGCTTTAGCCTTGCTATAATTTTCCAATGAATTCTCCTTTTTTTATGTTATTTTAGTATTATACCTTATCTATCAGGTTAAAATCATGCTGTTTTGAAGAAAATCCCCATATACCTTTGAACTAATATTAAAATTCCCTTAAATGTACTCTAAGGGAATTTTAATATTTACTCCTTAATTTCCTTTTTAAAACACATGAACCAGTCCAAACAATATATATCGTCATCTTCTTCCTCTTCTTCCATCCTTGCTTCTGCCGCACCACACGAACCTGGCGTAGGAACGATAACATCATCTCCCGGCTTCCAATTAGCTGGAGTAGCAACATTATCTCTATCTGACTTTTGAAGTGCCATGATAACGCGTTTTATTTCATCAAAATTTCTGCCTGTTGTCAGCGGATAATATAAAATTAACCTAATTTCACTTTGAGGGTCAATTACGAATACAGCTCTTACGGCCTGCGTATTAGACTGTCCTGGTTGAATCATTCCAAATTTATTTGCTATATCCATTTTAATATCCTCTATTAACGGAAACGTAATCTCTATATCCTTCATACCTTTATATTCGAGTTCCTTGATTTTTCTAAGCCAGGCAATATGTGCATAAATCGAATCAACTGAAAGCCCTATCAATTCTGTATTCAGAACCTTGAACTCGTCTATCATGGATGCAAAGGTCATAAACTCGGTAGTACATACCGGTGTAAAGTCCGCTGGATGGGAAAACAATATAACCCATCTCCCTTTATAATCTTCTGGAAAATCAATCTCCCCCTGTGTAGTCTTTGCTTTAAACGAAGGCGCCTGATCCCCAATCAAAGGCATTCTATTGAACGTTGTTTCTTCCATATTTATTACCTCCTCAAATATTATAGATAACGCTATGATGCGTTACGTAAAGAAAAATTGTTCTTTCTTAAATAATACCCAAAAAAATAATAAATTTGGCTTGATATTGTATATTTTTTAAAATCAACGGCAACATTTTTTACATATTCAACAAATTTTCTAAAAAACAATCAGTATTTTTATTTGCTTTCCAGAAATTCCTTATAATTCTTGCTGAACAACTTTTCGGCATCATCTGCAGAAACCGGTCTACTAAATAAATATCCCTGTAAATAGTCACATTTGCCTTTCATCAGCCTTCTTGCCTCTTCAATTTCTTCAACCCCTTCTGCCACAACTTTTAATTTAAGGCCATGCGCTACAGAAATAAGGCCATCTAAAACTTGAATGTTCTCAAGATATATAAATTTGTCTTTTATACTTTTGTCCAGCTTTATTTTATCCACTGGAATATGAGTTAAATAATTTAAAGAAGAATAGCCTGTACCGAAATCATCAAGGGCTATTTTAATACCTAATCCCCTTATTTTTTCCATAGTCCTAATCGCTTCGTCAATATTATCTATAAGTACGCTTTCTGTAACCTCAATTTCAATATAAGAAGGGTCTATTTCATATTCTGCTAAACTTTTAGACAAAAATTCTACCAAACCATCATCATATATTTGTTTTGGCGATAGATTAATTGCAATAGCCTCTGGAGACAATCCCAATTCAATCCATTTTCGTATCTGTTTTATGGCTTCTTTGATTACCCACCTCCCAATAAGGATAATCAAATTTGATTCCTCTGCCACTGGTATAAAAATAGCCGGAGATAAAGTGTCGTTCTTCATCCTTATCAAAGCCTCAAAATAGGCTATCTCTCCAGTTCTGATTTCTATAACTGGTTGGTATAAAAGTTTAAAAGAGTCAGTTTCTATTGCTTTTATCAGTTTATTGCCTATTTGTACACGTTCATTAAATTCTGTTGACATATTTTCATTAAATATCAGACATCGATTCTTCCCTGACTTTTTAGCGCTGTACATTGCTACATCAGCCTTTATTATAAGTTCTTCGACGTTCAATCCATCTAACGGATAACACACAACACCTATGCTTATAGTTATATGATTTCTTATACCTTCAAGTTCGCTGTTATCGCTGAGAATATCGACTATTGTTTTTATATATTCCTCAATTTCAAAATCTTTCACATTGCCTTCTATATGTACTAAAAACTCATCTCCTCCGAATCTATAAGCAGATGCATTTTCAGGTAATGACTCGTTAATCAAGCATGCTACATGCCTCAATACACTATCTCCATATACATGTCCTAACGTGTCGTTGATATATTTAAAATTATCAATATCCATAAGCAGTACAGTTCCGGTTTTACTTTTGCTAAGTTTGACTTCAAGGTCTTCTATGAACTGACGTCGGTTATAAAGCTCTGTTAATGAATCATGATAAGCCAAAAATCTAATATAATCTTCCTTTGCTTTAATTTCATCATATTGTGTTTTCAGTTCTTCTTGGCTCCCAATTATTTGAGATAATGCCGTTTCTAATTCTTCATTTGCAGCCGTAAGTTCCTCCTGGCTAGCTATCAGCTGCCCTAAAGTAGCCTCAATTTCATCATTTGCCTGAATTAGATCATCCTGAGTCTTGACCATACTTTCAAAATAAACCTGAGTTTTGTCCAAGCTTTCATTTGTAGTTTTCCTTAGAAGGTGAAATGGATTTGATTCATGATTTGGCAATCTGTAAAGAATATTTTCTTCTATTGATATTCCTTGAATGTCGACATTCAGATCTCTTATCGGCTTTACAATTTGTTTCCTTTGTATATTCTCCATGACAAAAACCAGCATTAGCATTAACAAACTTCCAAGCATATACATTCTTAAATTACTTTTTTTTATAGCTGCATAAACCGCTTCCATTGAATACCCAAGTTTAATAAAACCCATATTTTTCCCGTTTTTTAATATAGGTGCAATCACAGTAAATATTTGATTAGAGCTATCCTCATTAAATGAAATTTCCAAAATTTCATTATTATTCGAATCATAAATCAGGTCTTTTTCTGATAACTTCATTCCAATTTTTTCAATATTATTACTGGCAATTACAATCCCTTTTTCATCTATTAATTCCGCACATCGAATTTGTTCATCAAAGGCAACATCTTGCACTAAATTTTGAGCACTAAACTCATCCGTAAATTTACGCACTGATTCGGCAGATAGCCCAACTTGCACAAAACTGCCATCCAGACTTCTTACTGCACCATACTTCATTAATTTACCAAACTCGGCATCTGGTCTTATTTCTTCCATCAACTCAGACTGACCATTTATGATTAAAAAAAGCGGATGTTTTTCAGGAACTTTCCAATCTAAATAACCCTCAACCGTAGAATATATCATTAAACCATCTTTGTTCAGCCAGTGTAATTCACTTACACCGAATTTTTTTGCCATTTCAGACAGATATTCGTTGCTCAATTCGCCTCTATTTTTAATAACGATATTTGAAACCATTCTTATTTTATCTTCCAACAAATAATTAATTACATCTTGCGCTTTTATATTATCTTCCAACCTTTTTGCAATTGTATCTGCAACTACAACACTATTATTTTGCATTTCTTTAAGTAAACTTGTTTTTATTATATCCGCCGAAACCAATGCAATACTTAGAACTCCGACAATCACTGCTATTATTGGAATTAAAAATATTTTTTTAATAATTGATATAGATTTTAACTTCATAATTAATGTTCTCCCAGTTGATTAAATATTCGATACTTGAATTTACTATTATCCTTATTTTTAACATTGTACCTTATTCAACTTTTCGTGTCTACATTAATATACAGCCATGACAATAAAAAAATCGGTCATGGCTAAAAACTAAGTTTACCATGACCGATTATATGAAATAAATAATTTATTATTTGACTATAAGAACTGGGCAGCTCACTTTTTTAAGCACTTTATGACTAACACTTCCCAGGACGATTTCCTGAATTGCGTTTAATCCTTTACTGCCTATAACTACAAGGTCAATTTTTTCCTGATTGGCATATTGGGCAATTACGGGTCCTGGATCGCCATGTAATATCTTTATTTTATATTTTAAATTATTGGTTTTAAGCTGCTCTTCGAAAGGCATAAGTTTTGTACGCCTTGAAAGCTCTAATTCTTCCTTATCAAGTGAATGCAATACTTCATTTTTTGCTTTTGAAAAATCCGCCACAAATATCAATTCTATTTCACTATCTTTACACAACAAAGCAATCTTGATTGCTTCCTTTGTCAATCTCATTGAATGTTCTGATGCATCTACAGCCAGCAATATTTTTTTATACATTTCGTTCCTCCTGTTTTAATATTTAATGATTAGACAGCATAGCATTCAAATCATTGTATACAGCTAATTTATCTACAAGTTTTTTACTTGATGAATCCAAATTTTGAATTGTTACATCATTATTATTATCACGATACTTAATCACAGCTTTGTCAATAGCCCCTACTGCCGAACCGTCCCAAATATGCGAATCTGAAAAATCTATAATTATATGTTTATTTTCAGCAGTGAAATCCAAGGCTTCTAAAAAACCTTCTACCGATGCAAAAAACAGCTGGCCCTCAACATCAAATCTTACTGTATCTTTTTGCAATGTTTCAGTTACCTTTATTTGAGAAATTTCAGATACAAAGAATATGGAACTTAAAACAACTCCAGCTATAACGCCTTTTGACAAATCATGAGTTGCTACTACAATAATTACTGTCGTAAGCATTACCGCTGCATCAGTTTTTGGTGCTTTTAGCAAATATGAAAAAGATGACCAATCGAATGTTCCGATCGATACCATTATCATTATTCCAACAAGTACAGGCATAGGAATTTGTACAACTAAATCACCAAGTACTATAATTAAAAACATCAGGAAAAGTCCGGCTACTAAAGTTGACAGCCTGCCACGCCCTCCTGACTTTACGTTAATCATAGACTGTCCAATCATTGCACATCCCGCCATTCCTCCGAAAAAACCAGTAACTATATTGGCAATTCCCTGTCCCATTGATTCTTTGTTTTTATTACTTTCAGTTCCCGTCATGTCATCAACAATTGATGACGTAAGTAAGGTTTCCAGTAATCCAACAATACTCAGTGCCAAAGAATAAGGAAAAATAATTTTTAAAGTTTCTAGGTTAAACATTACATCCGGTATAAAAAATGATGGCAATGATTTTGTTATGGCTCCTAAATCTCCTACCGTATGGAGTTCAAAATCATAAAACATCGATATAGCTGTCAATACAACAATAGCTATCAATGGTGCTGGAATAGTTTTTATAAATCTTGGAAGCAAATAAACAATTAATAGAGTTATTGCTACAAAAACGTAAGTCATTCCAGAAATTCCAATAAAATGCGGTATTTGTGCCATAAATATCAATATAGCCAAGGAATTAACAAAACCAATCATTACCGAACGCGGAATAAATTTCATCAATTTGGCTATTTTAAGTGCGCCAAAAGAAACTTGAATAATTCCCGTCAATATTGTGGCTGCAAACAAATATTGTACTCCGTGATTCGCTACAAGTGGAACCATTACCAAGGCCATAGCTCCTGTTGCCGCCGAAATCATTCCCGGTCTGCCACCTAAAAAGGCTATTATAACCGCAATGCAAAAAGATGCATAAAGGCCAACCATTGGATCAACTCCTGCTATAATCGAAAAAGCTATTGCTTCTGGGATTAATGCCAGGGCTACAACAATACCAGCCAGAATATCCGCACTACAATTTGAAAACCATTCATTTCTAATTTTTTCAGTCAATTTTAATACTCCTATTTTTCTATTTTTTTTGATTCAATCAAGAACCATTTTTAAAATTTCATAATCACATTACATTATTTTTTATACAAAAATACAATATCCTATATTTTAAAATACCTTAAACCTCCAAACCAATACTCAGACAAAGAATACACTTTTTCATAAACTTAATTATAACCTATTTACCTTAATATATTCAATACATTTAAATCAAAAAAGCAAATTTAGTTAATTAAAATCTCTAAAATAACAGATTGATTAGTAATTAAATAGAAAAGACGGCAAATCGGTTATAATGCAAATGTCTTTAGCATGAACATTTTTTTGGGTATTGAATATATCATGGTAAATACGTTATAATTACTTTAACTCAAAAAACGATATTCTTATTGAAATATTTAAAAAGGCAGGTACATGCAGTATTATTTAAATGAACTCATTGTCATATTTAAAGCCTAATTACTTTTAAATCTTTTATTAATGAAGTTAATAATATCACTTAGCTAAATTAGTCTTGTATTAAAATAAGCCTATATGTTTTAAAGATAATTGCTTATAATTATAAACACCTGACAGGAGACTCTAAACATGGATAATAAAATAAAAATATCAACTACAAGATACCAACAAATAGCTGCCGATATCGCCTCTAAAATAGCCGATGGCAACTACAAAGTTGGCGATAAAGTCTATGCCCGCTCGGCTCTTGCCAGCCAATACGGCGTTTCCTCGGAAACTGCAAGAAGAGCAGTTTGTGTGCTATCCGACCTTGGTATAGTAGATTCTGCAAAAGGTAGTGGGGTTTTAATAAAATCTTATGAAAATGCAGTCAAGTATGTCAAACAGCATCAAGATGTTCAGTCTATAAATGAATTAAAGCAAAATCTTATAAATAGTGTCGAAAGGCAAAAAAAAGAAATGGAAATATTCAATGGTTGCCTTAATGATTTAATTGATAAGACAGAACACTTTCGTTCCATAAATCCATTT
Organism: Proteocatella sp.; assembly: GCA_049670425.1. Classification (GTDB taxonomy): domain Bacteria; phylum Bacillota; class Clostridia; order Peptostreptococcales; family Filifactoraceae; genus Proteocatella. The sequence continues at coordinate 17,759 of JBATTG010000132.1, forward strand.
GTTCCATTTCAAATTCTAATTACTCATAGCACTGAATTTCTGAATAAATCTATTTCAGATATTAACTTCTGGCACAATACCGCGGCTACCATTATTGCAATAAAACGAAATAATTCAATATTAATGTCCCCAGGCCCATATGCTACTCTATCCGAAAATGATATATTATATTTTGTTGGAGACGATAGTTCGCTAGATCGTGTTAAGAATTTTTTATATCAAGAAAAATAGAAAATGCAAAATCAAATAAAAGCCTGCACTTTTTCAAAACCAAAAAAAGTGCAGGCTTTTATTTGACCAAAAAGTAACAACCTTGTTTTGTATTTAAGTTGTTACTCTTGACAAAGAAGCAACTTAGTTATATACTTAGAGTGTTACTTAGCGAATTGGAGGAATAAAAATGATAAAATTTGAAAGTGTTAGTAAGCAGTTTAAGAATAATAAAGTTCTTAATGATATTTCTTTTGAAATTGAAAAAAATAATCTTGTTTCCATTATCGGGGCAAGTGGATGTGGAAAAACAACCTTGTTGAAAATGATTAACAGGCTAATACCTGCAAGTTCAGGTAAAATCTATATTGATGGTGAAGATATTTATAAAAAAGATATCATAGAATTAAGACGTAACATTGGTTATGTTATTCAACAGACGGGTCTTTTCCCTCATATGACGGTTAGAGAAAATATTGAAATAATACCTAAAATCCAGAAAAATGACAAACAAGAAATTATAGAAAACACCATAAGACTTATGAATATGGTCGGTATGGATGCCGATGAGTTTCTTGACAGATATCCAACTGAGCTTTCTGGTGGACAGCAGCAAAGAATAGGAGTTGCAAGAGCCTTTGCAACTAATCCAGAAATAATATTAATGGATGAGCCTTTCTCAGCGCTTGACCCAATAACCAGAACAGATCTGCAGGATGAGCTTGTAAATTTACAGTCCACTGTAAAAAAGACCATCGTCTTTGTAACTCATGATATGGATGAAGCTATTAAAATTTCAGACAAGATATGTATAATGGACGGCGGAGATATAATACAGTATGATACTCCTGAGAATATCTTGAAAAATCCTGTAAATGAATTTGTTTCCAACTTCGTAGGAAAAAATAGAATATGGGCATCACCAGAACTTATAAAAGTATCTGATATTATGATTGAAAAACCAGTCTCATGTGCAAAAGAGCTTCCATTGTTAAAATGTATTGAAAAAATGCGTTCAAACCACGTTGACAGTTTAATGATTGTTAAACCTCATACGAAGGAACTCGAAGGTATTATAAAAGCTAAAACGCTTCGTAATGCTGAAGACAAATCTATTCCAGTATCTAGCATCATGTCCCCAGCGGATTTAAGCCTTTCCCCGGATGAGAGTATTGTCGATGCCTTGAAAATGATAAACGATAACAATATATCGACTGCACCAGTACTGGATGCGCAGGGAAAATTAATTGGACTTATAACAAAAAGTAGCCTGGTTACAACACTTAGCCAGCAATACATTGAGATGGGAGATGAATAAATTTGAATTTTTTAGAGTATATATCACAAAATAATCAACAAATATTAACATTACTACTTGAACATATAAAATTAACCGTAGTTTCTGTGGGATTAGCTATCTTAATCGGTGTTCCCCTAGGGATACTGATTTGCTATGTCAAAAAGACAAACAAGCCAATTCTGGCTACTGCCAATATAATACAGGCAATACCGAGCATGGCGCTTCTAGGATTTTTAATACCCTTTCTGGGAATAGGTACTGTTCCTGCGGTTACAACCGTTGTACTTTACTCTCTGCTTCCTATTATAAAGAACACCTATACAGGAATCAGCAATATAAACCCTCAGACTCTAGAAGCAGCAAAAGCCATTGGACTTACTAAATTTCAGGTCTTGAAAAAAGTTCAGATTCCCCTTGCCCTGCCTGTTATCATGGCCGGTGTAAGAATATCTGCTGTAACAGCAGTTGGACTTATGACTATGGCTGCCTTCATCGGAGCCGGAGGACTTGGTTATCTTGTATTTTCGGGTATAAGAACGGTAAATAATAATCAAATCCTTGCAGGTGCAATTCCAGCATGTGCTCTTGCATTATCTGTAGATTTTATCACTTCAATGATTGAAAAACTTGTTACCCCAATAAGTCTTCAAAAAGGTCTCGATGCCAAAAATCATAAGAAGAGCAGAATGATTCAAAAAAGTGTACTTGCAGTTGCATTAGTTTCAATCATAACTACGTTTGTTTTCACATCGACTGCAGGTCAGATTCAAAACGAAAAGACTATAATTGTAGGTTCCAAAGATTATTCAGAACAAATGATTCTAGGTAATCTTGTCTCTGAGTTGATAGAGGAAAAAACAGATATATCTGTTGACAGGAAAATCAACCTTGGCGGTACGCAAGTTTGTTTCTCCGCATTGACTTCCGATAATATAGATTTATATGTCGAATACAGCGGAACAGCATATGGTGACACCCTTGACTATGCTCCAACAAGTGATGTAAACGAAGTGTATGAAACTGTAAAAAAAGACTTTAAAGAAAAATTCAACATAGATGTACAAAAACAGATGAGTTTCAACAACACCTACGCCCTGGCAGTAACCAGGAAAACCGCTGAAAAGTACAACCTTGAAACTATAAGTGATTTTGCAAAGGTTGCCGACCAATTAGTTGCCGGAACAACACTTGAATTTTTAAATAGAGAAGATGGGCTAATTGGATTAAAGAAAAAATATAATTTCCAGATGAAAAAAGAAATCGGACTCGATGGAGCTTCAAGATATTTAGCACTTGCCAACGATGAAGTCGATGTAGTAGATGCCTTTTCAACGGATGGTCTGATTGAAAAATTCGATTTAGTTCTGCTTAAGGATGATAAATCCTTCTTCCCTCCATACTATGCGATGCCTATTGTAAGAAGTGAAACTATAGAGAAATATCCAGAAATAATTCCCATACTCGATGAGCTTGGTGAATTGTTGACAGAGGATGTTATGGTAGGCCTTAATTACAAGGTAGACGAACTTCAGATGGAGCCAGATGTTGTAGCAATGGAATTTCTAAAAGAGCAGGGTCTGATTAAATAGTCTTAAAACTAGAATTTTAATCAGGGTTTAGCTGACTTTCAGATCTGATATTTTTGACTCAAAAATAATATTGAACATATAAACACAAAAGCGGAATTATCTTATAAGATAATTCCGCTTTTGTGTTATTTATCACTTATGAATTTGGTAGTCACTGCTATGCCGGTTAAAGCCAATGCTATTATAAAATAAAATACATAATCAAAGTTTCCATGTGCATCTAAAAGCATCCCAGAGGAAACAACCCCTGTAATAGCTCCAATACCATAGGCCGTAAAAACTACTCCGTAGTTCTGACTGTAATGCTTTATTCCGTACATCTTCATTGTCGATGTTGGCGCTATTGCCAGCCAGCCTCCAAGATTGAACCAAAATATCGAAAATGATATGGCATATTTAAATAAACCGCCTTCACCTGCAGACAAAATTAAAAGTGCTGATAAAATAATCAGACTGTATGATATAAGCATAGCTTTCCTGGAAGACAGCTTATCTGTAAGCCATCCGAAGATAGGCCTTCCTATACCATTAAATATTGCAAATATTGCCATCAGCGCAGTAACTCTTTTGGGTGGCAATCCCACCAGCTGAACTCCAACACTGTTTGTAAGTCCGATTAATGTGAGTCCAATCATTGTTCCTATAATAAAATTAATATACAGAGCCTTGAAACTGCCGCTTTTAATCATGTTCTTCGTATCTGTTTCATTTAAAATTACAGCCTCTTGTTTAACAGAGGTCAAGCCTGATTCTTCCTGGAGTGATGGATATTTAAAAGGATATGACAATATAGCAATTATCACGCCGAAGGAGAGTCCCAAAATTAAAAATGTATTCATGATTCCATAATACTCTACAAGATTTCTGGCAAGAGGTGCGGTTATAAGGGGTGATAGTCCAAATCCGATTAATACCAGGCCAACGGCCAGTCCTTTTTTTTCAGGAAACCATTTTGCGACTACGGTCATTGGGGCTCCATATGCAATTCCTACGCCGCTGCCGCTTATAACCCCATATGTTAAAGTTAAAATATAAATATTAGGTGCAAACGAAGACAGAATCCAACCAAGTGACACCAGCCCTCCCCCAATCAAGATGAAGATTCTTGGATTATATTTATCCAGATGCTTACCCGTTAAAAACATGAAGAAGGCATAACATGCCAGAGCTGTCATGTAGGGAAGACCACTTTGGGTAGTTCCTACACCGAAGATTGCTTCAACAGGAATCCTGAATACGCTGTAAGAATAGACCGTACCAAGGCACATCATAATAATTATCCCCAAAACTACATATATCCATCTGTTTAAAACCTTTGATTTTTTATGATCAAAATTAGAATTTTGTTTCATCCAAACCCCTGCTTTCATTTAGTTTAGCTTCTAAATCATACAAAACACCGTCTTTAATGTTCTGTGTATTTGTTTCTATTTTTTCTGATACCGAAGCATATTTAATCCCTAATATTCGAGCTGCAAGAATTGCTGCATTCTTAGCATTGTTGATTCCAACAGTTGCCACAGGTACGCCTCCTGGCATTTGAACTATAGATAAAAGCGAATCTAAACCATCTAATTCTTTCAATTTTACAGGAACTCCTATGACTGGAATACTCGTAAGTGATGCCACCATTCCAGGTAAATGTGCAGCGCCCCCCGCTCCAGCAATTATTACTTCAATTCCTCTTTCTTTGGCACTCCTGGCGTACTCATACATTCTTTCCGGAGTTCTATGTGCCGATACGACTTTTATCTCATAAGGAATTTCAAATTGTTCCAATGTAATTGCTGCTGTTTTCATGATTTTTAAATCAGATTCACTTCCCATTATGATACCGACCACTGGCGTCTTTCCAATATCTGCTATTTTATTATTCATTGTTTGCCCCCATAAATTATTTATCATTGTTAATGGAATCAACACTAAGCATGCTTAATGCATTCATCGCTTTTTCATCAGCCCTGTCAATCGATTCATCCAATACTGTTATATGCCCAATTTTTTTCAAGTGTTTGGATTCTGCTTTCCCATATAAGTGAAAGTGGCAGTCTTCGATCCCCAGTAATGAATCGATGCCATTAATATGATACTTCCCACTATTATACTCATTCCCTAAAATGTTATACATTACACATGGCAGCCTCAGTTTGGCCGACCCTAATGGCATACCCGTTATTATTCTGATCAATTGTTCAAACTGAGACGTGATACAGCCTTCGATTGAATAGTGACCTGAATTATGAGGTCTCGGTGCAATCTCATTTACCAGAACATTTGATTGTTTATCAATAAAAAACTCTATACAAAAAATTCCGTAATCGTCCAATTCTTCGACAATTTTTTTGCATATTTCATAAATCTTGTTCTGAATTTCAATTGAAACAGCTGCAGGCACCTTCGAATTTATAAGTATGCTGTTTTTATGGATATTCTCGGCTACTGGATAAAATACTGTTCCTTCATGATTCCTGGCAATAATGACAGAAACTTCCTTTGTAAAATCAACTAATTTTTCTGCCATAATCTCAAGGTTTTCAAATTGCTTAAATACATCTTCAATATTGCTGCTATCGTTAATAACCATATTTCCTTTACCATCGTAACCACCTGTACATGTTTTGAGTATTAATTTTTGGTCAAATTCGCAGTAAACATCAATCAGCTTCTCTAATGAATCTATCCGGCGAAAATCAGCTACTTTAACCCCAATATCAAGGAGCATATTCTTTTGTACAAATTTATTTTGAATTAATCTGAGTGTTTTTGAAGATGGATATATTTTGTGGCCGCTCTTTTCTAACAACGAAAGCAATTCTACATCAATATGCTCAAATTCATATGTCAGGACTTCGGTTCTTTGCGCTAAATCCTTTAATGCGCTTAAATCTCCATACTCTGCTATAATTTGCTCATCGGCAACTTGACTTGCTGGCGAATTTGGCATTGGGTCCAATATGATTGCGTTATATCCCATTTCTTTTGCTGCTAAAACTAACATTCTGCCTAGTTGCCCTCCACCTACAATACCGATAGTTGAAGGAGGATTCAACTTTTGTATTATTTCTTTATGCATACATTTCCTTTCTGGAATTAATAAAAATAAAAAAAGCCAATAACAAGGTCTTTTTCACGACCTTGCTACTGGCTTACTCTTGACTGGTTTTAACCTTTCAATCTGTCTTCCAACTAATTAATTATATTTGTTTCTATATCCTGATTCACAACTATCGCAATAATTTTTTCACCTGTTTTAGTACTGACATCCGAATATGTGCTGATAATATCAACATCAATTACTGACTTAATCGCAGATTCCAGACAATCTCTGGAATTTTCAAATAAAGCAGTCCTGATTTTTTTGATCAAATCAACCCCTTCTTTATTTTTAGCCAGACTTCTTTCTGAGGTGCTTAAAAATCCCTGTAGCCTGATGATTATCAAATCCTGAAAGATAATTGTCCTGATTTTTTCAGGCCCTCTACCCATTTGTTCAATCTCAAACTTACTAATCGCTTCGCTTATTTTCGATTCAATTTGTCCTTTTGTCATGAATAATTCACCAATCCTATATTATTATTTTTTCTATACAGCCTATAACTACTGAAGTAAACTTTGTATTAGTAAGTAAATTTTAACATATCCAACTTTTTTTAGCAAGGACTATTTGTAACTTTAAAGTCCATAGTCTTCCCTTATTTTATCCATAAATATAGGACTAATAATATTATAGCATCTGATAAGCATAGATAAATGCACGCTTATTTTTCAAATTAGTAAATTATACATGTTAGTCCCCTTATATAACGGGTATATGCAATACTATAGTTTGTCTAAAATAAAAACCGATTTGTACCACTATAACAAATTACAAAAATTCTAGGAGGATTATTATGAGCATGTTTTGTTATCAATGTCAGGAAACAGCAAAAAACACAGGTTGTGAAATTAAAGGTGTCTGCGGTAAAAATGAAGAAGTTGCAAAATTACAGGATTTATTAATTTATGTTTCAAAAGGAATATCAGATATAGTTATCAAAGGAAAACTTGATGTAAAATCATTGGAAACAGCAAATAGCCAAATCCTTAAAAGTTTATTTATTACTATAACCAATGCAAATTTTGACGAGATGGCTATTGAAAATCAAATTAACAAAATGATTGCACTTCGAAATGATTTAAAGAAACAGGTTTCTGGCGTAGCACTTTCAGATGCTGCTCAGTTTGAAGTAAGCGACAGAGCTTCCATGCTTGAAAAAGCTTCCATTGTTGGAGTCCTGGCTACTGAAAATGAAGATGTACGTTCATTGAGAGAACTGGTTATATACGGTCTGAAAGGCATCGCTGCCTACACTCACCATGCATTAAATATTGGTAAACAAAATTATGATATCAATACCTTTATCTATGAGGCTTTAGCCGCTACTTTGGATGACACCTTGTCAGCTGATGACTTGGTAGCCCTTACCTTAAAAACAGGACAATTCGGCGTAAGTGCAATGGCTCTCCTTGATGAAGCAAATACATCCAAATACGGTCACCCTGAAATCACTAATGTTAACATTGGCGTAAAAAGCAATCCTGGTATCTTGATTTCGGGTCATGATCTTACAGATCTTGAACAGCTTCTTGAACAGACAAAAGGCACGGGAGTAGATGTTTATACTCACGGTGAAATGCTTCCAGCTCACTATTATCCCGAATTTAAGAAATACGATAATTTTGTAGGAAACTATGGCGGTTCATGGTGGAGACAAATACCAGAATTCAAGTCATTTAATGGCCCAGTCCTGTTTACTACAAACTGTATTATTCCTCCAAGAAATGAGGAAGCTAAGATGCAGATATTCACTTCTGGTGCATCTGGATACCCAGGGTGTATTCATATAGAAGCAGATGCTCATGGCAAAAAAGATTTTTCTGCCATAATTGAAATGGCTAAAAAATGTGATCCCCCTACAGAAATTGAAACAGGTAGCATTGTTGGCGGATTTGCACATAATCAAGTGTTTGAACTTGCAGATAAAGTAGTTGATGCTGTCAAGTCAGGAGCGATCAAGAAATTCTTCGTTATGGCTGGATGCGATGGACGGATGAAATCAAGAGAATATTATACTGAGTTTGCAGAAGCACTGCCAAAAGATACAGTTATCCTGACAGCTGGTTGCGCAAAATTCCGCTATAATAAGCTCAATCTTGGAGACATCGGTGGAATCCCAAGAGTTCTAGATGCAGGACAGTGTAATGATTCATATTCACTTGCCATCATTGCTCTTAAGCTTAAAGAGATTTTTGGTCTTGATGATATAAATGATCTTCCAATTGCCTACAACATCGCATGGTATGAGCAAAAAGCAGTTATTGTCCTTCTTGCCCTTCTTTACTTAGGTGTGAAAAATATCCATCTGGGTCCAACACTTCCTGGATTTTTATCTCCAAATGTGACTAATGTATTAGTTGAAAAATTTGGAATAGCTGGAATCGGAACTGTAGAAGATGATATAAATATGTTCCTGTCTTAATAATATTATAAAGAGTATGAATTATTATAAGAATTCATACTCTTTATAAGTACCAAAAATGTTGTATTTTTTCTACATATAATACCCATATTAACTATATACATGAATACTTGAGGTGATCATTATGAGCAAACATCAACGTTTTGCTATTTTTGTAAATTACCTTGCCTTAGGTCTTACGGTGCCTGTTTTATATATAATATTCATAAAAAAAGTTG
>JBATTG010000133.1:0-2394 GCA_049670425.1 Proteocatella sp.
GAATATTTGGATGGATTAATGTATGAAGATTTAACATACAAGGAAGTGGAAACATTAAAATATTACAAGAATTTAGTTGATAGAATAGCTAAAACTGCTGCAGATCATGAAGTTATTATTTTGGCGGTATCACATGAGGATGCTTTAAAAAACTATGAGCTAGCTCAAGAACTTAATTGGCTTTATTATGTCAGTATCCCTGGTAACAATTACTTGAACTTTGACGATCATATGTATAATATTAATTTAAAATAAAGCTATGATATTAATATGCAAAGGGTGGATTATATAAACTGGTTCAATAATCACAGAATCGATTCTTCACATGGTAATTATACAAGGAGAATGTTATGAAAACATACAGAATGAATGCAACAATGGCAGGTGCGTTATATTTTCTTGGGACAGTCTTTGGGATTAGTGGGACGATAATTGGTGGTGATGTTTTTTCATCCCTAGTTACTGCAAAGCCTTTAGAAGGAGTAGATATGTTAGGTATTGTTGAAGCTAATAGTGTTCAGCTAACGGGAGGTGCTTTTTTCACCTTGTTGATGGGGATTTCTTTGGCGTTGATGACTATATTTTTGTATCCGATTCTTAGAAAAGACAGCGAAGTATTAGCTATGGGTATGGTGGTTTTTCGTGGAGCGATAGAAGGTGTCTGGTATATAATGACGACATTGGGCTTTTTAGTTTTGGTTTTACTTGGAAATGAATATGTTGCCACAGGAGCTAGTTCTAGTTCTTTACAGTCAATCGGTAATGTTGTATACCACTATATAGACGTGCTTAGTCCTGTTGGGACGATTATGTTTTTGATAGGAGCAACTTTTCTATATATTTCTTTTTACCGTACTAAACTGATTCCACGTTGGTTAACTATTTGGGGATTTATTGGTGTCGTTCCATATTTTGCTTATGCGCTATTGCATTTTTTCCACTTAGATAATGGAATAGGTTTTTATCTGCAAATGGTATTGGCTCCACAGGAAATTGTGATGGGTTTGTGGCTCATTATTAAGGGATTCAATAAAGATGCTGTTAAGGCATTAAATATTAAGGCTTAAATTGATATGTTACCACATACTGGGTGTGTTTCGGTAGTAAAGTGAAAAGGCATTTCGTAAATATCAAGTATATCTTCCATGCACGCTACAAATTCTGTGTTTTCTTTTGGTGGGATGCACCAGTAGTCGCTTTTGTGGGGGCGCAATTCGTTTTTTTTAAGGCTCTACCAATTGTGTCTTTGCTGACAGGAACTTCAAGTTCAACTCTTGCTTTGTCTTCTAGTAATCGAAGCGTCCGTCAAAGCAATAATGTGCTTCTTTTTTCTAGCCACTCTAGATCACCGCCGTTTCTTTTGTTATACCATGAAAGGGTTTATATTTCAATGAATTACGGCATTTATCATGATTCGATGAGGTTTTTTATCCAATCTGGTTATAACGTCTAGACCTTATAAAGGTATAAATTATTGCACCGTTTATAAGGATGACGCGTAGGCTCTCAGATACGTTTGATGAAAATAGCTGCTCCACTGCTGGAATCGAAATAATATAAAAACCTTGTAGGACTATGATTCCAAGAATCGCGTTTCGCACTGTTGCTTTACCAATTGTAGCGCCACCAACAACCAGTGCAGACACGGCTAATACGCCAATACCTAGGTGCGAACCATAGGTGCTAAAAGAACCTCTATTTTGCAATAAGATTATTTGCCCCCATGCCGCCACAATAGTGGAAATGGCGATGGCAGTGATTCTGACTTTTGAACTGTGTCGATTAGAGTCTGTGGGATTTTGCACATTCGAAGATAATTGAGTGAAAGCCTGCCCAATCTTGGTGCGAGTAATCATTATGGTAAAAACTGCAACGGCACAAATGAGCATACCTGTTATCACGGGGAACTGGATATTTTTAAGTTCATTGATCTCCTTTGGAAGGACATCACCATACATAATCAAAGAACTCATGAGAATGACCACAGTGAATAGGGCTATTCTGGTGTAACCTGTCTTCTTGTCAAAGTTGGCATCCTTTTTCATCAAATGATAAATAGCGAATCCGAGAAAGAGAATCCCTAGGATGATGAGAAGTAAGAAAAACTGAACTTGCAGTAGTCCATCAACAGAATGCAAAAGTGTGCCTTTTAGGTAAATTGTGTTTTTAAGACCTACGCCACCACTTAACAAAAGCTCATAGGACTATATTGGAATAACAGACCCCATGAGGGCAAGTAGGATGAACATGTATATGCGATCTCCTAAATAACCAACAAACCATGAGGCAATCATCTCGTGACCACGGGCCTTATTGAGTAGCATCCCTGTTAGAATGCCAAATAAAACGGCAAAGAGGGTGGCAAAAAGAGCTGCAGTCAGGAAGCCTAAAATC
>JBATTG010000134.1:0-3401 GCA_049670425.1 Proteocatella sp.
GGCTACAACCTATAGTTTTGTTGATCAGAACGGCTTGTTCTTGTGTAGGGTATATCCTAAATTTGTATGCTTTGTGTTTCAACATTTTTTTCACCTCGCTTCAATGTTAATATAGTAATATTATACCCTTATTAGCTATACTTGTAACACTTACAGCCGATTCATCCCACCACCTTTGTTCTCGCTAAAGCGAGCAAGGAGACTTAGAGGTGGGGGTATTCTCGGCATAAATGATAAACAAGGAATCATATTATCAGACACTCAAAGATAGCTCCTATGGTTGGCATGAAAACCAAAACAGCTACTTGCCTTTCGTTCAATACTATTTAGGAATTATTCTAAATGCTTACCGGGAGTTCTCAAGTCGAGTTGAAACCGTAACAATGAAAAGGCTTTCAAAATCAGAGAGGGTAAGAGATGCTTTCGAGCGCAAACTCGGAAAAATCTCTAAAAGGGATATCCAGGCAATATATCCCGATATCAGTATTACAACTATCGAAAAATCACTCTCAGAATTAATAAAGCAAAACTATATTATTAAAGTCGGATCAGGCAGAAGCACTTCCTATATTAAAAATCAAAAGTAATATCTGAAAATCTTCAAATTACTGCAACGTAACGCAGTTTTTAAGCTAGTGCCGTTTACACAAAAATCGTCAAGCATTAAATTGCCTGGCGATTTTTGTTGAATTTATGGTAAGTTAGTGACTGGAACCGTAGCTTTTAAGTCCGGCCATGGTCATCGTATCTCTTATTCTTTGTAATTTTTCTCAAAATTCCATGAATCCCTTACCATATCCTCAATGCCCAGTTTAGCCTTCCAGCCAAGCTCACGCTCGGCCTTGCCTGCATCCGCATAGCAAGATGCGATATCCCCAGGCCTCCTTGCTACTATCTCATACGGCACTTTAATGCCATTTGCCTTTTCAAAAGCATCCACAAGCTCCAGCACAGATGTCCCCCTGCCCGTTCCAAGATTGTAAACATGAACGCCCTTGCCCAGCTTTTCAATTGCCATTACATGACCCAGAGCCAGATCCACGACATGTATGTAATCTCTTACTCCAGTCCCGTCAACCGTATCATAGTCATTTCCAAAAATGCTCAATTTTTCACGCTTTCCACTTGCCACCTGCGTAACGAGCGGCATCAAGTTATTTGGCATTCCGTTTGGTGACTCCCCTATAAGTCCACTTTCATGAGCCCCTACTGGATTAAAATATCTTAGCAGCGCCACCGAAAATTTCGGATTCACTATCGATACATCCATGAGTATCCGCTCGCTCATAGCTTTCGTTTCCCCATAAGGATTTGTTGTTGGTAATAGCTTCATCGTCTCCACGAACGGCACCTTGTTGTCACCATATACCGTAGCCGAGGAAGAAAATATGAACTTCTCAACCCCATATTTCAAACAGGCTCTGCTGAGCTCTACCGTGCTTACGATATTATTATAATAATATTCAAGCGGTTTGTTTACAGATTCCCCCACCGACTTAAGGCCCGCAAAGTGAATGACACCATCAATTTGATGTGCAGAAAATATCGAGTCTACAGCATCCTTTTGCGTTACGTCTATCTCATAAAATATAATATTTTTCCCTGAAATCTCTTTAATTTTATCGATTGTTTTAAGCTTGCTATTATAAAGATTGTCCGCAACAATGACGCTGTGTCCTGCTTCAAGCAGGGCTACGCAAGTATGCGACCCTATATATCCGTTTCCACCCGTAACTAATATATTCATCAGTCTTCCTCCCTGTAAATAGACATCAATATAATTCCAGTAAATGCTCCAGAGCCGTCAATAAGCGCATCTATAGTAAGTATACCCAGAGTATTAGACCTGTCCCCTAAAATGAAACTTCTTTCTTACGTAATGATTTATTCTGTATGTGTCCAGCTCGCTGTTTGAAAAAACTTTCTATATATATGCCATAGGCTTTCGCATTATACCCGTACTGAGACCATCAGGCACTGCAGTTTAAGTTGGCGACTGGAATGAAGCTTTTAAATCCGTTATTTTTTATCTAGTTTTTTGCGAGGCCAAAACTACCTTTTGTGTTTTGCTTTCTTGTTTTGATACATATTAAAATCTGCTATCTTCATTAAAGTACTTGGGTCAGTTCCATCTTGAGGAAAAGTAGCATAACCAGAACTTAAACCTTGAAATTTAATGTTATTCTTATATTCCGAAGCTATTTCATCTTCAATTTTGTTACAAAATTCATTGACGCGTTGTCCTTCACAAAGGAAAATAAATTCATCTCCTGACATTCGATAAAGACAGCCGTAATCTTTAAATAATTCATTTACTGCAATTGCAAATTTAATTAGATACGCATCTCCCTCCAAATGGCCATATTGATCATTAATCATTTTAAAATTATCTAAATCAATAAATACGACTGAAAATAGCGCATTGTTTTCAATTTTTTGTTGAACGTCCTCTATAAATCCATCCCGATTTTTTAATTTGGTAAGTGAATCCGTTTTTGTCTGTTCCTCTAGTTTTATTGTAGTTTTATTGAGATGAACTAATGAATAAAATAGTTTAAAAGACAACAATACGCTTAGAATAAATAACAGTGTGTCAATTAGCTTTAAAATGGCAGTTCCTCCATTAACATTAACAAAGGTATAATTAATTAGTACACCAGTTATAAACCATAATATACTTATCTCTAAAAAAAGATTTAGCGTTTCATCTCCAATATTTTGAATAAGGTGGACGAATTTATTTTTCAAAAAAAATAATAAGCGCCGAAGTGTAATAATATAAAATAACGTTTGAAAAAGAACTACGGAAAAATCAATCCATTCCTCATTGAATAAATATCCTAATCTTATAGACAAAGAAAACACGAACATCGTATAAATCCATCCAGAACACATAATAGTCAATATATATTTGGTGGAGTGATTATATAAAAATTTCAACGGAATTATGTATAGGAAACCAAACAGCATTATTAGACCGTTTCCATTTCCATAAGATGGGACTACATTAGAAACAAACTTCATCACTGTTAAAAAACAAGCGGTAAAAACCAGCAAAATCGTCCATGTAACAAAAGATGAATATTTCTTCTTTAAGCAAATATATGAAATAAACAAATTAACGAATGTCATTTCTAGAATTACAATACTATGAATTATATTCATTGATAACACCCCCTTTCTCTTTCATGCTCTTATTATACATTAAAGAAGCACGAAAGGGAGGTTGTTTCTTATACTATCTACCGTTTATAAAAAAATCGTCAAGCATTAGATTGATACATCCCTTGTCAAGGAGACAAAGAAAATAATTAAATTGTAGGTTCTAATATAACCAGCATTCATCAGAGTGCTGGTTATATTTTCATATTGCTTGTTGTAATGCTCGTTGTTTCTTTTGT
>JBATTG010000135.1:0-3994 GCA_049670425.1 Proteocatella sp.
GCGTCAAAGTTTATAATTCCAATATTTGTATTTGAGTCAAGTTTGCTCAGATGATTAGAAAGTCCTCGATAGTGACCAAAAGCTACTTCGTGGCCGCCGCCTAAAATAATTGGGAAAAGATTTAAAGTTAAAATCTTCTCTACAGCGATAGCTAAGAATTCCTGGCATTGTTCCAACGTGTAAGCTTCGCAAAGGATATCACCAGCGTCAAACAATTCAACTTCTGGTTTAAACCAACAGGGCAAATTTACCATTGCTTTTCTTATATTGTAAGGCGCTTTTGATGCACCTATCCGGCCCTTGTTATTCTCAACGCCCTTGTCACAGCAAAACCCAAGGAAACAGAAACCTAATTTTCCGTTGAATTTTGTAAGCTTTTCATCAGATAAGTCGATGCATTTAATCCATTGATGCCATCTGAAAGCATCGAAATTTTCTTTACTGTCGGCGCGACCTGACCATATATTTTCATCGGTGGGTTTATAACTTTGTTTGAACATTATATTTTTCTCCTTGGGAATTTATAGCAATATAAAAATTTATAATTGTCAATAAGTGCTAAGCGTGCTTCTTATTCTTCTTGCTTAAGACAAATTTATTATAAAAAATTGTATACATATCAATTATAATTATATATTATATAGTTATGAGTGTGAAATTATATTAATTGATTTTCACTTAAATATTTTTAGAATTTATAAAGAAGGTGGGGGAATATGAAATCAAAGAAAAATATTAAAAACAAAAAGGATATTTTTGAATATATAAAGAAGTTGAAAAATATTAAAATTTTTTTTGCAAATAAAGAGATTTCACTTATAAAAAAAGTTCAGGTAATATTTCTTCTTCTTATGATGACGATATATCTGATATCACCTATTGATATAGTCCCTGATTTTATACCTGTATTTGGATATTTTGAAGATGTTATAGTCGCATTTTCAATGCTTTCATACGTAGGTAGCATAATTGAAAAACAGTTGAGAGCGTTTGGGGAAGAAGAAAAAAATGATAAAGTGAAAAAACAAGAAGTAATAGATGTTAAATTTACTGAGGTTGAAGAAAACAAAAAAGATCCGGAATAGATGAAATCGTAATTATATTGAAAAAATATTTCATAAGGTCGTGTTTTGGAGGGGTTATGATGGGGAATTCTAATTTGAAATTTAGCGAAGAGCAATATAAAGATTTTGTGGACAATGCATCTGACCTTATTCAATGCGTAGGAATAGATGGTGAATTCCTATATGTGAATCGAGTGTGGAGAGAAAAGCTTGGATATATTGGAGATGAAATAAGTTCTATGACTCTATGGGATGTCATCCACCCAGATTCGAGGGCTCATTGTAGAGATGTTTTTCGGAAAATTATAGCCGGGGATAAAGTCGATTTAATAGAAGCTGTATTTGTCACTAAAGATAGACAAAATATATATGCCAAGGGAAATGTTAACTGCAGATTTGATGAGTCTGGAGGTTTTATCAGCACCCGGGGAATATTTCGAGATATAAGTATGGAGAAGGCTAAGGAATTGGAAATTTTAAAATATAAAAAATTAGCGGACGAAAAAGCGAAAATGCAGGAGATGCTGTCCAAAGCAATCGCTGATTTTATTGATATTGATAATAAAACTTTTTCTTACATTATTAATCATACCCTTGAAAAGTTCGGGAAGTATGTATCTGCAGACCGTACTTATGTTTTCGAATATAATTTTGATGAGGGTATATGCAAGAATACCCATGAATGGTGCAATCAAGGGATTGAATCTCAAATAAGTAATCTGCAGAATCTGCCGTTGGAAATAATAGCAAATTGGATTAGTTTGCATACTGTGGAGAAAATGGTCCATATTCCTGACATTTTTGCGTTACCTGAAAATGATGAAGCAAGGATACTTCTTCAGAAGCAGAAAATAAAAAGTCTAATTATATTTCCTATGGTCAGGGACGGTGAGTGTTATGGTTTTGTTGGATTCGATTCAGTAAAGGATCATCATTTTTATACAGAAAATGAACAGGAAATTCTGTTTGAATTAGGTTCGATTTTATTGAGCGCATTATTGCGTATGAAAACAACTAATGCACTTAGTGAAAGTGAAGCCAGTAAAACAGCTTTGATTAAGAGCATCCAGGATCTTGTTTTTGTGTTGGATTTTAATCTTATATATAGAGAATGTTATTCGCCTGAATCAGATTTGCTTTATGTACCGCCAGAGCTGGTTATAGGGAAGCATGTAGATGATATTGAATTTCCTGAACCGGCTTTAGGTATTATGAAAATGGGAATGGAAAAAGTAATAAAACTTGGGGAAGCTGAGCGTGTAGAGTATTATCTGGATTTACCCAAAGGACGTTTTTGGTTTGATGCACAGATTACTGCGACGTCAGTGGAGTCTGATATTGATATAAGAATAGTTTGTACTATCAGGGATATAACAAAAAGGGTTGATATGGAAAGTGTGCTACGCCATAGTGAAGAAAATTTCAGAGTATTTTTTGAAACTATGGATGACCTTGTTTTTGTGGGTAATCAGCAAGGGGAGATTTGTTTTACTAACAGCACAGCATCAGAAAAACTAGGGTACAGCAGTGAAGAATTGAAAAACATGAATATGCTTGATTTTCATCCTAAAAACAAGCAAAATGAATCCAGGGAAATATTGGATAATGCGAGTTATGGCAGGACTAATATTTGTCCTTTTCCGCTGATAACAAAGAATGGCGAATGTTTTCCCGTAGAGACACGCATATGGCTTGGACGGTGGGATGGGCAAAAATGCGTTTTTGCTGTTTCAAAAGATTTATCAAAAGAACAGGAAGCTTTACAAAAATTCAATAGATTATTCGATAATAATCCTGCACTAATGGCAGTAAGTACTGTGGACGAACGAACTTTGAGCGAAGTAAATAATGCATTTTTACAAATTCTAGGATATTCAAAGGATGAGGTAATCGGGAAAACTTCAAAGGAACTGAATATTTTTTGTGAAAATGACAAACTGGACAATTTTTCTGAGGAACTTAAAAGAAATGGCAAAATAAGCAATTTTGAGCTTAAAGTACAATGCAGGGATGGGCAAATACTCTATGGTTTGTTTTTTGGAGAAACAATTGAAAGTCAAGGCAAAAAATATTTTCTGACGGTAATGACCGACATAACTTATCGTAAAAAAGCGGAGGTGGATTTATACAATGAGGTTGAAAATCGAAGAATACTTCTGGACAATATACATACGCAGGTGTGGTATCTAAGGAACAAGTATACATATGGTTCCGTAAATGAAGCCCACGCTTCATTCAGTGGCTTTAAAAAGGAGGACATAGCCTTTAAAAACATGTATGACATATTTCCCGAAGAGGTTGCAGACCGATGTAAAATAGCTAATGAAAAAGTTTTCAAAGGCGAAAAAACTTACTCTGAAAAATGGTTGCCGCATTTTTCAGGGGAAAAAAGACTTATTGCAGTTAGCAAATCTCCAGTTTTTGAAGCCGATGGCACCGTTGCTTATGCTGTTTGTTCAGGAGAAGACATTACCGAAAGAAAACAAATGGAAGATGAAATATATATAGAAAAGGAGTTGTTTAAAACTACATTGCTATCAGTAGGTGATGGTGTTATCTCAACCGATAATAATGGCAAGATAACGGTAATGAACCGAGTGGCAGAGAATCTTACTGGCTGGGACAAGGACGATGCTCTAGGAAGACCTTTTGAAGATGTATTTAAGATATTATATGAAGATTCAAGAAGCATATGTGAAAACCCTGTCCAACAAGTATTGAAAACGAGAGCTGTCATGGAGCAAGGAGGCAA
The DNA here is from genome assembly GCA_049670425.1 of Proteocatella sp. GTDB lineage: Bacteria > Bacillota > Clostridia > Peptostreptococcales > Filifactoraceae > Proteocatella. The sequence goes on from JBATTG010000135.1 coordinate 3,817, forward strand.
TACGGTATTAGTATCAAAACTTGGGAAAGAAATATCTATAGAAGAAAGCTCCTCTCCAATAAAAGACAGCAACGGCAGCATAACAGGAGTTGTGACTGTATTTAAAGATTTCACTGATAAAAAAGAGAAGCAAAAACAAATAGAATATTTAAGTTATAATGATTATCTTACAGGGCTG
>JBATTG010000136.1:0-12985 GCA_049670425.1 Proteocatella sp.
GTATTGCTTGGAGCGGGAAGAATACTCAAGAATATGGAAGCTGAACTTGCTGGAAATGTGAAGCTTTTCTTTCAGCCGGCAGAAGAGACTACCGGAGGGTCTAAAAGAATGATTGAGGCGGGATGTCTTGAAAATCCAAAGGTAGATTATGTGCTTGGAGTTCACATAGACCCATCTCTGGAAGTTGGAAAAGTAAAGATAAAAGAAGGCAAGCTGTATGCAGCCTCTGATATGTTTACCATTAAAATAAAAGGAAAATCAGCACATGGAGCAAGTCCGGATAAGGGGGTCGATGCCCTGATAATAGCGGCAAATGTCGTCATGTCAATGCAGACGGTAGTAAGCAGAAACATTTCACCTCTTCAGCCAGCCGTAGTTACTATTGGGACGATAAATGGAGGAACAAAAGACAATATAATCTCCGATTATGTTGAAATGTCAGGGATAACACGTACGCTTGACGAGGAAACGAGAACTCAGGTTAAGGAAAAAATGAAAAATATTGTGGAGAATATTGCAAAGGGGATGGGGGGCGAAGGCGAACTGATACTCAGTGACAGTTATGCACCGCTTATAAATGATAAAAAGGTAACTAAAAAGCTCAGAGAAGTTATGATTGAAGCAATTGGCAGAGAAAATGTAGTTGAAAAAGAATTTCCAAACATGTGGGCCGAGGATTTTTCATATTTCGCTCAGGCAGTGCCATCTTGCTTTTTTGATCTTGGAGTAAGAAGCAAGGGCGCTGAGGAATCAGACCTTCATAACGGAAGTCTCTTGCCAGATGAGAAAAGTCTAGCTCATGGGATATATCTTCAGGTTAAAAACACCCTTGCGCTTCTTGCGTGGGAGTAAAGTTAGGTTGATGATTCAGATTTGAAAATATATTCGAAGTAACGATAAAACCCATATTGGAAGCTTTTTGAGCCTCTAATATGGGTTTTTCTATACAAAAATTAATTTTGGGTTGGATTTTAAATTAAATGAGGACCGCTTTAATTTAAGATAAACTCGGCTTTACTGCCGTTATTTGTCATGCTTACTTCAAGTTTCGTCCCAATTCGTTCTTTTAATTCCGGAACATGGGAGATGATGCCTACGAGCCGGCCGTCGTTTTGAAGGTCTATGAGACATTCTATGGCTTTGTCAAGCGATTCAGGGTCAAGGGTACCAAAGCCTTCATCGATGAACATCGTATCGAGCTGAATTCCTCCGGCATATGATTGAACAACATCTGCAAGGCCAAGAGCCATTGAAAGGGAAGCTTTGAAACTTTCGCCGCCAGAAAGAGTCTTTACATCTCTGGATTTTCCCGTATAATTGTCAAATACTTCAAGGTCGAGTCCGCTGCCTTTCCTTGCATCTCCGACTTCTTGTTTTCGGGAGAGTTCAAATCTGCCAGAAGACATCTTGTTGAATCTAAGGTTTGCAGCATCTATGATATCCTCATAGTAAGAGGCCAGGACATAACGCTCAAAACTCATTTTGCTTGAGTTGTCGCCTCTTATTATTTTAGCCAGATCCCCAATCACATTGAATTTTTTTTCGAGCTTTTCGATTGTATTTTCTATTTTCTTAAATTCAGCAACAACACCCTTGTTATTTTGAATCTGGGAATAGATTTCTTTGCTTTGATTCTCCAAACTCAGTTGATGAATGTTATTATCAGAAGCTCTCTGCTTTATGGCATCCAAGTCTGTAACTGCAAGACCCTCTACATTCTTTCTTGCCTGATTGCAGGCAACTTCAGCATCACGCAAATCCTCGCTGAATTTTTTTATGGAGGCTTCGAGTTTTTCTATTTCGGATTTATCAATCAGATTATTTCGGTAGTCATATTCATCAATAAAACCGATTTCAGAAAGTTTTAAGTTGAAGGCATCCTTAGCAGAAGCGTTTTCAGATGCGAGGTTTATCAGTTCGGATTTTTTAGCCGCATGCTGGCCAGATTCTATATCCAGAATTTCTTTGGTTTTTGAGAAATTTTCTTCTGATTTTATAAAAGCTTCCCTAAGGAGCTTCAGGGCTGAGGCCGATGTTTTTTCCTGGGCTTCTAATTGAGAAAGAGTCCTTATTTCTCCATTAAAATCGAGCTCAATTGCTTTCAAATTCTCACTCAGGGCGGACAACGTTACTTCCTTTTCGCCTGTTGTTTTAACCAGACCTTCTTTTTCTTCATCAAGTTTGACATTTTGATTTTCAGCAAGCTTCTTGGCTTCTTTTATATTTTGTTCCTGATTGATTATTTCGGTATTCCTGATGATTCTTGATTTTAAATCTTTGCCTCTTCGTATAATGGAATCATTATATTCATTCGCTGCTTCAAGGGTAACGCCGATGTCTTCAAAATCAGAGATTCCTAAAAGTTCTTCAAGCGCAGGCATAATCGAATTGTTTTTTAAGGCTTTAAGTCCCTCATTCATAGCAGTAAGTCTTTGATAAGCTTTTTCTCTGATTTTTTGAGTTTCCTCCAGAGTAACTCTTGATTTCTTGACAGCAGCTTCACTTATTTCTGCATTTTCAAGGATTGCAGGAAGCGGATGTTCCAAAGAACCGCATACAGGGCAGGCAGTTTCAGGGGCTAAATCCCTGGCAAGAAGCCCAGCCTGATTTCTTCTAAAGGTGTCATCGAGGGAGTCGTAAATGTCCTTAAGATGAGCGTATTTCTTGTCTAAAGCTTCGTATTCAAGGGCAGTTTTCCCATGTTCATGAAGGTTGGCAGAATATTCCTTTATGGATTTAATAAGGGGAATCGTCTTTGAGGCTATAGTGCGGTAGTTGTTGCATTCGATATCTAATTTTGCAGTCTCTGATATCAGGATATTTATTTTGTCAAGCTCAGCCTGTGAATTGAGCGCAGCCATATCATTTGATTTAACCGCTTCTTTGATTTTTTCAGTTCTTTTTTTAAGCTCTCTGATTTCCAGCTCGAGATTTTCAATTGATTTTTTTCGCTCCTCATATTGCGCAGTCTTTTCCTTTAGAGTGCCAATCTTATCCAAATCTTTTTGTAAAGCAGTTCTTTCATCTTCTCTAGCTTTTTGATTTTCAAATTCAGCCTGAGATTCAGCCGATAAAACAGATAAATTCTCAATTCTGAAATCCAGCGCTTTAAGCTCGTCTTGCTTAACTGTGAACAGCTTGGATTTTTCGAGATGTCTGTCTTCATAGGGTTTTATTTCCAATGCTTTTTTTGCAGAATTCAGATTGTCTTTTTTTTGATCAAATTCACCATTTAGGGCAGAAAGCTTGCTCAAAAGAAAGGTTTTTTCTTCGAAATCTTTAAATTTAAGGTTGGTGGCTTCGCCTTGAAGCAGTTCCTTGGTTATATTGGCAGAAATTGATTTCACTTTAACCAGACTTTCATCCAAATTATCTCTACAATTCAAATCTTTTTGTGATAGCTCATCAAACTTCTGAGCTATCAAGGCGTAGTTTGGAGATTCTTGGATTAGAGCCTCATTCAAAATTATATCTTCGCAATCGTGCTTAAATTTCCTGATGGCACTTTTCTTATACAGATACTGGGTATCGAGTTCCTTTTTCAGGACATTGGCATTTTCCACAATCTGCTTTTGAATCTGTTCAAAGGCTTCCGTTCCAAATATCTTTCTGAAGATGCTTTCTTTGTCCTTGCTGTCGGCATTCAGCAGTTTCTTGAATTCTCCCTGTGGAATCATTACAAGCTGCTTAAACTGGCTGGAATTTATGCCAAGTATTTTTTCGACTTCGTTTGTAACTTCGCCGTAGCCCGTAATTGTCTTTTCCAGAATTATATCCTTCAATTCAGCAGCTGCAGATTTTCTCGTAGTTCCTTCGCCTCTTTGTTTCGGGCGCTCGTACTGAGGGGATCTCTTTACATAATAATTCTTGTTTCGAAGTGAAAACCAAAGCTCGACCTGCGTATCAGTACCTGGTTTGGCAAAGTCACTCCTGAGGGACTTGCCTTCTCTTTCACTTCCATTGGCACTTCCGTAAAGCGCAAAATTGATGGCATCAAATATAGTAGTTTTGCCGGCGCCAGTATTGCCAGATATTACAAACATGCTTTTATCTTGAAGGTTAGTTTCAAAGTCAAGGGTTTGACTCTCGGCATAGGGACCGAAACCGCTTATGATTAGTTTTTGAAGTTTCATAACTATTTCAGGTCCTCCTCTATCTTAGCTATTATATTTGTTATTATATCAATTCCACCATCGGAACATTTTTCGCCGGTCATTTCTTCATAGAAATTTTCAAACAAGCTGATTTTTGATTTTTCACGGGCGTTTACAGCAGAGTTTGTTGCAGAATCCTGTTTCCGGATACGGTCTTTTCTAACAAGCTCCATTGCATTTGGATATACACTCCTAAGTTTAGCCATGGGATCAAAAAGCTCGCCGGTATCGGTAAGCACTGCCTTTATATAATCTTCCTTGCCGTGTATATCATGGGATGCTTGTTCAATGATGGTTTCCAGTTCGCCGGTAAGAACCCTGAAATTACGTTTTAATTTAATCGGAAGTACCTGCGCCTGTATACTGTTTTTTTCAGTCATATCTATCATGGTAATTCCTTTTTTTTGATTTACTTCTGAAAAAGAGTATTTAATAAGAGAACCTGCATATCTTTTTTTGTCACTTCCGACCTTTTGTGGGCCATGAAGATGGCCAAGAGCAGTATAGTCAAAAATGTCAAAATGACAGGCATTTATATGATCAGTTCCTCCAATTGAAAGGGGTTTTTCAGATTCGCTGGTCTCAAGTAACAACTCATCTTCACCGGAATTGCTTAGATATGTTACATAACCATGGGCTATGGCGACATTTCTTTCATCAGGATTAAGGTTGACTTCAATAGAATCTACGATTTTTTTTATAGCTATATCGTGAGTCTTGATGCTTTCATCAGCAAAAATATCTCGAGCAATTGGTGGCTCGGCAAATGGTATGGGATAAAAATTTACAGGTCCATATTCATCGTAAAGCGTTATTTTTTGGATATCTTTTTTCAAAGTACCGCTTATATAAAGGGCGCTGTCTTTGAAAAGTATGCTTCCAAAATCTATCCTTTCACCGCTGTCATGGTTGCCTGCTATGGACATTATGGGGGTGTTAAGTTCTTTTATAATCATAAAAAACACGGTATTTAAAAGTTCGATTGCCTGCACGGGAGGGACTGAGCGGTCATAAAGGTCTCCTGCCATAATGACAACATCAGGCTTTTGAATTTCTATTTGTTCATATATCTGATTAAGTACATATTTTTGATCCTCAATCATAGAAAAATTGTTAACTATCTTTCCAAGATGCAGGTCGCTAAGATGAAATATTTTCAAAATCACACTACCTTTCTTTACTTAAAATCCTTGTTTTGTCGAGCGAAGTCATTAATAGTACATTAAAGTATAGTGGTTTGGAAATTGCTTGTCAAGGAAGATAAAAAGAAATAATTTAAATAAAAATACTATTAATGTAAAATTTAGAGTAAAATAGAAGTAGTGCAATTAGTTATAATCGTTATATGCTTCGGAGCTATGCGCTTAAAAAAACGGTATGGGTAATTCAAGTTAAGGATAAAAACTTGAGATTAGTGTGGATTTGGAGGATGTTGTTATGAATTTAATTGATCAAATTGTAATAAATAAGGTATATGGTGAGGGTAAGATAATCGAACAAAGTGAGAATTGCTTGAATATTCTGTTTGCTGTAGGTGAGAAAAAATTTGTATTCCCAGATGCTTTTAAGGGTTTCCTGGTAGCAAAAGATACAATTATTGCAGATGAAATACAAAAATTTATTGAAAAATTCGAATCGAGAAAACAACGCGTTAAGCAAGACAAATTAAATGAAATGCAATACAAACTTGAGCAGCGACATGCCAGCACTAAGTCAGCATCGAGTATGGCAAAGAAAAAAATGCATACTTGTGCAAATATAGCATTCAAATGCAACTATTGTGATGGTGGAAAATCAGAAGAACAGGTGGGTTTTGAAGGGGTTTGTAGTGATGATTCACTTCGAAATAATATTAAAGTAGAGCGCAGGGTTGAATGTTGTTCAGAAAACTCTCAATGCTTAAAGTATCTTAAAGGCGATATTCCGCGCGAAGAGCTTAGTGACTTATCTAAAACTGATGAGTTTTCATGTCACGAAAGTAAAATGTTGCGTGATTGGAAGGTTTTTTCAGGCACGATTAAAACTGGCGTAAATAAAGGGAAACCAACGAAGTTGAGCAGAGTTAGACCTAACAGCCTGTGTGTTTTGACGACTCGTGATCCTAAAGCAACAGAAAAAGATAGATATGTATTTGCAACTTATTTGGTTGATGAGACTTATGAAAGCAATGGTAAAGAAGACGGCTATGTGTCGACACAGTCTGAGTATAAAATCAAACTTTCACCAACTGAGGCGAAATCTTTATTGTTCTGGAATTATCATACGAATGAAAATCATCCAGAGACAGCAGTTTGGGGTTCTGGTTTACATCGTTATTTCCAAAATGATCAAGCAGCTCAATTGCTTCGTGATATAGCAAAAATAAAAAAAGGAACTCCTGACGAAGCTTTGGCAGAAAGATTCTTTAGACATTTTTGCAGAATGAATACTATTAATGTAAATACGTTGAAACAACCAAGTGGCGTATTGAGTGTGTAAGTAGGAAATGATACACCTGAAAAATTAAATTTCACTTCAAATAGTAACCTGTTATTGCTGTTATGGCAATTCGGGTTATTTTTTTGACCGTATAAAAAAATTGAAATTTGTGATAATATATTGATATATATATTAAACTATAAATTAAAAAGTATAATTGAATCAAGATGGAGACTAGGGAATGAATAAATATATAATTGAGGATGAATATTCACCTCGATTTTTATTGTTGGGTAAACTACTTGCAAGATGACATTTTTTAGATTTTAGGATTAAATAATAATTCTAAAATTATTTATATACTGGGGGGTATTAATGTTTGAAAAATTAAAAGGGCCGGTATTTTTGAAAGAATCAAGCAGTGCAAAGATACAACTTGAACAACTTAAAGAAATTTTAGATAAAATGCCGGATGATATAAAGCCTAAGGTTGAAAAGGACATTAACTTATTGTCTTATGGAATTTTCGGTGAGGATAACATTGCGTTTGAACTTAAAAATAGCCATATACCAATGTATGTATTACACGATTTATATATTGAAGATGAGGGGCTGTCTGCACAGATTGACTATCTTATAATAACCCAAAAGAGAAATTTTATTATTGAATGTAAAAATCTAATCGGGGATATAGAGATAAAAAATAATGGGGATTTCGTTCGTACTTTCAAGGTGAAAGGATATACAATAAAAGAAGGAATTTATTCACCTATTACTCAAAATAAGCGACATCTGGAACTAATAAAGCAAATCAGACTTAAAAAACATACTAATATTATTACGAAAACTATTTTTAACAAATATTTTTATGATAATTATCGTTCGATAGTTGTTCTATCAAATCCCAAAACCGTTTTGAATATGAAGGGTGTAAGCAAAGACATAAAGGATCAGGTAATAAGGGCAGATCAGATTGTAAACTATATAACTAAATTTAATATCGACAATAAAACTGAAAGTTTATCTCAAAAAAACATGGAAGACTTAGCTAATTTCTATTTGGGGATACATAAAAATAACCATGTGGATTATATAAAAAAATATACAGATAAAATAAAAGAAAGCATCATTGTCGAAGAAACTCCTATAATGAACAATTCTGAAGAAGCATCAGATAATAGTATTGAAATATCAGGGGCTGATTTAGATAAGGATACAAAAAAAGCAGAGTTGATAAAAGAATTGAAATTTTTCAGACTGAACAAGAGCAAGGAAGAAAATATGAAGCCATATATGATATTCAGTGATAAACATATGGAAGATTTAATAATAATAAGACCTTTAAATGTAGAAGAACTGCGAAAAGTTTCAGGATTTGGTGATGTAAAATGCAGCAAGTATGGTGAGGACATAGTAGCGCTTATAAACAAATATATGTAATATTATATTGTTAAAATAAATAGGGAGCAAGAAATATGAAAACAACCCTTGAATATTATAAAAAAAATGCTTTGGAATATGTAGAAAAAACAAAATCAGCTGATATGAGCAGTATCATAAACCGATTTAAAAAATATATGAAACCAAATGGATATATTCTGGATTTAGGATGTGGCTCCGGCCGAGACAGCAAATATTTTATTGAAAATGGATTCACGGTGGAAGCTTTGGATGCTTCTGAATCCATTGCAAGTCTAGCGCAAATTTATCTTAAGCAAAATGTCAGGGTTCTTGATTTTCGCAAACTCGATTACTATAAAATTTTTGATGGGGTATGGGCCTGCGCTTCACTCCTCCACCTTACACCGGAAGAAATGGAAAGCATTTTGGATAAAATCTATATTTCGCTTAAAAAAGAGGGCTGCTTCTACTTATCTGTTAAAGAAGGTTCATTTGAAGGATATATTAATGGTCGGTACTTTACCTATTATACGAAGGAGAGTCTAAGCCTTATGCTTCAAAGGAGCGGATTTATTATTGAAGAAATATGGATAACCGAGGATGTATTGAGTGAAAGAGCCGAAAAGTGGATTAATGTAATCGCTGGAGTGCGAAAACCATAAAACAGTTTTTAAATTGAGCTAAGGGTAATTGAACAGGAAAGGTGAAATATGGGAAATCAAAAGGCGTACAAGGTTAACAGCAGGGCCGAAGATTTATTCGTGGAGCTTTTTTGTGAGGCCTTTGGACCTGAAAAAGCTGAGAATTTATATATTCAGTATCCTTTTTTAGATATATATGGAAATCACAGGAGCATTGACTTTGCCCTGGAAAATCAGGACATGAAGATAGCAATTGAGATAGATGGGGAGAGTTACCACAACCCTAAGTATGTTTCAGACAGCAAATACTATGATGACCTTCTAAAGCAGAACAGTCTTGTACATCAAGACTGGAGAATATTCAGATGGGCATACAATCAGCTTAACAGGCAGCCCGAAAAGGTTAAGGATGAACTTATTACATTTCTTGGAGAGACACCATTTTTAAAAGAATTAGGCTCCTTTCTTCCAAATCAGGGAGGAAAAACATTTGAACTCAGAGGATATCAGCAGGAAGCCGTGGACAATTTGATAACCCTGAGAGAAAACGGAGATTCCATAGCTCTGCTTTACCATGCAACTGGGGTTGGAAAAACTGTGACGGCGGCAACTGATGCTAAGCAAGTCAATGGAAGGACACTGTTTCTTGTAAACAGCCTGAAGCTTGCAGAACAGGCAGAAAAGACATTCTCGGAAATATGGCCTGAAGCCGAAAGAGGATATTACACTGGAAGTGAGAAGAAGCTTAATGTCAAAATTTTATTTGCAACTGTACAGAGCATATCCCGAAACTTGCTGGAATTTTCACCAGAAGATTTTACATATATCATAGTCGATGAATGTCATCATGCCTCTGCGAAAACTTATCAGCAGATATTCAGCTACTTCAAACCGGAGTTTACCCTTGGACTTACAGCTACTCCAGAGCGAACCGATGGAGAAAATATGTTGGAACTTTTTCAAAATGTAGCTCACAAAATGGATTTAAAAACGGCTGTAGAAAGAGGAATCCTGGCACCTATAAGATGTATACGTGTAAAAACGGATATTGACCTTTCCGATGTAAGAATAAATGGAATAAAGTACAATTCTCAGGATCTTGAGAGCAAACTTGTCATACCGGAAAGAAACAATCTTATTGCCGATACGTATCTTGAATATGCAAATTTAAAGAAGACTGTAATTTTTTGTGCAAGTATTAGCCATGCAGCTGAAATTGCGGGGATTTTAAAAGAAAGAGGGGTCAGGGCAGAGTCAATTTCGAGTCAGGACAGGGTTGAGATTAGAAACCGGATTTTACATGAATATGAAAATGGAAAAATTGATGTACTTTGTGCCTGTGATTTATTAAATGAGGGATGGGACAGTCCAATAACCCAGGTGCTTTTTATGGCAAGACCGACGATGTCAAAGGTAATATATATGCAGCAGCTCGGCAGAGGTACCAGAAAGCATGAGAGCAAGGAAAGTCTGCTTGTTTTTGATTTTGTGGATAATGCAAATATGTTCAATATGCCTTATTCGGTTCACCGGCTGCTCGATATTGGTAAATATAGACCGGGTGAATATGTTATGGCACCTCAAAATTTCAAAAATTCTGATAATGATATGTACAGAAGAGGAGAACGGCCAGATGGGTACATAGACCTTCCTGTAAATGTGGATGACTATGAAATAATAGACCTTTTTAGCTGGCAAAATGAAGTCAAAGATATGATTTCGCAGATAGAGTTTGTAAGAATGGTAGATGTTCAGTCTGAAACGATAGATAGATATGTAAGAGAAAATAAGATAGTTGCAGACATTTCTGTTCCGATTGGAGAGTCAAGGAGCTTCAATTATTACAAGGAAGAAAATATAAAAATGTATGCCGAAAGATTTGGATGGGAACTTATAACAAGTGCCAATATTGCAAAGAAGTTCATGGAATTCATAGAAAAAATGGATATGAGTTATTCGTATAAGCCAGTATTGCTTAAGGCCATGCTTGAACATTCAGACGAAAAAGGCAGAGTGAAGCTTTTTGATGTTGCATCATACTTTACAGATTTTTATGAAGAACGAAAAAATCGGGGTCTTGCAGCAGAAAAGAAGAATAGCATTTACCAAAAGGGCGGCTATTCGATTAAAGATGTTGAAAAAAACATAATTTCAAATCCGTTCAAAAGATTTGCTGATATGCACTTCATGAAGCGAAGCAAAGATGCAGGTATGATAGAATTCAACAATCTCATTTTCAAAAAACTTTCTGAAGAGGAAGTATGTAAAATTATAGAAATATGTGATGAAAAACTAAAAAATTATTATAAAAAAATATAACGAATGAAGGCAGTGTCTGTAATTGCTACTTCTTTCTTTCTTCGTTTATGCGGAATTAATTTTCTGAATAAAAAAATATATACAGTAGGTGCAAATTCAATTTTCACTGACGCGATAGCTTCAATTTTCCCTGCGATGTCTACGTTTCTGACATTTGCTCTTCTTAAAGAAGGCACAATGTGTTTAGTTAATAGTAATAAGGCAATGGACAGCTCCAATGTATTGATATTTAACATCAGCGAATTAGTAGTTTTCGGTTTGCCTGTTGGCACAATGTGCTACATTCCATTTGTAAAATTATCTGAAGAAATTCAAAACAGACGAATGATTTCTGATTTCAAACTGCTGGTAAATGAGGGTCTGAAACTTGAAGCGAAGGGAAAGAAACTAATTTTTCGTCGAGATATGAAAGAGTTGGAAATGTTGCTAAGTTTTTATCTCAGGATATCGAAAATGCAATAGAGAATAAGTCTTTCGAACGCTATTATCAGCCTCAGATTAATGATGAGCATTTAATGTTTGGGGTTGAGGCGCTTTTGAGGTGGAATCATCCAATCTATGGTTTTATTTATCCGCCTCTAATTATTGCTCTGGCGGAAGAAGCTGATTTAAATAACAAATTAGGAGAATGGATTCTGGAACAGGCATGTTCGGATTTGCGGAAATTAAAAGACAGCGGTATTCACGATACGGTAATGTCAGTAAATATTGTAGCAAGCCAGCTGAAAAATAACGCCTTCATTTCGACATTAGCATGTCTTATGGATATTTATGAAATAGAAACTGAGACCATTCAGCTTGAGGTCACGGAAAGAGTTACTCTCTTTGACGGGCCAACCTTATTTGAAAAACTACATGATCTTAAAGAAATGGGTATTCTGCTAGCCATGGATGATTTCGGTATGGGACACAGTTCGCTTATGTATTTGAAAGAACATGGTTTCGATACGGTTAAACTCAATGCTCTCTACATCTAAGTTAAATTGCTCAACGGGTGAAGAACTGTGTCATGTAATACTTGTATCTGGCTGAACTGTTTTCAGCAAAACCAACGCCCATCGTAACATGATTACCAAGCATGTTATCCCTATGTTTTTTTGAATTCAGCCAGTCATTAAAAGCATCAATTCCGAGCATCCTTCCTGCTGCAATATTTTCACCAGAACAAGAACCCGAACCACTTACGATTCCTCCGAGTTTGACATATCGCTGCAAAGGAGAATCACCATTTAAACTGAAATGAGAAATGTAATTTCGCTCTGCCATATCTTTACTGTGATTTTTCGCAGTTAATGCTGCGAGTTTATTATATTTTAGAGGACTAAGGCAATAATTCACTCTGAAGGTATTTGTAGCATCGAAAATTTGAAGCTCCTGTGCTTTGAAAAAGGCTTCATTGTGGATGCTTGCATGGTCAGGTTCGGACTTAGTAATCAGAATCGCAATGACCTTGTTGTTTTCGTTGGAATCGAAATAAAGCTTAACATATGGGTGGCTTGATACGATATTTATATTTCCATAGGAAGCTACATTGGACTTGAAATTTCTGGCATTTGTATAAAGTCCTTCAACAAATCCGTCTTTTACTCCAACCATGATAAAACGCCTATAATCAGAATTATAAACATGCCAGTCAAAATCAAATCCACTAGGCTCTATCCGACTTGGTTCGCCTAAAATTTTAACAACTTCTGTTATTGAATCTCCGATATTAATGCGCACTTTATTTAGCTCGATGAAAAGTGGGCTGCTATTTTTCATATGATAAGTATTGTCTTGTGGAATTTGAGATGGCTTTATATCGAGTTCAATTGGTGAAGATGCAAAAATGTTGTTTATGGGCATAACCAGCAGAACAATTAGAGCAGCTACAAGAATCGTAGATTTTGATTTCATGATATTTTTCCTTTCTTGATATTCATTATAGGCATTGGATTTGAACGCTCCCACCACCTATAGAGGTGGGGGATTCTTGGGTAGGGAAACCAATGTTCGCTAATTTACCAAGCTATCTCCACAGTTCCTGCGGTTGTTTTGTGTGACAACTAAGCA
>JBATTG010000137.1:0-8975 GCA_049670425.1 Proteocatella sp.
GTATATATTTCCTCGTCAGGATGCAGTTCCTATTCAGAGGCTGAAATTATGTCTGAAACATATGGAAGCGAAGGGCTTGTCTGTTACAAAGATGGCAAATATTATTATGGCAGCTTTAAATCTGAAAACGGCCTTGATGAAATCAGCGAAGGCGGTAAGGTTTTACTGGTTCTAGGTGATGGAAGAAACATAGTAATTGACGGGTCTCAAAATATGTATATAAAATCGGATGATGTTGCAACGCAGCTGGAGAATATCAAATATAGAGGGAAAATCAACCTGTATGTCAAAGCTTCAAAGCTGCATGCAATAAATGAGCTTGGGATGCAGGATTATCTCTATGGAGTCATTCCTAAAGAAATGGTTTCGAGCTGGGAGATAGAGGCGCTTAAGGCACAGGCTGTAGTTGCAAAAAGTTATACAATAACAAATTACAACAAACATAGAAGTGACGGTTTTAACGTTTGTGCTACTACCCACTGCCAGATGTATGGTGGATATGGGGCGGAGCAGGCAAAAACTAACGAGAGCGTCGATGAAACTGAAAATTTCGTAATGATGTATGATGGAAAGCCAGCCGAGGGGTATTTTCATGCAAGCAGTGGTGGAAGAACTGAATCTATAGGAAATATGTGGAATTATGGCCTCGACTATATGGTTGGCGTCGAGGATGAATATTCCTTGGGAAGCCCTTATGACAGCTGGGAAGTCAGACTGAGTGCTGAGGAAATCAGAGCGTCGCTTTTAAAAAAGAATATTGATATTGGAAGTATTGTGGGAGTGAAGATTTTGAAACTGTCTGAAAACTCAAGAGTCATGCAGCTTGGGGTTCTGGGGACCAAGGGGATGCACACTCTGGAAAAAGATGCTATAAGATCTGCTTTAGGCTCTTCGCAATTCAAGAGTACTTATTTTACGCTTAAAGACTCGGGTAGTTCTGTAAATTCAGGTTCTGTAATTGGAGGCTCTAAAGCGGTAATTTCAAATTCAAATTTAAACAATAAGTTCGATAAGCTGAACCGTTTTGTGGATGCAAGAGTCATGGATTCATCTCAGAAATTTATTTCCGGGGGAACCTTTGTTTTCAGCGGAAAAGGAAATGGCCATGGAATTGGGTTAAGCCAATATGGTGCCAATGGCATGGCAAAAAAAGGCTATGGTTTTGAAGATATAATAAAACATTATTTTAAAGGGGTGTCTATATAAGACCCTTGGATATCAAAGGATTGGATGGAAAAAGTGAATACAAAAGATTTTTATTACGATTTACCGAATGAGAGAATTGCACAGATTCCGCTACAGGACAGAGGCAAATCAAAACTTATGGATTTTGATAAAAAAACTGGAGAACTAAAGCATAGAATATTTGAAGATATTGTAAAGGACTTTAGTGAAAATGATGTACTTGTACTTAATAATACAAGAGTACTGCCAGCAAGGTTATATGGAATAAAAGAAGAAACCGGAGCTAAGATTGAAATTTTGCTTACTAAAAGATTAAATCTTAAAACCTGGGAAGTAATGGCAAAACCCGCAAAACGCCTCAGACTGGGTGCGGTTGTAGTATTTTGTGAAAAATTAAGAGCAAGAGTAATTGAAGAACTTGAATCAGGAATGAGAAATCTGGAGTTTGAATACGAAGGGGTATTTGAAGAGATAATCGAAGAGATTGGTACCATGCCGCTTCCGCCTTATATCAAGGAAAAATTGTCTGATCAGGAGAGATATCAGACGGTGTATTCTCAGATAAAGGGTTCTTCTGCAGCGCCAACGGCAGGACTTCACTTTACAAAAGAAATATTGGAAACTCTTGAAAAAAGAGGGGTTCAAATCGAATATGTAACACTTCATGTGGGACTGGGAACTTTTAAAACAGTATCGGTTGAAGATGTTGAAAATCACGTCATGCACAGTGAATACTATAAAATAGAAGAAGATGTTGCCCAAAGAATAAACCATGCAAAAGAACAGGGCAAAAATATAACCTGCGTGGGGACTACCAGCGTTAGGACTATAGAAGCTGCTGCAGAAAATGGAAGACTTCAAAAGCTTGAAGGGGATACGAGTATATTTATCTATCCTCCTTATCAATTTCAGATGGTGGATTCGATTGTTACTAATTTCCACCTCCCAGAATCAACACTTATAATGTTAATATCGGCATTTTCGGATAAAGACAAGATACTAAATGCGTATAAAGTAGCAGTGGAAGAAGAATACAGATTTTTTAGTTTTGGGGATGCAATGTTTATCCACTAAAATGATATAAAAGATATTAATTATTAAGGAGAAAAGATGTCAGCAATAAGATATGAATTAATAAAAACATGCAAGCAATCAGGAGCGAGATTGGGGAAGATTTATACTCCTCATGGAGTAATTGATACTCCTATATTTATGCCAGTTGGAACGCAGGCTACAGTTAAATCGATGACACCAGAAGAACTTAAGGAGATGGATGCGAGGATAATACTTTCCAACACATACCACCTGTACCTGAGGCCAGGCCACAAACTCATTGAAAAAGCGGGTGGACTTCACAAATTCATGAACTGGGACAGAGCCATCCTGACAGACAGCGGTGGATTTCAGGTCTTCAGTTTAGGTGATTTAAGAAAAATCAAAGAAGAGGGAGTCGAGTTTAAATCCCATATTGACGGTTCAAAACATTTTTTAAGTCCTGAAAAAGCCATTGAAATTCAGAATTCTCTGGGAGCAGATATAATAATGAGTTTTGATGAATGTGCACCTTATCCTGCAGAGTATGATTATGTGAAAAAATCGATGCAAAGAACTACTAGATGGGCAAAAAGAGGACTAGATGCTCACCAAAGACCTCATGATCAGGCTCTTTTTGGAATAGTTCAAGGTGGAATGTACAAGGATCTTAGATATGAATCTGCGATGCAACTTATGGAACTCGATTTTCCAGGTTACTCAATTGGAGGTCTTTCTGTTGGAGAGCCAAAGGATATAATGAATGAAGTATTAGAAGATATAATACCTCATATGCCTAAAGACAAGCCTAGATACCTTATGGGAGTAGGAAGTCCTGATGACTTAATAGAGGGCGTTTTAAGAGGAATAGATATGTTTGATTGCGTACTGCCTACAAGAATTGCCAGAAATGGTACGGCAATGACATCTCAGGGCAAGCTGGTTGTAAGAAATGCCACATATAAGGAAGACTTCACGCCGATGGACCCTAACTGCAATTGTTATGCCTGCAGGAATTATTCAAGAGCTTATATAAGACATCTGGTAAAAGCTGATGAAATATTGGCTTCAAGATTGATAACGACGCATAATCTGCATTTCCTGTTAAATCTTATGAAAAATGTAAGAGAAGCCATAATGGCAGACAGACTTCTTGATTTTAGAAAAGAGTTTTATGAAGGTTATGGCTATAAATTGTAAAGAAACAGTATTAAATATTTAAAAATGATGAGAAAAGTTGGAAAAATATAGATTTATACATGAAAATGTAGTATCATTTATAAAGAAGTATCATTCTTAAGGAGGAAAATAATGGGAGCACAACAAATTGTAAATCTTGTAATACCTTTAGGTTTTCTAGCTGTCTTTTATTTCATACTGATAAGACCTCAGCAGAAAAGAGATAAAGCTATAAAAGCAATGAGGGGATCACTTAAAATTGGTGATGAAGTAGTTACTATCGGCGGTATTGTAGGAAAAGTTTTAAAAGTTACTGAAGAAGTTATTACCGTTGAAGTGGGAGCGGATAAAACAAAACTTACAGTTGAAAAGTGGGCAATTGGAAAACTTATCAATTCTAAAGAAGATTAAATACCCAAAATTAAATTTAAATCAAAATCTTCTGCTTTTGCAAGTAGAAGATTTTTTTGGAATAATACTTTTAAATAATAAAATAATAAAGATTAATTTAATGGGAGGTAGTAATTTTGATTATGGATTTTTCAGGAAACAGTCCGCAGATATCCAATAGTGCATTTTGTGCATCTAATGCGGTCGTTATCGGTTCCGCCACTGTCAGTGACGATGCAAACATATGGTTTGGAGCCTGTGTAAGAGCCGATAACGAAAGAATATATATTGGCAAAAGCACGAATATTCAAGATCTGACGATTATTCATGTGGATGATACAACGCCAGTATGGATAGGCGATTTTGTTACGGTAGGCCATGGATGTATAATTCACGGAGCTACAATAGAAGATAATGTTTTGGTAGGAATGGGGTCGATTGTCATGGATGGCGCCAGAATAGGCAAAAATACTATTATTGGAGCAGGTTCGCTTATTCCTATGGGAAAAGAGATACCATCGGGTGTTTTAGTGGTAGGAAGACCAGGTAAGGTAATTCGAGAATTAACTGAAGATGAAATACTTGGAATTACTGAATCGGCTGTAGGTTATGTGGAGAAATCAAAAAAATATATAAAGTAAGGAGTCTTTATGAAAAATTCAAAAAGCAAATCGATTTTTTTTCTTGTATTTATTATAATAGCAGTTTTTGCATACACTGCTTTTGCAGGAGTAAATATAGGAAGTTTAGAAATTCCGAGTGTGGGTTCTAAAATAAAGCAGGGATTGGATTTAAAAGGTGGCGTTTTTGTTTTATATGAGGCAGAAACTGATGTAACTGGAACTGAACTTGATGATCTTATGGATCAGACGATAGCAGTATTTCGAAAAAGAATAGATTCAATGGGTCTTACAGAACCGCTTATTGTAAGAGAAGGCGAAAAAAGAATAAGAATAGAGCTTCCTGGTGTTGAAGATGCACAGCAGGCCCTCAGCACTATCGGAAAAACAGCGCAATTGCAGTTTATAACAATGAATCAGGAAGTAGTGGTAACTGGTGCGGATGTTATAGATGCGAAGGTGTTAATTGGTCAAAAAGATAATATGCCAGTAGTTTCATTGAAATTTACGCCAGAGGGAGTTGCGAAGTTTGCAGAAGCAACGGCGAAACTGGCTGTAAACCAGGAACCGCTATTGATAGTTTTGGATAAAGAAGTAATTTCAAGTCCAACAGTAAACGTTGCAATACCTGATGGAAATGCTACAATTTCAGGTAACTTCACTATTGAGAGTGCATCGGAGCTTGCAAACTTGATAAGAGGAGGGGCGCTTCCAGTAAACTTTACGGAAGTTCAGAGTTCAATAGTTACTGCAACTCTTGGAGAAGATGCCCTGGCTAGAAGTGTAAAAGGTGCCATGATAGGTATTGCCTTAGTAATGCTCTTCATGATATTCTTCTATAAAATTCCAGGAATTGCAGCAACAATTGCACTTTCTGCATATATGGTCATAGTGGCATATATATATCAGCTTATAGGTGTGACACTTACACTGCCGGGAATCGCGGCACTTATCCTTTCTATTGGTATGGCCGTCGACGCCAATGTCATCATATTTGAAAGAATAAAAGAAGAGATAAAAGATAGGAAGTCTGTAAGAGTAGCAATAGATTCGGGATTTAAAAAGGCAATGTCAACTATTTTAGATTCTCAGATAACAACACTTATTGCCGGAATGGTTCTTTATTATTTTGGAACGGGCCAGATAAAAGGATTTGCAATAACACTGATGATTGGTATTGTGGCTTCAATGTTTACAGCTCTGGTAATTACCAAAATAATCCTAAAGAACATGGTAAATGGATTTGCAATTGGGGATAAAAAATATTTTGGTGTTCAGGAGGATTAATCAATGAAAATTAGAAAAGATTTTAAGATAATTAAGAATTACAAAATAAATTTTTCAATATCGTTAGTAATAATAATAATTGGTTTAGCTCTTGCAGGTATCCGAGGCTTTAACTATGGTATTGATTTTACCGGTGGAACGCTAATTGAGATAAATATGAATAAGTATGTTTCTACCGAAGACATAAGGGCAATAACAGATGGCTTTGATAAAAATACTCAAATAAATTATATTGGTGAAAATAAAGAGGGAATACAGTTAAAGACTACTGAGGACTTGAACAATGAAAAACGAACTGAACTCTTCGGACAGTTTGCGAGCGAATACAATCTGTCAAGTAAAGATTTAGTTAAATCGGAGCAGTTTGGGCCTGCAATTGGTAAGGAAATAAAGAGCAAGGCGTTTATATCTGTGATCATAGCGACGTTGGCCATGCTGGTTTATATTTCCTTGCGATTTAAGCTGGAATTTGGTATTGCAGCTATAATTGCGCTGATACATGATGTTCTTATTGTGGTTTCAGTATACTCGATATTCAGGATTCCGCTGAACAGTCCGTTTGTAGCAGCTATGCTTACGGTTGTAGGATATTCAATAAATGACACCATTGTTGTATTTGACAGAATAAGGGAAAATATGAGAGGCGCCAGAAGAGATTCTCATGAAGATGTCGCAGATCTTTCAATAAATCAGACCATTGCAAGGTCAATAAATACGTCTTTAACAACTCTTTTAGCGATAATAGCACTTTATGTCATGGGGGTAGATTCTATAAAAGAATTTACATTGCCTCTTATTGCCGGCATTTCAGTGGGAGTATATTCATCAATTTTCATAGCAAGTCCAATATGGGTTTTGATAAATAAAAATGTAAGAAAAAAACAAATAAAGAAACTAGGTACTAATTAATTTATACGAAAAACCCCTCTGCATAATCACTTGCAGAGGGGTTTTTGAATGAAAAATTATACGTAATCCAGGCTGATAACCATAATAAGATTGTGTATGATGTTTATTTGAATCTACTTGTTATAAAATCTAAAAATTTAATCTCTATTGGTGTGAGTACGGATTTTTTCTGAACTATGAAATAAAAAGCCCTGATTGTATTGAAATCGGAAATATCATATATGCATATGTTACTTTCTTTGGATATACTTTTAGCCGAGCTTGAAGGTATAAAAGCATATCCGACATTTTTGGAAACAAGGCTTTTTGCAACACTGAAATTTTCAGTGACAACTACTATGTTAAGATCGGAAATGGATTTTTTTCGGTTTGAAAGTTCTTTTGAGAAAATTTTACCGCTTCCAGAACCTTCTTCCCTCATTATGAGTGGTAAATCTAATATTTTTTCGAAAGATATGGTATCTTTGGATACTCCATTGATTTTAGGACCAATCAGGACCATATTATCTTCAAATACTTTTATAGATTCAAAATCATTACTCGGCTTTGAACCGATAAATCCCATGGAATATTTATTGTCGCTTATAGATTCCAGGACATCCTGGGAGTCCAAGTGATGTATTTTAAATTTTATTCCAGGATATTCATTTGAAAAATCTGCTATTATATCGGGTAATACATATTCTTCAGGTACAGAACTCGAAGGCAATTCTAAAATGCCATCGAACTTGCCTATTATATCGTTTATCGTAAAGACGGCGCTGTCTCTTTTCTTTATAATTTCAATGGCATGATCTTTAAAAATTTTGCCAGCAGATGTAAGTTCAATTGTCTTCCCTTTTCGGTCAAAGAGGAGTAGCCCTAATTCATTCTCTAAATTTTGGATGTGATTAGATAATGTAGGCTGTGTAAGGTACAGTTCACGAGCTGCTTTTGAAAAACTATTATATTTAGCTATAGTAATAAAACTTTCTAATTGTTTGAAATCCATAATTCACCTCTTAATAATTTTATATAGACAACATTATAACACTAAAAGCGAATTATTTGTGAAATTAGACCTATAATCCTAATTAATGAATGTCATAGAAAAGTTCTATGAGTTATAGGCGTTTTAAGAGAAGTGGAGGGTGGAATTATATTCTAAGATATCATATAATTTGAATTTATTCGTCAAACAAATGACTTTTGAGAGCTTATTTAAAATAAAAATACGAATATTAGATAATTTTTATTGAAATGTTTTGCTCGATATATTATAATAATATACGGATATACACGAATTTTATATGGAAGGATACACGATGAAGTTAAGAAAAAGTGAAAGAATAGGTGCGATAGTGAAAGTACTTTCGGACAATCCTAATAAAATATTTACACTAGGTTATTTTACAGAAAAATTTGATACAGCAAAATCCACTTTAAGTGAAGATATATCGGTAGTAAAGAATGTATTTGAAAAGATGGAATTAGGTAAAGTTATAACTATATCCGGAGCTTCTGGTGGGATTAAGTTTATTCCCATGTTTACGAAGGAACAGTCTATTGCAGAAATTGAAGAAATGTGTAAAAAAATTGTCAATCCAGAGAGAAAACTTGTTGGTGGATTTTTGTATATGAACGACCTGATATCGAGTCCAGATATTGCAAAAAGCGTTGGTGAACTGTTTGCTACAGTAATTGACTATAAGGAAGCAAATTATGTCGTTACAATAGAAGCAAAAGGAATACCTATTGCAATGATGACAGCAAAAGCTATGAATCTGCCACTTATAATAGTAAGAAAAAATGCGAGAATAACGGAGGGGCCTTCACTTGCTATAAATTATCTGTCAAGTACAAGCGGGAAAATACAGAGTATGAATCTGCCTCGAAGAGCTATTAAGCAGGGATCAAAAGTAATACTTGTCGATGATTTTATGAGAGCTGGAGGTACTTTAAAAGGAATGGAAGATCTCATGAAAGAGTTTGATGCACAAGTTTTGGACAGAGCAGTCTTTATAGAACTAGAGTGTGAAAAAAGTGCAGCTGGTTATTTTTCTTTAATGACCCTGAAAAAATCGGATGATGATATAGAGATTGAAATAAGTAAAAACTTTATAGATAGATTTAAATAATATTATCGCGCTAGAAAAAACGTTTTCCTGATGCGTTTCAAAAAAATAAAAAATATTCAGAAAATTACCTTATTTTTATTGCATATGTATAAAATTTATAGTAAACTAGAAATAATCAGTTTTAGTTAAACGATAATACATAGCAGAAGGAGAGTAATGACTATGCAAATTACAGATGTTAGAGTAAGAAAGTTATCAGAAGAAGGAAACATGAGGGGAATTGTTTCAGTAACTTTCGATAATGCATTTGTTGTTC
>JBATTG010000138.1:0-10494 GCA_049670425.1 Proteocatella sp.
ACTCGATATTTTCTTCTTTATTGTCGCCTGAAGGCGTTATTATATAGTTTGCATTCTTAAACATTTCCTTATTTGAATATCGTATACCCTTATGCTCGTTTCCCGCCATGGGATGTCCGCTTATGAATTCGAAATTCTTGCCTTTGATATCATTGATTTCCTTTACAATTCCTGATTTTATACCTGCTATATCAGTAATTATAGCACCCTTTTTAAAAAAATTCATATTGCCTTTTATATATTTCACAATTTGATTGGGATACAGGCAAATAATTACAATATCGGAGTCTTCAAGCGGGATTTTCGAATTTATATACCCCTTACTTATTATACTAGATTTTTCAGCAAATTCAATTGCAGACTCATCATTATCAACTGCCCATAGGTTCCTGGGTTTCAATTCCTTAAGCGCCATTGCCATCGAGCCGCCAAGAAGCCCCAGCCCAACTATTGTTATATTAAAGTCACTGATGTCCAAAATAACGCCTCCTACATCTCTCTTCCAACTGCCAGGGCGATGCCCTTCAAGGATTTCATAAGATCATCAAATTTTTCAGGTTTGATTGACTGGGCTCCATCACAAAGAGCATTTGCAGGGTCATTATGAACTTCAATTATAAGTCCGTCCGCTCCGACTGCGATTGCCGCTCTTGAAAGAGATTCAACCATCCACCATGCTCCCGTAGCATGACTTGGATCGACTATTACAGGAAGATGGCTCAGTTTCTTGATAACCGGTATTGCGCTCAGGTCCAGCGTGTTTCTGGTGCTTGTTTCGAAAGTCCTGATTCCTCTTTCGCAAAGAATTATATCATTATTGCCTCCCGCCATTATATACTCCGCTGACATCAACCACTCCTCTATGGTTGCCGACTGGCCACGTTTAAGAAGAATCGGCTTCTTGATTCTACCGACTTCCTTAAGTAAATCGAAATTTTGCATGTTTCTTGCACCAATTTGAATTATATCTACTTCTTCTACAAATTTTTCCAGCATGTCTGCGGACATCAGCTCACTGACTACAGGAAGCCTGGTTTTTGCTCTGGCCTTTGAAAGCAGATCCAACCCATTTGCTCCAAGACCCTGGAATGAATATGGCGATGTTCTTGGTTTGAACGCCCCGCCTCTTAGAAATCCTGCGCCTGAACTTAAGATACTTTCTGCGATGCCCACAATCTGATCCTCGCTCTCTACTGAACAAGGTCCCGCAATTACCGCTATTTTCTTCCCGCCAATAAGTCTGCCGTTGACATCAACAACCGTATTTTCCGGATGCATCAGCCTGTTTGCCTTCTTGTAAGGTTCCAGTATCGTAAGCACATCATCGACTTCGGGGAATGATTTTATCGCCTTGATATCAACCGCTCTCGTATCTCCAACTATGCACAGAACCGTCTTATCTGTTCCATTTATAACATCAACCCCCACACCTTTCGCTTCCAGCTTTGCTTTTATTCCTTCAATCGTATCCTGCGATGTGCCTGCCTTAATTATGACTATCATTTGATTTCCTCCTGAATTTAAGTAATAAAAAAAACAGACTCATTATATGAGCCTGTTTAGTATACAGATAATTTACATGTCCTTTGGGTAAAGCGAAACACGTATCTTAATTTCTCATCATAAAGGGATTCCTATTTTTTTATAGAACAAAAAGCTGTAGCTATAAAAGTAAAAGCTAAAGCTAAAGCTAACGTAATAA
The DNA here is from genome assembly GCA_049670425.1 of Proteocatella sp. GTDB lineage: Bacteria > Bacillota > Clostridia > Peptostreptococcales > Filifactoraceae > Proteocatella. The sequence goes on from JBATTG010000138.1 coordinate 1,703, forward strand.
TTAAATTGTTCTACCAGTCTCTTTACAGTAAGTTTATGCATGATACGATCTCCTTCGTTAAAATTTCTTTGTTTTTATATTAAGACATATTTTATATCAGTTTATTCTCTGTGTCAACACATTTTTTTAATTTTCAGAATAAATTTTTAATTGAGTAGAAATTAGGCAGACCTGAAAAACGTTTGCCAGCAATCCTGATTTTGCAACTACTTGAGCCTATGAACAGCGGATAACATCATATAAGTTGTGCTAGATAGTGAGAATGTTTACCAATCGATTCTAACAATAAAATAAGAGCTTATGACGGTACTATTGTCTCCCTTTTTGTAGTTTGCAGGCCAACGCTACAGCAATAAAAAACTCCACTAAAAGGTACGCCCAATCAAAGCTCTGTTTTACGAAGGCAATATATCTGTAGTTCTGATTTACTTGTCTTCCAGAATTTTTGATATGTCACCTTTTACAGTTGGAAAAGAAAGACCGTTCTGGTCACACACATCTTTTACAGGAAGATTTTGATTTTCAATTTTTGCACCTATAATTGATTCCAATTCTTCCAAGGTGATTCCCATTGCGATAACTTCTTTTACAGTGGTTTTTCCGGTAACGCCTTCAGATGCTTCGTGTTGTTCACTCGAGTCATCTTTTGATGGCAATACAGCCTCAGTTTGGACAGCTTCTACCTGAATTATATACTCTGCAAGTTCGCCTTGCAAAGTATCACTCCATTTCCCAGAATCTTTTAAAACGCTTACTGCTGTGCTTGGAATATTTTCGGCAGCAGTATAGGGCACGCCAGTATAGATAGCTACGAATAACCTTACTGAACCTGTTCCAATTTCAAGTTCATCCCCTAAATATGAATATGCTTCCTCAATTTCCATAGTTTTCACAGTATCTGGATTATCAGTCTTAATGTTGAATGCCTTGGCTAAAATCGACGAATCTATTCCATAAGAATTTTCAATATCCAAAAATGTATACGAACCTCTTATATCTTCTGGGTTTGCTAGCCCCTTGTAATCTCCCTCCTCAATGATTGAAGCTACTTTTGTCGACTCCGTCTGCCAAAAACCAAGTATGTCTGCAACATATATCCCTCCAAAAGTAATTAGAAGTATCATTATAAAAAGCATTCTACTCTTCATGAGTTACCTCCCTGTAATTTTTAACTTTAAGCTCTACCGTCGAAGATACTGGGCACGCAATTTCAGATGTGCATTGGCCACAGCGTATGCATTGATGGTCCATGACAGTATTTTTATCTGATATTGTTATATTCATAGGACAGATCTTATCGCACTTTTTGCAGTCGATGCAACTGTTGAGGTTTCTTCTTATCTTGAAAATACTGAAGAAATTTGTAAGTCCAATCAATGCTCCAAACGGGCAAGCATACTTGCACCAGGGTCTTTCAACAAACAGTGATAATAAAAGAGTCCCTCCCAACACAACCAAGCCTCCCATAGCTGCCTTATCTGACCAAAAGTTAAAAAGCGCAAAATATGGATCTATTTCTTCAAAAACCAGTTTCAAAGAAGTAGTAGTCATATATACGACAAAAAATAGAACTCCATATCTTAAATATCGCAGTATTCTATCAAGCTTATCCGGAACAATATGATTATATCGCTTCTTTAAAAGTTTTTTCCCGAGATTTCCAAACCATTCCTGAACAGAACCAAGAGGACACATATAACTACAAACTACGGGTCCAAATATGAGTCCAAGCAATAGAATGATGGCAAGAAACGAAAATGTCGAAGTGTGGATTTTGGGAATTATAACATCGTACTTAATTAAGGCTGTAAAAGCGGCCACTCCGCCAAAAGGACATATTGAATGCAAAGATGCCGAACCTATAAAAGGCAGCTCTCTACCAGTTTCTATCAAATAGCGGTTAAAACTGATTAGCGCAATCAATGCAAAGAAGAAAGTCTGACTTATCCAGCGAACATTAGATTTCTTTTTCATGTACACCTCCATAAATTTCTGTCTTGACAATTATAAAAATCCAAATATCATCTTTTAATTTTACCCAAATATTTAATTTCCTAATCAATGGTATCAAGAGGCATTCATGCTATTTTTTACATTGATTTTTCAGATTAAATAGATTAAAATAGAATAAGAGTTTAAAATATAATATACTCTAAAATAATCAATAAACAATAAACAATATAGTTCTAATAAATCTACGAAGGAGATAAAATAAATGATACAAAGTCTAGAGCGTGCATTAAGGGTACTTGAAGCACTAAAAGAAATTAACCGGGATTTTTCTATAGCCCAGCTATCCGAAAATCTTCAACTTCCACCTAGCACCCTGCACCGCATTTTGGAAACACTATGCAAATACAAATATGTGGTAAAAGATGAGAGAGCCCACACCTATAAACTCGGATCTGCAGTTATTCCACTTGGAATTGTTGCAAAAAATAATTTGAGACTCCAAGATAATGTTTTACCCATACTTAAGAGTCTGTCTTCAATTACTCACGAAGATTCCTTTTTCATAATTTCTTCCGGCTATAAAGGCCTCATATTGGAAAAATCTGAAGGTTCCAGCCCTTTCAAGGTCGTAGATCCGCTTGGTTATGAGCGCTATCTGCACTGTGGAGCAACGCGAAAAGTATTATTAGCCTTCCAGACAGATGAATTTGTAGATGACTATATAAAAAATGCTTTACCTGAAGACACTTCAGAACCCAAAATAACATCTCAAAAACTTTATCAGGATATAGTTAAAATAAGAACTGACGGCGTATCAGTTTCATTCGGGGATTATATTGAAGGTTCCGTTGGCATTGGAGCTCCAGTATATGGTTCTGACGGAAAAATCAAGGCATCCATCGGAATAATATTTCCCGATTCAAGAATTAATAATGAAGCTCATATGGAAAAACTTAAAAAAACAGTAAAAAAACATGCGGCTGAACTTTCATCTACAATGGGATATTCATCGCCTCTTGCTCATCTTAGATAAACATCAGCTTCATATGTATTTAACATAAAAAACAAGCTCTGGAAGAAAAAATCCATGCTTGTTTTTTTGTTCTCGATTTATTTTTCGGTTTTTCAAATCAGAATTCCCCGTCTGAATTATTATAAATTTAATACATCAACGAATGCCTGAAGCGATGTTGCGGCCTGACCAAAGTTAGTCATTTGCTGATCCATTCCAATTTTCACATAAGGTATCCCTGCATCTTCAAGTCCCTTTTTAAGTGATGGAAATTCTATTTCTTCTGGATCACAAAACTGCATCATCATTATTATGACTCCCTGAGCTCCACTTGACTTTACCTTATCCACTATAAATCCTGGACGCTTGTTAATTTCTGGGTCGTAAAGCAATGTGTCGTAATCTTGATTTGCAAACTGAATTGCAAGCGCTCTCATTGGATCTGATTCGTCTTCTGGAGCATCAACTCTTACCGCACGAGACTCATGTGCTATGTCATCTGCAACTATTGCAATATTATTATTCTCAAATATCTGCAGCAGAGACGGGCTGTCTAGAACTATTCCCGAGGTCACAACCTTTCTTCCTTTCCACTTAACAACCGGAGCAGCTTCAAGAATTTCATTCAATTCATTAATTAAAATTGTATGTTCCTGTTTTAAAATGAAATAAGCACTCTTGAGTACCGCATTACGCATTTTTGGAGAAATTAGCTCTGGATGTTTTCCTGCAAGCTCGACAAATTTCCGACGTGAACTTCTACTTTCATTGTAAACCTTTATTGATTTTTGAATATTTTCATCTAAAATTGCCTTTCCGCCTATCTCTTCAAGTTTTTTCCTGACTGTGGAATATTGAGCAATCGTAAAAGTTATTCCGTACTCTTTTCTTCTGTTTTGTGGATGTGCAAGAAACATGAATGGAATACTTGGGCAGGCCACTTTGAAATTTTGCGTAAAAGGTCTGAGCGTATCACACATAGACGGCGCTATTACCCCTGAAAGGCCATCAAGCGATCCATTAAGTCCCATCTCCAGATTAAGCTGCGCAATTGTACAGTAAAAGGCAGCAAAGTACTCTTTAGCTGCATTTATCGTTCCGCCAGTCTTCCCCCAAAGGCCGAAAGGCACCATATCTGCAGCATGGACAATTTCCTCAGGAACATAATAAGGAAAACATCCTATAGTCTTTTTTCCTTCACTTATATATCGATCCAACTGTTTCTTAGGACTGCTCACTATTTCGCTAAATTGATTTAAAAGCTCATCTATTCTACTCATTTTTATTTTCTCCTTTGTTTGTAGCATAATCTTCCATTATTTCGTAAAGTCCCTGAACTCGCGTTCCATACTGTGCTTCCGAAAAATTTCTTGGATCTGCCTGATCTCCGTCAAAACCTACAACCGGTATTCCAAGGTCTTTACGGAATCGTCTTTCCATTTCTGGCATATAACCGCTCCATGGCTTGCAGCTTCTATTGTAGTGTACCAGTATTCCATCAACATGATTCTCGCGGCAAATAGTTTCTCTCCATTCTACCCCATTCTCAAGACATATTGAATTTGGAGCTTTGCAGTAAGCTTTCATCAGCTCGTCAAGATTATTGTATACAAACCCAAATGCAGGAGCGTAAACAACTGCAGTCGTATTAATTCCTTTTTCTTTAAGCGGCTTAAACAGTGCCTGAAGCTGCGGCCAACAAGGAATTCCCTCAAACATAATTCTATGTCTTTCTTCATATTTCCAAGTAGATTTTCCAGTTTTAACATTATCCTCAAGCTCTTCTGCAAGTTGCTCAAATGCTTCTGCTGCTTCAATTTTACATCTTGCCGTTACAACTACTGCCATATGATTGAAAAGATCAAACCCTGCAAATGGAGATGGTTCATGCTGGCAGAACGAACATACCTTTAACCATGCTTTTGCTGTGCGGTTTGAGTATTCACACACTTTTTCAAATTTCTTCTTATCGAGCTTGCGTCCGCTGATTTCTTCAAGCTGACTTATTGCATCATCAAACTGCCCGCGGACGTAGGAAACATAATCATTATTAACTTCAACGGTGTTGTTATAAGGGACGTCTATCATTATAAGAGGTATGTTATGCATCCTCGCAATGTTCTCATACCATTTTGTCATACAATTGCAGATATTATTGCAGCAAAGTACAAAATCTGGCTGAGGCATCGGTTTTTCATCTGCCTCGAAGCCTGCCGCATAAGCCATGCTTATTCTTGCATATCCACATATGTCATTATCATATCCCATAGCCTCTGCATGCTCGCACATTCTCTGTCCACCATGCTTGGCGGATATCGCTGCTGCCTGATTCTCCGGATAACATACTGCAAGCCCCAACGTCTCTGCAATTTCTGCCGGAAATTTCGAAGATGACCAACCTACTGGTTCTCCTTTTGCCTTTGCATCCCATGCATTTTGATAAACCTTGTCCACTACCGACCTCAGTCTTACTTTAGCTTCTACTTTTTGATTTTCTATCATGATGTTCAATGCTCCTTTTCAAACAATATAATATGAACCTGTACAGTTATTATTTTTTACTTATATTTTCTTATTGTCCACTTGCAATGTTATCTGCATGAACCTGCTTCTTGTACTTCTCATATGCAAACAAGGATGCGCCAAGAGCCCCTGCATATTGTGCAAGTGGTGAAACTTCTATTTTATTACCTAATTCTTCTTCAAGTGCAATCACGACCCCTTCATTCCTGGCTACACCACCCGACATTACTATTTTATCTTCAAGTCCCACACGTTTTGCAAGCCCTGCTACTCTTCCAGCTACAGATTTATGAATACCTCTGACAATATCAAATATGTTTTCATTATGAGCCAGCTGAGATATGACCTCTGATTCAGCAAAAACTGTACATGTGGAGCTAATATTTACAATTTTAGTCGACCTACTTGATAATTTTGCCAAATCATCTACATTAACCTCAATAATTCTTGCCATTACATCTAAAAACCGACCTGTACCAGCTGCACATTTGTCGTTCATGGCAAAATTCGTAAGCATTCCATTTTCGTTGATACGTAAAACCTTTGCATCCTGCCCACCTATATCTATAAGTGTACGTACGTGCGGAAACAGAAAGTACGCAGCCTTGGCATGGCAGCTTAATTCACTCATTTCTGAATCAATCCAGTCAATGGAATTTCGTCCATATCCTGTTGCCAGTACATATTGCATATCTTCTTGCTTTAGACTGCATTGTTCTAAAACTGATTCAATAGCTCGTTTGGGACCGCTTGTTCCCGCTCCGACCTCTACCAAAGATTTACTTATTATTTCAGTTCCATTCTTCAAAATAACACATTTTGACGCTGTAGAACCTACATCGATTCCCATTGTATATATATTGTCCATACTTTACCTCCATAACTTTGCAATTACAGGATAGTCAGTCTAAATTGACATAACATCCTGTAATTTAAAAAGTCATATTATAACTTGATAAGCAGTTTACCACCCAATGTTAATTTTTTTGTCTTATACAGGCAAAGTTTGTATCCTTTAACTTTTTTTCACTACTTTTCTTTTATTATTAAGCTACCTTGCTTTTTGTGGATTCTTTGTAAACCATTGGTTTTCTTGATGGCACCCACCATCCAGATTTCCAGGCAAGTATCCACATTACCGCAAGTATTGCGAAAATACCCCAAGTTACTATATGTGCTCCTCCCGCCATCATGCTCATAATCATCGGTGGAACAACCTGAAGTCCTATGACAAGTGGTCTATTGTAAAGGTCTGCAAGTCCAGTGTCCTCTATCGAACGGGATTTCATATCAGGATCAACTGTTCTTGAAAGTAGGACGCCTGTGGCAACTACTCCAGTTCCATGCCCCCAGGTCATCATATTACGCTCGAACCAGTCAAAAGAAGAAGTTTTTGCTCCAACAATCATAAACCAGAACCAACAGCATCCAAAACCAACTAACGAAAGCACAATTATAGGTACTGCATAGTCCATTACAACTGCAAGATTCAGCGATCCAATTCCTGAAATCATGAGGAAATCAGTTGCCCCACCTTGTACTCTTTGAATTGAGTGGCGGTCGATATATTTATGTGCATTTGTTTTGTTTAGAATCATATTAATTACAAATCCGCAGAGAAGAGCTGTACAAAAAGCTGGAATCGAGATTTCATACCCCATATTAGCCGTCATTACTTCTATGATTTTAGTCATGTAGTATCCAGCAATTGAAGCTATAAGGACTATTCCTACATGGAATGCAAGTGGATCTACGCTAATTGAAGATATTGTGACTCTTCCAGCCGGACGCTGTTTTTCAACTGGAATTATTCCTGTTCTAAATTCTATTGGAAGATCTTTGGGGTCAGTAACGTAATGAGTATAGTTCTTACGGGCTCCCCAGTTAATTATAACCATTCCAAGAAGAATACCCCCGACTATACCTATGGTAGCGAATGTATTTGCAATATCTGTCATGTTTTCGATTCCCATTCCCTCAAGGACATTCCCAACGGCTACAGCTGTTCCATGCCCCCCATAGAACCCAGTAGCCATAAGCAGTCCAAATTCTTGAGGTAGCTGAGGATAGAATTTACATAATCCATAAACCGTAACGAGCATACCTGCTGCATATTGAAGTACGCATATTCCCGTAATGTTAAAGAACATCCCCCCTATAACAGAGCCTGACATCTCTTCTTTGCTAGGACGGTCTCCAATTGGAGTTGCCGCAAAAACAATTACTATAAGCACTGCCGCATATGTACCGATTCCACTTGAAAGTGGAACTATCCCAAGCCCTTTTGGTCCAACCAATAGTGTTAAAAAACCTGCGATGAGCGCTGGTGGTATTAATAATTTCTGTAATATTTTCACATTCGCACGGAGATACTGAGCGAACACCAGAAATGTTGCCATTATACTTATATCTATAAATGCATTCCAAATGGCCTTACTCATTGTTAATTCCATATTTAAACCCTCCACATTTTCAATATTAAGCGTATTTTTTCAATACAGCTAACCCATTATATTCTAAATTGCTTTAGAATAATACCATCTTACCATTTTCATTAAATTTAACGTCATGATATTCGCCTATTGTCTCAATATTTGCTATGGATGCTTCAACTGCCGCTTTTGACATATATACCTCATCCAGATATTTTGTGCTTTTGATTATTACCATCTTTATGTCATCATTATTCACCTGGCCACACAACTTTACGCATCCCTGAAATACACGAAAATCATTATCCAGTACCATGGGCATGCGTGAACTGCTTGGCTCGGTTGAAGTCAAAGTATTTAAATATGTATTTGTAAAGTCGATTTTATCATACATATCTTTTGTTATGAAATCCGCCAGACCCATACCATTGGCGTTCCCCTCTGATTTTTCTGTTACATCAAGTACCCCCAGTTTTACAGTGTTTGGTCCTCCAGACGCTGCCTGCGTATGGAATCTTCCAACAATATTTGTATCCATACCTGTACCACTTATTTCTTTACCAATTTCACCTACTATGAGAACGTCTATTTTATCAAGAGCAATGCGCGGCATTCTTTCCCAGGCTCTTTTTAGATATTTCGCTTCTTTTAGTAATATTTCTTCTTTCATGCTTACATTGACCTCAGCTACTTTGTTGTATCCATTTTCTATTGTGGACACTCCGCATATGACATTTAGGTTTTCTAAAGCAATTTTTCCTACTGAAACGATGTTTTCTGCCATATTTTCATATTTTAAGAAATGAGTCGCCTCTGCTCCTTTTTGTTTTGCCAGGCCTATCGCCAACATTTTTATAAGACCACTTTCTATT
>JBATTG010000139.1:0-8382 GCA_049670425.1 Proteocatella sp.
GCTCTCCATCGGACCATTTCGAGTCTCTCAGGTGGAATGTATAAGTAAGTCCATCTTCGGATATATCCCAAGATTCAGCTATACCCTCGATTGGCTGTTCCATTGCATCGGTCCTTGTAAGACCTTCAAATGCATTTTGAAGTACGTGTGAACCATCTACGGCCTCGTTTAAAGCCGGGTCGATCGATGCCGGGTCAGCGCTAAGATTGTGTACAACTGTTTGTGGTACATCTGAACCCCCTGAATTGTTTGAAGAACATCCTGACAATAGTGACATTCCTAATACTGCTGTTAACGTTAATGCTAGAATTCTTTTCATATTTTCCCCTCCCGAAATTTTATTATATTATTTTATCCGCTGAATCTCAGGGATAAATTAATAACAGATTATTCTTATACTTTTGATAATATCAGATAATTCTATCTTTTTCAATAGCAAGAATTTAATACAAATGACATGCACAAAAATGTCCTGGAGCAAGTTCTTTCATTATCGGTTCCTGTTCCTTACAGACTGCCATTGCCTTTGGACAACGCGTTCTGAATCTGCAGCCCGATGGCGGATTTATCGGACTTGGAACATCGCCTGTAAGCAATATTCTTTGGCTTTGTTTTGAAATATCCGGATCAGGTATAGGTATTGCCGAAAGCAAGGCCTGTGTATAGGGATGAAGCGGATTTTTATAAAGTTCATCAGAAAATGTAATCTCTACCATTTTTCCAAGATACATAACTCCTATTCGATCAGATATATATTTAACCATTGAAAGATCATGCGCTATAAACAGATATGTAAGCCCTCTGTTCTTTTGAAGATCTTCAAGCATGTTTACCACCTGAGCCTGTATCGATACATCCAGCGCCGATATCGGCTCATCGCATATTATAAACTCAGGTTCAACTGCAAGGGCTCTGGCTATTCCTATACGCTGTCTCTGTCCTCCTGAAAATTCATGAGGATACCTTGCTGCATGGTCAGGGTTAAGCCCAACATCATAAAGCAGCTGCTGAACTCTGTCCTTCATTTCATTTTTTGTGGCCATGGCGTGTATTTCCAATGGCTCTGCAATAATATCCCCTACCGTCATCCTTGTATTGAGGGATGCATACGGATCTTGAAAGATCATTTGCATATTTTTTCTAAACGGCAGCATTTCACTTTTTTTAAGTTTTGAAATATCCTGCCCCCTGAAGATTATCTGTCCCTCAGTCGGTTCATATAATTTTATGATAGTTCTTCCTGTAGTTGATTTGCCGCAGCCAGACTCCCCAACAAGCCCGAGAGTCTCACCTCTTTTAAGCTGAAATGATATATCATCTACCGCCTGAACAAATTTCTTGTTTTTGCCGAAAAATCCGCTGGAAGCATCAAAATACTTCTTTAAATTCTTTACTTCTAATAGTGTCTCTGCATTTTTATTATACATTTTTACCCACTCCTTTCGTATAATCTACTTTTGGAGCATCCGGGTGCAGGAGCCAGCATGCGGCCCTATGGGTCTGAGTCGATTTAGTGTATTCCGGCATCTGCGTCATGCATACCTTCATGGCATTTTCACAGCGTGGTGCGAATGGACATCCTGCAGGTGGTTTTAACAAGTCCGGTGGAGTTCCTTCGATTGGTATCAATCGCTCCTTGTTTTCTTTATCACTCATTTTAGGTATTGATTTCATAAGGCCTACAGTATATGGATGCTGCGGGTTGTAAAATATTTCTTCTGTCGTTCCCTCTTCCATTATCAGCCCTCCATACATTACCATTATTCTGCTGCATACATCTGCAACAACGCCAAGGTCATGGGTAATCAATATAATTGATGTATTGAGCCGGTCTTTAAGGTCCTTCATAAGTTCAAGTATCTGCGCCTGAATTGTAACATCAAGCGCCGTAGTCGGCTCATCTGCAATAAGCAGTTTTGGCTCACACGAAAGTGCCATCGCTATCATTGCCCTTTGTCTCATTCCACCTGAAAATTCATGAGGATACTGATCAATCCTTTTTTCAGGAGATGGAATTCCAACTATTCTGAGCATCTCTACAGCTTTTTCTTTTGCTTCAGATTTGCTCATTTTTTTATGTTTTATTATAGCTTCCATTATCTGATTTCCAATAGTAAAAACTGGATTGAGTGATGTCATTGGATCTTGGAATATCATTGAGATGTCATTGCCTCTGATCCCTTGCATCTCTTTATCTGATTTTTTGGCAAGATCCTCTCCATCAAATAAAACTTCGCCTCCAGTAAGTTTCCCTGGGAATTGAAGAAGTCTCATTACAGAAAGCGAGGTAACTGATTTCCCTGAACCTGATTCGCCAACAATACCTACAGCTTCTCCTTTATCTAAATAAAAATCTACGCCTCTTATTGCTTTTACTTCTCCAACATGAGTAAAAAATGAGGTTCTTAATCCTTTAACTTCTAACATTTTTTCTGACATATTTCCCTCCATTATTTACGCATACGTGGGTCGAGTGCATCTCTAAGACCGTCACCTACAAAGTTAAATGCCAATATTGTCAAACACAAGGCTGTTGCCGGGAAAAATAGCAAATGCGGATATATCGTAAAGCTTCCTAATACGTCATTGCAAAGCACTCCCCATGAAGCCATAGGCGCTGAAACTCCAAGTCCTATAAATGACAGAAAAGCCTCCGTAAAGATTGCCTGAGGGATTGACATTGTCAGACTTACTATAATCGGCCCCATAGCATTTGGAATCAGATGCTTGAAAAGAATTCTTCCGTCAGACGCCCCCAAAGTCCTCGCTGCCAGCACATACTCCTGTTCTTTCAACGAATAAATCTGCCCTCTTACTATCCTGGCCATTCCTATCCAATAAGTAGTTCCTATTGCTACAAGTATGCTTGTCATGCCTGGTTTCAACCACACCATAAGAAGTATTACATAAAGTGTAAGAGGTATTGTATATAGAATATCAACAAATCTCATCATTATGTTGTCTACCTTGCCACCAAAATAACCGGCGATTCCGCCATAAGTAACTCCTGCTAAAAGGTTTATAACTGAAGCTACGATTCCAACTGTAAGCGAAATTCTCGCCCCATATACGACCCTTATGAACAAGTCCCTTCCATGGGCATCGGTTCCAAATATAAATCCATTGCCTGGAGCCTGATTTGTCATCATCAGATTCTGATCTGAATATGAATACGGCCAAACCATAGGTATAAATATTGCACCTAATACAAGTAGCACTAAAAATACGGCAGATATAACCGAAATCTTATTTGATCTGAATCTTCTCCATACGTCCTCCCAGTAAGTGAGTGAAGGTCTGACAATTTTTTCTGCATCCTTTTCTTCCTGAGAAACCAGTTCCCAGTCTATATCTTTAACATCTATCATCTGGCTCCTCCTATTTATCTATCTTAATTCTAGGGTCAATGAATATATACAGCATATCCGTAATAAATATAAATATCACCAGTATAAAAGCATAGAATATTGTAACTCCCATTATTACCGTGTAGTCACGATTGCTTATACTCTCTACAAACATTCTTCCCATTCCGGGAACAGCAAATATTTTTTCAATTACGAATGATCCTGTCAATATCCCGGCTGCCAGTGGACCGACATATGTAACTACGGGTATAAGTGCATTTTTGAGTGCATGTTTAAATACAACTACTGATTCTGAAAGCCCTTTTGCTCTTGCCGTCCTTATATAATCCTGACTTATGACTTCCAGCATTGACGACCTTGTAAGTCTTGCCACATAGGCTACCGATCCAACTGCAAGTGCTATCGTCGGCATAATCATATGCCTCCAGGATGACCATCTTGACGTAGGCAACAGGTGCAGCTTAACCCCAAAAATATAAATCATTAACGTGGCCAGTACAAAACTCGGGACTGTAACCCCTACAATTGCAAAAAATATTGTAGTCTTATCAATCCAGGTCCCCTGCTTCAAGGCCGCTATAACGCCCAATGGTATGCCCAAAATGAGTATCAATATGATTGCAAGTACTCCTAATTGACCTGATACAGGAAAACTTTCCTTTATCATATCGCTTACTTCTCTTCCTTTTGCAGTATACGATGGACCAAAATCACCTTTTATGACTCCTAGTAGATAATCCACATACTGCTGAGAGAGAGGCTCATCAAGATTATACTTCTCCATCATGGCTTTTTCAATTTCTGGTGGCAGCTTCTTTTCTCTTGTAAACGGCCCTCCAGGAATCGTATGCATCATTGTAAACGTCAATGTTATTATGAAAAATAATGTAATTAACATTGATATCACTCTTTTTACAACATATTTACCCATATCCATTCTCCTTTGTGAATATATTTTGTTTGTAATATTCTAACCTCATTTTAAAAATTTATCAAGCTTTTAATTTTATGCCATTGTCTGATTATTCTGATTGTTAAATTTTTACAAGTCGGAAATAGATTTTGTAACTGCAATTGATTCCGTTTGTCCATATTTCAGATTATTTCATATTCATTTGTCCACCCTTAGAGCGCATTTACCCTATGTTAACCTTTTGCTTATGCATTTTTCGGAATATTGCGAATAATTGCCGACCTCCTTTTTTTCATGCAATTTATATTTCCAGCAAGCCTAGCACTTCTTCGGCAGTTTTACAATCAATTAATTGCAGAAAACGTTTTTCGTCTATTGTTTTCACCCCTAGTTCCTGTGCTTTTTTGAATTTCGAACCTGAATCTTCCCCAGCGATTACCACACTCGTATTCTTGCTTACTGAACCTGAAACGCTTCCCTTTCGAGCCTCTATCATATCGCCGGCTTCCTTTCTCGTAAGACTGTCCATGCTGCCCGTCAATACGAATTTCAAGCCCTCAAATATATCCATATCCGTTTCATCATTCTGCATAGATGCCATATTCACTTCACAGACCCTAAGTTCATTGATGATTTCGATATTATTGCTATTTTTAAAAAAACTGACTATGCTGCTCGCCATCACATCACCAAAATCCGAAATTCCAACCAATTCTTCATAATCAGCCGCTAATAGCTCGTCCATATTACTAAATCGTTTTGCCAAGGTCTTAGATGCCTTTTCTCCGATGAAATCAATTCCCAGTCCGAATATAAGCCTGTAAAGCTCATTCTGCTTGGATTTATTTATTGATTCAATGAGGTTTTTTGCTGATTTTTCAGCTAAACCGTCGAGTTTGCTAAGCTTGTCTACCGTAAGTTTATATATATCTGCAACGTTAAAAATCAATCCATTATCGTAAAGTTTATTTACTATGGAGATTCCCATCTTGTCTATGTCCATGGCTCCTTTTGATACAAAATGTATTATTGACCTTTTCACTCTCGCTGGACATGATATGTTCACGCACTTTGTAGCTGATTCATTTTTTTCTCTAACCACAGGAGTTCCACACTCAGGACAAATTTGAGGTATCTTAAATTCCACTTCGCTTCCATCACGTTTTCCCTTAACAACTTCGAGTACTTCTGGGATTATTTCTCCAGCCTTTTGTATTATTACCGTATCACCAACCCTTATGTCCTTTTCATTGATATAGTCCTGGTTGTGAAGCGTTGCCCTGCTAACGGTGCTGCCCGATATATTGACTGGCGTAAAGATTGCCGTTGGCGTAAGTGCCCCGGTCCTTCCAACCTGAACCTCTATCCTTTCAATTTTAGTCTCTTTTTGTTCTGCCGGAAATTTATAGGCAATAGCCCACTTAGGTGTTTTTGAAGTGTATCCCAGTTTGTCCCTGAGTGATATATCATTCATTTTAATAACGACTCCATCTATTTCAAAAGGAAGGCTGTTCTTGATTTTACCTATATTTTCTATTTCTACCCACACTTCCTGCATTGTACCAACTTTTTTTCTTTCAGGACTTACTTTAAATCCCTGTTCTTCTAGATAATCCAGGATTTCAGTATGATATCCATGTTTTTCAATTTCATTTTCTGCATTGAATACAAATATGCTGAGACGTCTTTTTGCCGTTATTTTCGAGTCTAATTGTCTAAGTGAGCCTGCAGCTGCATTCCTTGGATTTGCGAATAAATTTAGGCCGTTTTTTTCCTGAATTTGGTTTATTTTTTCGAATTGCTTTTTTGATATATATACCTCACCCCTAACAATAAGATTTTCTTTGTACGGAATTTTAATAGGAATATCCTTTATGGTTTTCAAATTTTCAGACACATCTTCTCCTATTATGCCGTTACCTCTCGTTCCCCCTCCTACAAATAATCCATCCTTGTACTCCAGGGAAACTGAAAGCCCATCAATCTTATATTCTACGACATATTCTGGCTCTATTCCCTGATTTTTTATACGATTTTCAAATTCCATAAGTTCTTCACGAGAAAATGCATTAGAGAGGGATAAGAGTTGTTTTTTATGCTGATATGGCATAAATTTGCTAAGCGGCTCGCCTCCTACTCTCTGGGTCGGGGATGATGGATCTGCGAGTTGCGGATTTTCCGTCTCAAGTTTTATGAGACTCTGCATCAATTTATCAAATTCCGTGTCACTTATCTCACTTGTGTCTTCTTTGTAATAAAGATCTGAATAATACTCTATTTTTTCTCTCAACAATTCTATTTCTTCTAATACTTTCATTGGCTTCTCCTCATGTCATTTCTTTAGTTTTTTATTAATAATATCATAAAAAAAGAACTAACTCTAGTTTTCAACTAAAATTAGTTCTATATCCAAACATGTTGTTTTATTTTATTTTGCGTAATCAATTGCCCTTGTTTCTCTTATGATGTTTACTTTTATTTGTCCTGGATATTCCATTTCTTGCTCTATTCTTTTGGTTATCCCTCTAGCTAAAAGTGGTAATCCTTCATCATTGATATCTTCAGGTTTTACTATTATTCTAACTTCTCTACCTGCTTGTATTGCATATGATTTATCAACGCCTTCAAAAGCATTTGAAATTTCTTCAAGCTTCTCTAACCTCTTGATATAAGCCTCCAGAGTCTCGCCTCTAGCTCCTGGTCTCGCCGCCGATATTGCATCTGCTGCTGTAACAAGAACTGCTTCTACAGACTGTGGTTCATAATCGCCGTGATGGGTCGACATTGCATGTATAACTTCTTTTGATTCTTTGTATCTTCTTAATAAGTCCATACCTATTTCAACGTGAGTGCCTTCCATCTCATGATCTACTGCTTTTCCTATATCATGAAGCAAGCCTGCTCTCTTTGCCAATTTAGGGTCGGCCCCTATTTCCGTAGCCATAATTCCGCATAAATGAGATATTTCAACAGAATGCTTAAGCACGTTTTGGCCATAGCTGGTTCTGTATTTTAGTCTACCTAATAATTTTATGAGTTCTGGATGTAATCCAAATACCCCTGTTTCGAAAGAAGCTTTTTCGCCTTCTTCCTTAATCATTGTGTCTACTTCTATCTTTGCTTTTTCAACCATTTCTTCGATTCTCGATGGATGTATTCTTCCATCAGATATCAGTTTTTCAAGTGCAATTCTCGCGATTTCTCTTCTTATTGGATCAAATGCCGAAAGCACTACAGCCTCTGGTGTATCATCAATAATAAAATCAACCCCTGTAAGCGTTTCAAGAGTTCGGATATTTCTTCCCTCTCTACCGATTATTCTTCCCTTCATTTCATCGTTAGGAAGACTGACTACTGATACAGTTGTTTCTGCAACATGATCTGCTGCACATCTTTGGATTGCGTAAGAAACAATTTCTCTGGCTCTCTTGTCAGCATCATCTTTAGCTCTGCTTTCAAGTTCCTTAACCATCATCGCCATTTCATGCTTTACATCATTTTCTGCCATAGACAGAATTTCTTTTTTTGCCTCTTCTAAGGTAAGTCTTGAAACCTCTTCTAGTTTAT
This sequence comes from Proteocatella sp., assembly GCA_049670425.1. GTDB lineage: Bacteria > Bacillota > Clostridia > Peptostreptococcales > Filifactoraceae > Proteocatella. The sequence goes on from JBATTG010000139.1 coordinate 7,849, forward strand.
GCATTTGAGCATCAACTAATTTTCCTATTTCATCTTCTTTTTCTTGAAGTTTCCTGAATTTTTCATTGTATCTGTTATCTTTATCTTCCACTTGATTAATCTTTCTGTCAAGTGTTTCTTCTTTTTGGAGTACTCTCTTCTCAAATTTCTGAAGTTCAATTCTTCTTTCTTTGTATTCTTTTTCAGCTTCGCTTCTTAATTTGTGAACTTCCTCCTTAGCTTCAACTAGTTTTTCCTTTTTGACTGATTCCGCTTTTCTCTCTGCCTCATCTATCATACGTTTAACTACTATCTCCGCTTCATTCAGTTTCCCCTCAGTTATTTTTTTTCTTACTAAATAACCTGATAACACTGAAATTACTGCTACAAACAGCACTATAATTATCATTTGAATGTTTGCTAGGTTTATCATACCCACCTCCTTTTTTATATTTTCATCATCTTAATTAGTATATTCTTGTTGAATATATACATATATTGTAATAGCAATAGTTCAAACTGTCAATGAAAAGCACGAAAATACAAGAATTTACC
>JBATTG010000140.1:0-13267 GCA_049670425.1 Proteocatella sp.
AGGCGAAAGACTTCTTTGTCTTTTAATTAAGTCAGATGGAAATAATAAACTATTCATTAATGAATTATTCCCGGTTTCAGAAGACCTTGGCGCAGAAAAAATATGGTTCAACGATACTCAGGACGGAGTCATATTTATAGCAGAGCATATCGATTCAAGCAAGAGCATTGGCGTTGATAAAAACTGGCCATCAAAATTCCTGTTAAGACTGATGGAGTTAAAAGGTGCATCAAGTTATGTAAACGGCTCAGAGATTCTGGACAGAGTAAGAATGAATAAAGATGAAGCAGAAAAAGATTTTATGAGGACAGCTTCGAAATTAAATGACCAGGCTATGGAAATGATTCAAAAAGAATTGAAAGCAGACTTATCAGAAGTAAAGATGTCTCAAATACTGGCTGGAATTTACGAAGAGCTTGGAGCCGATGGTTTTTCATTCAGTCCAATAATCGGATATGGTGCAAATGCAGCAGACCCGCATCATGATATAGACAAGAGTGTTGTAAAAGAAGGCGATTCAGTGATATTTGATATTGGATGTGTAAAAGATTCATATTGTTCAGATATGACAAGAACAGTTTTCTACAAGTCAGTTTCAGAAAAAGGAAGAGAAATATTTGAAATTGTAAAAGAGGCGAATCTTAGAGCCATAGCTGCAGTTAAGCCAGGTGTAAGATTCTGTGACATAGATGCGGCGGCCAGAGACTATATAACAGAAAAAGGATATGGAAAATACTTTACGCATAGAACTGGACACTCAATAGGTATTGAATGTCATGATTATGGTGATGTGTCATCAATAAATACAATGCCGGTAGAAGAAGGAATGATATTCTCAATAGAGCCAGGAATATACCTTTCGGGAGAAGTTGGCGTTAGAATAGAAGACCTTGTAATTGTTACAAAAGATGGGTGCGAAGTACTTAATCAATATCCCAAAGACCTTGTTGTAATAGGTTAATTGAAAAAATATTGAGCTTATAAGACAAGATGTGCCTTTGTACATCTTGTTTTTGTTTCTCTAAAATAGTTTTTTTGATATAATGAGAATAGATTATAATAGAAAGGTAGTTTAAAAAATATGAATATAGAAGTTATAACTCTTAACTCGTTTGCCAGAGACAATGGAGGCGGAAATCCGGCAGGTGTCGTGTTTGATGCAGATGAATTAAATGAGAGCCAAATGCTTGAAATTGCAGCAAAAGTAGGTTTTTCAGAAACAGCATTCATATCTAAATCAAATAAAGCGGATTATAGAGTCCGATTTTTCACGCCAACATCAGAGGTGGATTTATGTGGACATGCAACTATTGGTGCATTTTACGCCATGTTTGCGAAAAACATGATAAATGCAGGGAAATATACCCAGGAAACATTAGCCGGTGTTCTTGAGATTGAAATCAAAGAAGATGGATTGGTGCTAATGCAACAAAATACACCGATATTTGGAGAAAAAATTGATGAAACAAAAACCGATTTTGAACTTGTATGCAAGTCTCTTGGAATAAACCCTGAAAAAATAGGTATAAAAAATTATGTTGCAAATATCGGTGGAAACGAGCTTATGGGCCAGTACATGACTGGACCGAATATTTTAAGGACAATGCAGGTAGTCTCTACTGGTTTAAGGGACTTGATAATACCTGTAGAGGATATAGAAGCTTTAAACAGCATAAAGATAGATAAAGAACTTATCATTAAAATAAGTGAGAAGTATGATATCACGGGATATCATGTGTTCAGCCTTGAAACCTCACAGGAAGAAAATACGGCCCAGTGCAGAAATTTCGCACCATTATTTGGCATAGATGAAGAGTCGGCAACTGGAACTTCAAGTGGCGCATTAGCCTGCTATTTATATGAAAATAATCTGAAGGCAAAAATAAAACTCAATGGGACTATAAACATGAAATTCGAGCAAGGGTATTTTATGGAAAAACAATCATTGATAAATGCAAGCGTAGACATAAACATATATCATAATAAACCAGCAATAACTTCAGTAAGAGTGGGCGGGAAAGCGATGGATATTTCGAAAATAAATATAGATATATAGTAAAAAAACCTGCCAAAAACATTTGGCAGGTTTAAAATTAATGTATATACTCGGTAATTAATAATTCGAATTGTGGCAATTCAACATCTTTGAAATCTTCCCATTCATTTATTGTTGAGCAAGATTCTGATGTCAATAGAACGAAACTGGCTATTTTCTGGCAAATTGAAATGAAATTATCTTCGTAAATAATATTTATAGTTTCAATTTTAGCAAGAGCCGTTGCAACTGCAGTAAGGATATCATCTTTGATATAAGATGCATCAGAAGAGTTGAATTTTGAAAAAATAGGTTGATATAGGTCGGCATCAGCGTATCTGGCCTTTATGATGGACAAGAATCTTACGAAGTCGTCTATGTTGTTTCCTGGTTCAATTTCAAATAAAATTTTGAAAAATATATTCCATTCGAAATCGATGTTAATCATTTCGATTAGTTTGTTACCAAGGATTTCTCCAAATCGGCTTTTCGGCTTGAATTTATGTTCAAAATAAATAGGCGTTTCAAAATCAATGAACCTGCTGGAAATAAATCCGATTCGGGTAAGCAGTTCAAGCATCGTCTGAGTGGAAAGGTCTTGATATACAATTTCATTTTTTGTGAAAATATACTGGCTTAAAATATCGCATGCTTTTTTGAAATCAATTGTAAAACCTATATTTTCACGCATTTTTTCTATAAATATGTCATTTATGGATTTGGCAAGTATAACTTTTGAAAATTCCTCGCTCAGAACTTTATCAGGGTTCTTTTGAGAAGTGGATACCGTATTCATCTGGTTATAAATAAGTGCAATCTGCTTATCTATAGATTCCAGGTTTTGATGAATTGAATTCAGCATATCCTTCATAAAACTGTCTATAAGCATATAGCTGTTATTTTTATAAATAACTTCATGTTCAATATCAGACCAAAATGAATGGACAAGAGATTTTACTTGCAATTCAAAGTTGATTTTTTCTCCGTAAGAATAATAATGGCCGTCAATTCTATATATTGAAAATCCATTTTTCTGTTTCTGCGGCTGCTTTTCAGCAAGATTTAAGTAAATTGGCATATTCTTTAATTCGGGATTATAATGCCACCCATCCACATCCTGATGAGAAAAGAATTTATTAATTATCTCAAAAATATCTTTTTCTTCATGAACAAAACGGCAAAAGACCATTATTCCAATAAGATCGGGAAGATTGTCTAATATCAGTTCGGGAGTCTCATATTTTTGATATAATTTGTTTCTTAAGATTTTTTCTCTAAGACTCTTGGGAGCTTTAACTCTTCTGTTGACGCTAACTATTGCCTGCTTATTTTCATGCATGAGGGCTTCAAAAAAAGCGGATAATTTATCAGAGACAGATTCATAATGAGGAGACATCTCCTCCAAAATATTAACTGTCCTGTCAATAGTTTCAAAAAATGATAGTTTCATAGAAACCTCCATTGAATAAATTCTAGTATAAGAAAAAGATTTGCTTTATTTCATATAACAATTATATAACAAAATCGATAAATTTGCTATAAATATACGATAATACTTGGAACGAATCATAATTTAATGTAAGTTTGAATATAAAAGGTAGAAATAAATCGAAAATTGATGTAAAATAGATATTTGGAGGATATTAATGTGAGAAGAGAAAAGAATAATTACTATCTGGATATTGCAGAAGCAACTGCCAGCAGGGGAACGTGTCTGAGAAGAAATTATGGATGTATAATTGTTAAAAATGATGAAATAATAGCAACCGGCTATACCGGAGCGCCAAGAGGCAGACAAAATTGTACAGATATAAATTTTTGTTACAGAGAAAAAATACAGGTTCCAAGAGGTCAGATGTATGAAAAATGCAGATCCGTTCATGCTGAAATGAATGCGATTATCTCTGCGCCAAGAAAAGATATGATAGGGGCATTTATGTATATTGTTGGAAAAAATTATGTAGATGGAAATCTCGTGGAAAATGCCAATTCTTGCTCAATATGCAAAAGACTCATAATAAATTCGGGGATATCAAAGGTATTTGTAAGAGATACCCAGGATCAGTACAGAGAGATTCAAGTAAATGAATGGATTGAAAATGATGATAGTCTATTTGAAGATATTAATTCTGGATATTAGAAATAAGTAAAAAGATTTTTTAAATAAATTAAATTGAGGTGTAAAATGACAAAACCATTATTAGCTTTCCTAGTGAGTGCACTAGTATGCTACTTTATTACTCCGCTTGTAATAAATCTGGCATATAAGATAGGCGCCATAGATGTACCAAAAGACAACAGGAGAGTTCACAAGAAACCAGTTCCAAGATTAGGCGGTTTAGCAATTTTCGCAGGTTTTGCAGTATCTGCGGTCATATTCATAAAGCCTACGCAGGAGCTTCTAGCCATAATGCTTTCAAGCCTTATTATAGTAGGTATGGGTGTAGTGGATGACACTGCGCCACTTAAGGCAAAGACTAAACTGATTATACAGATACTTTGTGCAGGGATTGTAACCGTGGCAGGAGTAAGAATAGATTTTTTTACAAATCCATTTAAGGCAGAAACCCTGGTAGTATTAAAAATGCTCAGCATCCCTGTGACTATATTTTGGATAGTAGGAATAACCAACACGGTCAATCTTATAGATGGACTTGATGGGTTGGCAGCAGGGATATCAGCAATAGCAGCACTTACATTAACGGCGGTTGCCTTATTTTCAGGCCAATATGCAACAGCGACACTTTTGATGTGCGTAGCTGGAGGTGCAGTGGGATTCCTTCCACACAATTTCAATCCTGCAAAAATTTTCATGGGAGATACAGGGTCGCTGTTTCTGGGGTTCATTCTGTCTGTAGCATCAGTAGAAGGAACGATAAAAGGAGCTACCGTAGCAGCTGTAGTAATTCCGTTATTTGCTCTTGCAATACCGATTCTGGATACAACTTTTGCAATAATAAGAAGAGCTTTAGCCGGTAAGCCGATAATGGAAGCTGACAAGGGACATCTTCACCACAGACTATTAGCAAAGGGATTGAGTCAAAAGCGAACTGTAGTATTTCTTTATGCAATAGCTGCAGTATTAGGGGCAAGTTCTCTGCTTATACTCAGATCAAATTATTTAGCAGCGGCACTGGTAATAATTGCAGATGCTCTAATTATTTTATTCGGAGTGAAAAAACTTAAAATACTGGAGGAAGTAAAAGTAAATGAAAAAAATTAAAGTAGTGAGCATATTTGGTACAAGGCCGGAAGCCATAAAAATGGCGCCACTTGTGAAGGAATTGGAAAAAAACAGTGATTTTATAGAAAGTAGAGTCCTTATAACAGCGCAACATAGAGAGATGCTGGATCAGGTTCTTGAAATATTTGAAATAAAGCCAGACTATGATTTAAACCTTATGAAGCATGGACAGACCATAACCGACATAACAAGCGGCGTGCTAAAGGGCGTGGAAGAAATCCTGAAAGAGTATAAACCAGATATAGTCCTAGTTCACGGAGATACTACGACTACATTTTCTGCAGCACTTGCAGCTTTTTATCAGAAGATACCGGTGGGTCATGTTGAAGCAGGGCTTAGAACCGGGAATATATACTCTCCATATCCTGAAGAGATGAACAGGATGCTTACAGGGAGGCTTGCAACATACAATTATGCACCAACAGAACTAAACCGAAAAAATCTTCTGCATGAAAATGTGAAAGATGAGAATATAATAGTTACAGGAAATACTGTCATAGATGCTCTTTATTATGTGACACAAAAAGATTATGAATTTGATGTAGAGGAACTCAAACAAATAGATTTTGAAAACGAAAAAATAATACTTCTTACTTGCCACAGGAGAGAAAACTGGGGAGAGCCTATGGAAAATATATTCACAGCAGTTAAGGATATAGCTCAAAAATATGATGATGTAAGAATAGTTTTCCCTATGCATAAAAATCCATTGGTAAGAGATACGGCAAAACGCATAATGGGAAATCAAAAAAACATAACCCTTATAGAGCCTCTGGATTATCAGCCATTTGCAAAACTCATGAGCAAATCGCATATAATACTTACCGATTCAGGCGGAATACAAGAAGAAGCGCCGGGTCTGGGTAAACCGGTAATAGTATTAAGAACTGAGACTGAAAGGCCAGAAGCCGTAGAAGCCGGAACCGTAAGAGTGGCAGGTGTAGAAACTGAAACGATAGTCGATATGGTAAGCATGCTTTTAGAAAATCAAGAAGCATATGAAAAAATGTCAAAGGCAAATAATCCATACGGCGATGGTAACGCATCTCAAAGAATTGTAGAAAATATAATAAAAACATTAAAATAAGACAAGTGCCCTGTAAATTAGCTAAGACAGTTATTTTATGGGGTATTTACGCATCCAAATTAATCTGAAAAGAATATATGGGAATAAAGAAGGCCAGCTTCTAAGGAAAGGCATAAGAAAGGGAATACAGATGAAACTAACATATATTGCCAATATGGGAACCATGGTGGAATACAAAAATAAAAAAATATTATTCGATGCTCTTCATCAAAAAAAATACTTCACTCATCCAGTAAGTGGAGAGGTAGATTCAATAAAGTATAAAGAAACACCCAAAGATGTATATTCAGATATATTATCAGCGAAAGAACCGTATGATGACATAGATATAATATTTATAAGTCATTATCATCCTGATCACTGCTCAAGTTCAATGCTTAAAGATGTAGTAAAATCTTATGCAGTTCAAAATAAAAAATTAAATATAGTATGCGATAGTGTAACACACAGAAAATTAATCAGAAAAATATATTCAGAACCAGAATTTGATGATAATATAGAGAGTGAAGTAAAAAATAATATATTAACAATGCTGAAGAACGATGTATATCCTGTAAAATACAAACTTGGGGAGATAACAGAACTTTTCGTAGAAGGCATAAAAATCAAGGCTCTTCCGATGGTACATGAGGGCGAAATGTTTACTGATACAGAACTTATAGCCTACAAAATTGAAATTGAGGATAAAAATATATTATTCGCAGGGGATGCCAAAATAGATAAAAATAATTATGGAAAAGTTGAAGATGCTCAAAATAGAGTACTTGGAGACTATGGTGATATTGTAAGAAATCCAGAATATCTCATAGCACCATTTCCATATGTATCAACATTAAATGGGGTTGAATTACTTACAAAAGTAATCAGACCCGAAAATTTGGTTATATGTCACTTAATTGACAAAGAAGAAGATTTGCATAACTGGACAAAATCTACACTGAGGTACTATAAGCGGAACAAGGAAAAATTATCAAATACCATATTTTTAGGTGTAGACAATACTCAATTAAGATGATATTATATAGTTACAAAAATAACGTTAACGTTAACACTAAAAACTGAAATGGAGGAAAAACCAATGAAACAGAAGGTTGTAGAAATCAGTCAAGTTATTGATTTAGTTAAGGACGGAATGACTATCATGGTGGGTGGATTCCTGGCATGTGGAACACCAGAAAAATTAGTAGATGCAGTAGTAGAGAAAGGTTTGAAAGACATTACGCTTATTTGCAATGACACAGGTTTTGTAGACAGAGGTGTTGGTAAATGGGTTGTAAACAAACAAATAAAGCATGTAATTGCTTCGCACGTAGGAACTAACAAGGAAACCGGAAATCAGATGAATTCAGGTGAAATGAAGGTAACCTTGGTACCACAAGGAACATTGGCGGAACAAATAAGAGCTGGTGGATCTGGATTAGGTGGAATACTTACCCCAACAGGATTGGGAACAATTGTTGAAGAAGGCAAACAAAAAATAACAGTTGACGGGACTGAATATCTTTTAGAAACGGCACTAAGAGCAGATATGGCCTTCATATTCGGCAGCATAGTTGACAAAAAAGGTAATATTGTTTATGAAAAAGCTACAAAAAACTTCAACCTTATGATGGCTATGGCAGCAGATACTGTAATAGTTCAGGCAGATAAAATAGTAGAAGTTGGTGAAATAGATCCAGATATGGTAATGACCCCAGGTGTGTGTGTAGATTATATAATACAAGGATAAGGAGAATATAGCATGTCTAGAGAAATGATAGTACAAAGAGTAGCAAAAGAATTAAAAGATGGAGACGTAGTTAACCTTGGAATTGGAATGCCGACACTGGTTGCAAACTATGTTCCACAAGGCATGGATGTAACTTTTCAATCAGAAAATGGATTTTTAGGACTTGGAACGGCTCCAGAGCCAGGACAAGAAGATAAATATATAGTAAATGCAGGAGGCCAGCCAGTAACAATACAGCCAGGCGGGATGTTTTTTGATTCAGCAACATCATTTGCAATAATCAGAGGAGGCCATGTGGACGTGACAGTTCTAGGAGCGCTTCAGGTAGATGAAGAAGGAAACCTTGCCAACTGGATGATACCAGGAAAAATGGTACCAGGAATGGGCGGAGCAATGGATCTTGTAGTTGGAGCCAAAAGAGTTATAGTGGCAATGGAGCATACTTCAAAAGGTGCACATAAAATTCTTAAAAAATGTAAACTTCCACTTACAGCAAGTCATCAAGTGAATATGATAATAACTGAAATGGGAGTTATTGAAGTAACGAAAGAAGGCTTAGTACTTACTGAAATAGCAGAGGAATTTACAGTAGAGCAGGTACAAGCGGCTACAGAAGCGACACTTATAATTTCTAAAGATCTTAAAAAAATGGAAATATAATATATACAAAAGACCAGAAGGAGCATATCTGCTTTTTCTGGTTTTTTTTGTGTACATCCAGACTCAAAATATGTTTGCCATGGAATGGAATCAAGGATATAATGTAGATAAATTAATAGGCAGTCTGTTTATACATAGAATAATATATGATGAAATTTCAGGCGACCTGAAATCGTTTAAAAATATAAAATCATTGGAAGAGGTGCAGCTATGAGTATTGAAATAAAAAAGAAGGATATTGAAGAAATAATAAAAAGCTATCCAAAGATGAGGGATATGATTGAACTTAAAGAAATATTTTGGACAAATGACGAGTATTTTAAATTTTCAGAAGTTGAAGATAAGCTTGTCCTTGGAAAAGCACAAATAAAGGATGCGCAGGCGAGACTGGAGCGGTTTGCACCATACATAGCAAAGGTATTTCCAGAAACTGCAGCAGATAAGGGAATAATAGAATCGCCAACCGTCGAAATTTCAAAGATGAAGGATGCCATCGAAAAATATTTTGAAACCCAAATAGAAGGAAAAGTGCTGCTTAAGTGCGACAATGCCCTCAAAATATCAGGTTCAATAAAGGCGAGGGGCGGAATTTATGAGGTTTTAAAACATGCAGAGGATCTGGCCTTGGAAAATGGATTGCTGAAATACGAGGATAATTATGAAAAACTTGCAGATGAAAGCATGAGAGCATTTTTCTCCAAGTATTCAGTAGCAGTTGGATCTACAGGGAATTTAGGGCTAAGCATAGGGATAATGAGCGCGAGGCTCGGATTCAAGGTTACCGTGCACATGTCGTCAGATGCCAAGCAGTGGAAAAAAGACCTGCTGAGAAGCCGGGGAGCACAGGTCGTGGAATACGAGTCGGATTACAGCAAAGCTGTTGAAGAAGGCCGAAGATTATCGGATTTAAACCCTCTTAGCTATTTTGTAGATGATGAAAATTCGCAAAATCTTTTTCTGGGATACGCCGTAGCGGCATCAAGACTGGACAATCAGTTAAAGGAAATGGGAATAATTGTGGATGAAAATCAACCTCTTTTTGTATATCTTCCGTGTGGAGTAGGTGGAGGACCAGGAGGCGTTGCTTTTGGACTCAAAAATCTTTACAAAGACAATGTGCACTTCTTCTTCGCGGAACCTACTCATTCGCCATGCATGAGCATGGGGTGCATGACCAAAACCCATGACAAATATTGCGTCCAGGATTTTGGAATTGACAACATAACAAGCGCAGACGGACTTGCAGTAGGAAGAGCGTCAGGATTTGTAGGAAAAACTCTGGAGCATCTGGTAAGCGGATGCTACACCGTGACAGACGAGAATATGTACAGGCTGCTTGCAATGATGATAGATGAGGAAGGTATATATCTTGAGCCGTCGGCACTTGCAGGCCTGGCAGGAATTTCAAGGATATCCAGCACTCAGGAAGGGCAGGCGTATCTGAAAGAACACAAGCTTTCAGACAGAGCCAAGAGCATAGTGCATCTTGCCTGGGCGACAGGAGGTAGCATGGTTCCAAAGGAAAATATGGATGAGTACTACAGGATAGGAAAAAGCTTGCTTTAGAATCTTAGCATTTAAATATGAACAGGCACAAGCAGTTTATGGTTGTGCCTGTTTTGCTGCGTTAAAGTGGAGACTGAATTAAGAAGCGGTAAGTTTGTCATCTTTTACGTCAATAGTTATTGATGAATCCTGGGAAATGTCTCCCTGGATTATTTTTCGGGCAACCAGGGTTTCAATCCGGCTTTGAATGAACCTTTTGAGAGGTCTTGCACCATATACAGGATCATAACCGTTGTCAGCGATGAATTTTTTGGCAACATCAGTAACGACCAATGAAAGCTGTTGGCTGGCAAGGCGATTGGCCAGATTTTTCAGAAGCAAGTCGACAATTTTAATGATTTCTGCTTTAGTCAGTGGTTTGTAGAATACAATCTCATCGAGCCTGTTGAGAAACTCAGGCCTGAAGGAGGCTTTCATAAGCATGGATACCTGATCCTCGGCTTCCGTGGTTATGTTGCCTTGGGAGTCTATTCCCTGAAGTAGATATTCTGAACCTATGTTTGAAGTCAGGATTATGATGGTGTTTTTAAAGTCAACAGTTCTTCCCTGTGAATCGGTTATGATACCATCATCTAGTACTTGAAGGAGAATATTGAATACATCGTGATGTGCTTTTTCGATTTCATCAAAAAGCACGACGCTGTAAGGTTTTCTCCTGACTGCTTCGGTAAGCTGCCCACCTTCTTCGTATCCTACATATCCTGGAGGAGCTCCAATCAATCTGGAAACGGAAAATTTTTCCATGTACTCGGACATATCTATCCTGATGAGGCTATGTTCGTCATCAAAGAGGTTTTCGGCAAGGGCCTTCGCAAGCTCGGTTTTGCCGACTCCCGTAGGTCCAAGGAAAAGAAAGGAACCTGTAGGTTTGTTTGGATCTGAAATACCGGCTCTGGAACGTAGTATGGCTTCACATACCTTAGTCACGGCCTGGTCCTGGCCGATTATGCGTTTATGAAGGATTTCATCAAGATGCAGAATTTTTTCCCTTTCGCCTTCAAGAAGCTTGGTAACGGGAATGCCGGTCCACCTTGCAATTATTTTTGCAATTTCCTCATCGGTTACCCGGTCTCTAAGAAGTGTATTCTTAGCAGAAGTTTTGATTTCCATTTCTGCTTTTTCCAAGTCAGCAAGAGCCTTAGGAAGCTCGCCATATTTCAATACTGCAAGCCTCTCAAGATTGTACTGCCTTTCTGCAGTTTCAATTTGGGAATTTATATTTCCAATTTCTTCTTTAAGTTTTTGAACCGCCTGTATGCTTTCTTTTTCATTTTCCCATCTTGCTTTCATTGTATTAAATTCTTCTCGAAGCTCTGCCAGTTCTTTTTTAGTGTTTATAAGTCTTTCCATTGAAAGTCTGTCTGATTCTTTTTTGAGGGCAGCTTCTTCGATTTCCAGCTGCATTATTTTTCGTGAAATTTCATCCAATTCAGTAGGCATGGAGTCGATTTCAGTTCGAATCATGGCGCAGGCTTCGTCTATGAGGTCGATGGCCTTATCCGGAAGAAAGCGTTCGGTGATATATCGGTGGGACAGGGTAGCTGCGCTTATAAGAGCGTTATCAGCTATGGATACTCCATGAAAAACTTCATATCTTTCTTTTAACCCTCTGAGTATGGTGATGGTATCCTCAACACTTGGTTCTTCGGCCTTTACGGGCTGGAACCGACGTTCGAGGGCGGCATCTTTTTCTATATATTTTCTATATTCATCAAGGGTGGTTGCTCCGATGCAGTGAAGTTCACCTCTTGCAAGCATAGGTTTGAGAAGGTTTCCCGCATCCATGGCACCTTCGGTTTTTCCAGCACCGACAATATTGTGAAGCTCATCTATGAACAGTATTATGCGGCCTTCACTTCCTTTTACTTCGCTGAGTACGGCCCTTAGTCTTTCTTCAAATTCGCCTCTGTATTTTGCTCCGGCAATAAGCGAACCCATGTCCAGTGAGAAGATGGTTTTATCTTTGAGTCCTTCAGGAACATCGCCTTTGAGGATTCTTATGGCAAGGCCTTCGACTATGGCAGTTTTACCAACGCCCGGCTCACCGATGAGCACGGGATTGTTTTTTGTTTTTCTCGAAAGGATCCGTATTACATTTCTTATCTCATCGTCTCTGCCAATCACTGGGTCAAGCTTTTGAAGCCTCGCTTTTTCAACAAGATCATAACCGTATTTTGTAAGAGCCTCATAAGTTTCCTCAGGATTGTCGCTTACAATCTTGCTGCTGCTCCTGACAGACTTCAAGGCTTCCAGAAAATTACTTCTGCTGATTCCAAGTTTACCAAAAATTTCCTTTATAGTGACATTTCTAATTTCAAAAAAGCTAAGCATTATATGCTCAACTGAAACATATTCATCCTTAAATATGCCCGCCTGCTTTTCGGCTTCAAGAAGCAGCTTTTCAACAGTCTGAGAAATATATACTTTACCAGGCTCTTTACCAGGACCAGACACGGAAGGTATTTTAAAGAGATAATTTTCTATGATTTCAATGGAAGAAGCGAGATTAATTCCTATCTTTTCAATCAATCTCGGAATCAGACCGCTTTCTTGAGTAAAAAGTGAATACAGCAGGTGTTCAGCCTCTACCTGCATATGATTTCTTTCGATGGCCTCATTTTGGGCACTCATAAGCGCCTGGGTGGACTTTTGGGTAAATTTCTGGGTATTCATCTATTTCTGCTACTCAAAATATGGACAAATCTACCCATACCGAGATCATTCCCTGTTCAATGTGTCCGATTTTGCTAAAAGCTACTTTCGTTTGATGTAACACTCCAAGGGCGTAAATTCCGGACTAGCCATCCGTACACACTTACATTAGCTTTACTATGCTGTCTTGTAAGTTTTTGCTTCTCTAAGATTAATACTAGCATTCATATCTCTATCGATTAACAATCCGCAGTCCTTGCAAATGTAGAATCTATCAGAAAGTTTCAAGTCTTT
>JBATTG010000141.1:0-4232 GCA_049670425.1 Proteocatella sp.
AGATAAAGTAGAGCCAAGAAAGAATTTCATACAAGAAAATGCAAAATATGTGAAAAATCTAGATATATAAAACATTTTTTTAGAGCGACAAAAAGGAGCGGAAATGGAAATAAATCAATACGATAAAATAAAAGACAGAGAAATTAAAGACGAGATGGAAACATCTTATATAGACTACGCCATGAGTGTAATAGTCGGCCGAGCACTTCCGGATGTCAGGGATGGGCTTAAGCCAGTACACAGGAGAATACTCTTTTCGATGTCAGAGCAGGGCCTTACACCCGACAAGCCATACAGAAAATCAGCAACCGTAGTCGGAGACGTGCTTGGTAAGTACCATCCACACGGTGATACGGCTGTATATGAAGCTATGGTAAAAATGGCTCAGAAGTTTTCAATAAGAAGTCCCCTTGTAGACGGACAGGGAAACTTCGGTTCAATAGACGGTGACTCTGCAGCAGCAATGAGATATACCGAAGCCAGGATGACAAAACTTGCCATGGAACTGCTAAGAGACATAGACAAGGATACTGTAAACTTCAAGACAAACTTCGATGAAAGACTTAAAGAACCAACAGTACTTCCGGCAAAATATCCAAACCTTCTGGTAAATGGGTCAAACGGAATCGCGGTAGGAATGGCTACTTCAATACCTCCCCATAACCTTGCAGAAGTTATAGATGCAGTCGTAGAACTGATAGACAACGAAGATGCAACTGTAGAAGATCTTATGAGACACGTAAAGGGTCCGGACTTTCCAACGGGAGCAACCATATATGGAAAAACTCTTATGAACCAGGCCTACAGGACGGGAAGAGGCAAGGTAACTCAAAGAGCCAAGGCTGAAATAGAAGAGCTTCCCAACGGAAAAAGCCAGATAATAGTAACAGAGATTCCATACCAGGTAAACAAGTCCAAACTTGTAGAAAAAATAGCGGAACTGGTCAAAGACAAAAAAGTTGATGGAATAACAGACCTGAGGGATGAAAGTAATAGAAAAGGAATAAGAGTAGTAATAGAGACCAGAAAAGACGTAAATGCTCACATACTCCTTAACAACCTTTACAAATATTCTCAGCTTCAGCAGGTTTTTTCAATAATAATGCTTGCCATAGTAGATGGAGAGCCAAAAGTACTGAATCTGGAAGAAATACTAAGACATTATCTGAATCATCAAGAAGATGTATTAACCAGACGTACTAAATTCGAATTAAACAAGGCTCTAAACAGAGCGCACCTGATAGAAGGTCTGCTTATAGCCATAGATAATATAGACGAGGTTATAGCCATAATAAGAAGCGCCTATGAAGATGCTCAGGAAAAACTTAGAGACAGATTTGAACTTACAGAAATTCAGGCTCAGGCAATTCTTGACATGAGACTTAAAAGACTTCAGGGACTTGAAAAAGAAAAACTTGTAGAAGAATTCAAGATATTAAGCGAAAAAATAAAATACTATAAAACAATACTTGAAGACAGAGAAATTCTTTTAGGGATAATAAGAACAGAAATCCTGGAAATAAAAGAAAAATTCAGCGATGCAAGAAGAACAGAGATAATAGAACAAGAAGATGAGCTCGAAGACATAGATATGATAGAAGACGAAGAAGTAGCAATAACGCTTACACACTTTGGATACATCAAAAGGATGCCGACAGATACCTACAAATCTCAAAAAAGAGGTGGAAAAGGAATAGCATCGATGACTACAAGAGACGAAGATTTTGTAGAAAAAATGATGATAACCAGCAACCACGCAAAAATAATATTCCTTACAAACATGGGAAGAATGTACAGAATACCGGCATACAAGATTCCGCAGAATTCAAGAACCTCAAAAGGCACTAATATAATAAATATAATACCGATAGAAAAAGACGAAAAAATAAACTCAATAATAGCGATAAAGGATTCTGCCGACACCGAAAACATAATAATGTGTACTAAGAACGGCATAATAAAGAAAACTGAGCTTTCACAGTTTAGAAAAAGTCAGAGAAACGGTCTTATAGCAATAACCCTTAAAGAAAATGACGAACTTATAAGCGCCAAAATAACAGATGGGGACAGCAAGATAATAGTAGCTACAAAAGAGGGCAAGGCCATAGCCTTCCATGAATCTCAGGTAAGACAGACGGGAAGAAGCACCATGGGAGTAAAAGTAATGGATATTCCAGAAACCGATAATATAATAGCCATGGAAATCCTTGAAGAAGACAAGTGCATGCTTGTAATAACTGAAAATGGTTATGGAAAAAGAACCAAAGCAGGGGAATATAAGATACAGTCAAGAGGCGGAAAAGGTGTAAAAACATACAACATATCCGAACAGACGGGTCAGATAACAGGAGCGAAACTGGTAGCTGAAGAAGAACAGATAATGATAATAAACTCTGATGGAACTCTTATAAAGATGGAAGTAAGCCAGATTCCTAAACTTAACAGAGTAACAAAAGGTGTAAGACTGATGAAGACTGTAGATTCAAAAATCGTGTCTTTCGAAAAAATAGAAGCAAGCGAGATTGACTTAATAGAAGCAAGTGACATAGCAGAAGCTGGAGATGCAACTGCAACTGCAACTGCAACTGCAACTTCAGAACAAGAATAATATAAGAAAAGGCTGTTGCTTTAGATAAAAATCTATCGCAACAGCCTTTTTGTCTAAAAAACAAAAAATAGTATGGAATAATACAGAAAAAAGGTTTAATATAAACATATAAGGGTATATAACTCAGGATAATAATATTGAAGAAGGGAGATAAAATATGTCAAATAAAAATTCAACAAAGAAACAAAGTAAGGCTGGCATGTTCTTTTTAGGTACGACAATAGGAACTTTAGCCGGGATGATGTTTGCACAAAAAAAAGGTTCAGAACTTCGAAAAGAAATTTCAGATACTGCAGAAATCATAAAGGAAAAAGCAGTAGAAATATTGGAAAACAAAGAAGAAGTAATAGAGACAATAAAAGAAGTTATCGAAAGTGTTATGAATAAAGATGAAATAATAAAATATGAAACACCTGATTATTATGAAAAAGAATTTAACATAGAGAATGATGAAGAAATTGTACATACATCTCAGGAAAAAGAAGAAAATCATGAAAAAGAGATGGCCGATAGTTCAGAATCTGAAGTACAGAAAGAGTAAAAAAGGTATTACCCTAAAATACAAAAATAAGGGAGACAAATATGATTTGGGAAGTAGGAATACTTTTAGCTGGAATTGGAATTTTGATACTATGCATATGTGCAGGAATGATGCTCAGAGACATAGGAATGACAATGAAAAGTGTAACAAGAATAAGTCTGGATAAAAAAGGCGAAATAGAGAGCATAATAGAAAATTCGGCATCTATAACAGGAAACATTGATACTATAACGCAAAATGCAGCGAAGGTGACGTCCATAGTGACTATTTTAACAGAAGTCATGAGAGTAATGAAGGAAAAGCGAAGTGATCATAAAGAACAGGAAGAAGGAGAAGAATAATTATTATGAGCAAATTTATTAACGCGAGCATAGCAAAAAGCGAGAATTACAACAAACTAATAGTATCGGGAGAAATTGATCTAAACACTATAGAGATATTAAAGCCAAAGATAGATGAGTTATTGAAAGAAAATAAAGACATCCTGATAGATATGGAAGATGTAAAATTCATAGATTCTACAGGTTTAGGTACCCTTGTAAAACTTTACAAAGAACAGAAATTGAAAGAAAAAAAAGTAACCATAATAAATACAAAAACAAATGTAAGAAAAATATTTAAAATAACATATATGGAAGAAATGTTCAATCTAGGAGGAGAAAATTAATGATAAACCAGAGTCAAAAAAACATAATAAAGATGACGTTGCCGACAGACCCCAAGTTGATATCGGTTATTAGAATGACGGCATCCTCCATAGCAAATCATATTGGATTTAACATTGAAGAAATTGAAGATGTAAAAATAGCGGTATCTGAGGCTTGTACAAATGTAATAAAATATTCAAATGTGGACAAATTTGATTTATTATTCTTATCAGGAGAAGATTCTATAGAAGTCCAAGTAGAAGATTTCGGTGAAGGATGTGATCCGACACAGATAAAAGATCCTCTGTTTGAAGGTGAAAGAGCCTGTGGTGGTCTGGGAATATATATAATAAAAACCCTCATGGATGAAGTAGAAGTACTATCAAAAAAAGAAAATGGTACCATAATTTATATGAAAAAAATTATAGGGAGAGAT
>JBATTG010000142.1:0-3014 GCA_049670425.1 Proteocatella sp.
ACCTCACAGAGGAACTTATCAAAGAAGGTTTCGCAAGAGAGTGCATATCTAGAATTCAGCAGATGAGAAAAAGCAAAGATCTTGAAATGATGGACAATATAAAAATTAGTATCATAGGGTCCGAAAAATTTATGGATGCAATAAAAGAGCATCATGAATACATTAAAGAAGAAACCTTGGCTATTTCAATAGACAGCCTGGAAACTCAGGAAATGACTGAGGATGTTTTAAATGGTGAAGATGTAAGAATTGATATAAAAAAAGTATATATATAAATAAAGTATAAAACAAACTCTGCATATATTTGCAGGGTTTGTTTTATATTTAAATTTATTTGATTATTAAAAATTATTTTCAGCATATTTTTTCGTAAAAAGTGTAAAAAATAATATTGAAAATTCCACAAAAAACTCACCAAAGATTTCGTAAAACATGCGATAATATATTTAGGGAGATTTATTTTTTGAGTAAATAGTATTTTAAGATGGTATATATATACTGGAAACTTAGAATCTGTAAAACTTAAATTTATACTTAAATTGCATGATTGGACAATATATATTTATAAAGATAAAAATGAGGGGAAATATGAAAAAAATATTAGTGGTCGATGATGAAAAAAGAATAAGAGAAATAATTGTGATGTATCTTGTGAAAGAGGGTTACGATGTTGCGGATTTTGATAATGCAGACTCGGCATACGAATACTTCAAACAAAATAAAATTGATTTAATGGTTCTAGATATAATGATGAGGGGTATGAATGGCCTGGATTTGTGTAAAAAAGTTAGAAAAGAGAGTGACGTACCCATTATATTCGTATCGGCGAGAAATGATGAGGTGGATAGAATTTTAGGACTTGAGTTAGGTGCAGATGACTACCTGTCAAAACCATTTAGTGTAAGAGAGCTGGTGGTTAGAATAAAAAACATTCTTAAAAGAAGTGAACATAATCCTAATACGAAAGAGGAGAATGTAATAACGGTAAAAGAATTAAGTATCTATCCTGAACAGAGAATAGCAAAGATATCTGATAAAGAACTGGCTTTGACAACAAAAGAGTATGAGGTTCTTAAATATTTATCAGAAAATAAGGGCTATCCACTATCCCGGGATAAAATTATTCAAAGCATCTGGGGATATGAATATGACGGATTTGACAGAAATGTAGATGATACAATAAAAAGACTAAGGAAGAAACTTAAAGAAGTTGAAGCAACTGTTGAAATTCAAACCGTTTGGGGGTTTGGATATAAGGTAATGAATGATGAGTAAAATCGGCAAGAAAATAATATTCAGTTATCTCCTGATTGTAATATTCACAATAGTAACGAGTCTTGGAATAACAAAAATTAATTTCACGGAAAATCTTAATAATAAAATTCTCTACGATCTTCAAACTGATGCTAATATAATAACGAGTCAAATTGAAAAAAATCTTACAAATTATCAAAGTATATATTCTCTATTTGGGGAGAAAATAACTTTGAAAGATATATTTCCAAATGACGAGATATTCAGATATTCTGTGAGGTTTGCATCAACCAATATATTGATTTTAGACAAAGAAAGAAAACTTATATATCAATCCTGGAAAAAAGAAGCTGACTTGCAGGATTTTTCTTTAGGCCATTTTGATGAAGAACAGTACTTTGTCCACGAGACTAAAATACTTGATAAGGAGTCTGAAATAATTGGATATCTGTTGGCTATGGCAAAAAAAGAGGATACAAGCGTTATTAATGCTTTGATAAACAAAGCCGCTGTAGTCGGGTTTACGATGTCACTTTTCGTATCGATATTCATAGCATTTGTTTTCGAGAGAAGTCTTATTAATCCGGTTAACCGCTTGAAATACAATATTTCGAAATTTACAATAAACGGAGAAAACAAATGGGAAGATATCAACACAAAAGATGAGCTTGCAGATCTTAATTCGGAATTTAAAATTATGGCTAAAAGTCTTGTGAAATATGACAAACAGCAAAAAGAATTTTTCCAAAATTCTTCCCATGAATTGAAAACACCACTTATGACCATTCACGGTTATGCCGAGGCTATAAAAGATGGGATTGTATCTCTTGAAGATGCGGATCCTTTCCTGGATATCATAATAGATGAAACCAATAAATTGGCGGATATTGTCGATAATATAATGTATATGACCCGGCTGGACAGTAATCGGGATATATGTAACAAATCAGCAGAGATAAATGTCAAAGATATTGTCGATGAGATTATTTCCAGGTTTAATATTGCCGTATTGGAAAAAAATATAATAATAGAGAATGTTATATCTCAAGATATATCAATGAAGATTGAAGAAGACCATCTGTTCAGGATGGTGTCAAATTTGATTTCCAATTCTATCAGATATACTAAAAGTAAAATTAGAATAAGCTCTATTGAGACAGAACGTGGGCTAAAATTGATTGTATGTGACGATGGAGTTGGATTTGACGAAAATGAACTTCCACATGTCTTTGAACGGTTTTACAAAGGATATAATGGGAATACGGGCTTAGGATTGTCAATAGTAAAAAGTACTATTGATAATTACGGGGGCAAAGTACGGGCTTTTAACAATACCGATTCAGGGGCCTGTGTTGAACTGGAATTTGAAAAATAAATAGCATTTAGATAAAATAGCCATTTTAACAGGCTATTTTTTTGTGAAAAAAACTGGGCAAGACATAAGATGTCCACCCAGTTTGAAGGCATAGCTATATTTTCTTTATTTGAATTTAAGTGCAGAACCGCTGCTGCCGAAAACATCTCTGATTTTATGGCTTACAATTTCTTCAATAGCATCTCTTCCTGGTCCTAAATATTTCCTTGGGTCAAACTCTTTTGGACTTTCAACAAGAACCCTTCTTATTGCCGCTGTCATAGCCATTCTTAAATCAGTATCTACATTGATTTTACATACACCGAATTTTGAAGCGCGATTAAGCATTTCCTCAGGGACACCTTTAGCTCCTGGAATCTGTGCCCCATACTGGTTACACATATTC
>JBATTG010000143.1:0-3612 GCA_049670425.1 Proteocatella sp.
CAAGTATGACTAATTCTCTGGAAATAGTCAAAGGTCTGGCTGATATGGCATCTAAATCCGAAAGTGATATCAAAGGTTATATTAGTAAAATAAAAATTACAGATAAAATGAGAAGTGACATAAATGCCGCCTTCTCCGTACTAGAAGAGATATCTAAGGAGCTCAACTCAGGGAATTCAGATATAAGAAACTACTCGAGTAAGTTAAAATTCTACAAGGGAAGAGAAAAAACCGTAGAGTATATTGGTATTCTGGATCTAAAAGGAGAAATGGTAAGTGCGGCAGATCCAATAGACAAAAGCAACAATATGTATAACCACAGACCATATTTTATGGAATCCATTAAAGGCAAGAAATTCCAATCCGAGCCATACATATCTAATGTAACTTTTGGATACTGTACAGCTATTTCCATCCCTTACAAAAGATCAAATGGTGAAATTATGGGAGTAATAATGGCTGACATTAATATTGAAAGCTAAAAATAGACATAAAAAGAATAATAAAAGACCTACTGTGTAAAATGGTAATATATAAGACACTTGAAAAAAAAGTGTATATATAGGTACCATTTTACACAATGAATGCTATTGCAAACTGGATAAGCAAGAGGAAATATGATGCTATTTGATTCAATAATATATAATACAGATAGACATCTTGGAAATTTTGGAATGATAATAAATAATAACGCTAGATGAAACGTACATGATATTGAAAGTGGATAGGCTACAATTAACTGTACAGTTTTGATAATGCCCTATAAAAGCAAATCGTAAATGTTGTAACACACAGAAATTACTTAGATTATGAATGTATATAGCTTGCAGTATATGAGAATCGTGTTGAAGTTACATCTCCCGGAATGCTTTATGGAGGTCTTACTATAGAACGGAGTGGTTCAAAGATAAGAAACAGGTGTATTGCAGAAGTATTTTGTTGAACGAAAATCATTGAAAGTTTGAGAAACGCATCGTACTAGTCACGATTCATTTCCGTAACTCTAACACATCAAACCATTGAAAACATTAGGTTTCGATGGTTTGATTACGTCTGAAATGGACAGGGGTGAACTGCACCCTGTCAAGTAGACAGATAAAAAAATAAAAATACTATGCTACTAGTGCCTGATTTCGATATTCCATCGGAGTCAGGCATTTTAAGCTTTTCTGTAACCTTCTCATATTGTAAAATTCTATATATTCGTCAATTGCTTGTTTTAACTGTTCATAGGTATTAAACTTTTTCAAATAATACATCTCAGACTTGATTATTCCCCAAAAACCTTCCATTGGTCCGTTGTCAATACATCTACCGATGCGAGACATACTTTGAGTCATTCCGATATTGTCCAGTTTATATTTAAATTGTCTGTTGGTATACTGATATCCTCTATAACTATGGAAAAGTGGCTTTGCTCCAGGGTTAGAGGCTACCGCCTGATCAAATGTTTCAAATACAAGTCGATTGTTGTTTGAATGTCCTATCACATACGAAACGATACTCTTGTCACCTAAATCCAGTATTGCGCTAAGATATGCCTTATTACCATTTGTCAGTTTGAACTCGGTTACATCTGTGAGCCATTTCATATTTGGTTTTTCTGCATAAAACTCTCTGTCAAGTACATTTTCAGCGGTTATTGAAGGTGTACTTGATATGTATCGTTTCTTTTTTCTTCGAATTACAGACTTCATATCTACAGACTTCATTAACCGGTATATCCGTTTATGGTTGTACTTTTTAACTAGAATTTTGTTTATATTCATTGTCATTCGGCGATAGCCGTAAATACCTTGCAGCTCATTATGAAGCTTTAGCATCTCTTTTAATATTATTGCATTTTCCTTATCGGAATCAGTTTCTAAGTGGCCTAGCCATTTGTAGTATGAGGATCTAGCTATGACTGCAATACGACAAAGCTGCGCTATATATTTTTTCTTTTGGGTTATCCCCTCCTTTTGACTTCTTCCAACTTTTTTAGGAAATCATTCTCCATTTTAAGGCGTCTATTTTCAAATTCTAAAAGTTTAAGCTGTGCTGAATTTTTTTCAGAATCACTCATTTCATAAGTTTTGTTACGCTTTCCTCTTTTGTCTATCAGAGCTTCATATCCATGATCTTTGTACTTTCGAATCCAAGTATATACCTGCTGATATGATACATCAAACCTTTTTGAAGTTAGTTGGTAGTCATCATTGTTTTCAATGCAAAATGCAACAATCTCTATTCTTTCATCATAGGTAGTGTTTCTCCCTCTGGTCATGTTCTTATCCTCCTGGAAACTATGGGATTTAGATTTTTCATGACCATTATACTTCTTTATCCAGTTGAAAAGAATGCTTTGTGAAGAAATATTATACATATTGCATATATCCTGTTGTGATTTTTTACCCTTTAAATAATCAGAAACTGCTTTTAGCTTTAAACTCTCAGGATAATATGCATTTCGGTTTAAAGTCTCAAGTCCAGTTTCTCCACTTGTTTTGTATTTGTTAAGCCAGTTTTGTAAAGACTTCTTATTAATCTTTAGTTCAGAACAAATTTGAAATGAACTCTTTTTTCCACCAAGATAATCTTCAACTGCGTTCAATTTTTCTTCTAATAGTATTTTAGCTTTTCTTCCCATTAAAATATGCTCCCTCCATAGAAACAGTTTTTATTATTTAAACTGTCTACTATAAGGGGAGCATATCAGGGTTCGACGCGGTTATCTTTTATTTTAATCACTTTATTGATTTAATTTATTAATTATGGCTGTTACAGTTCTGGACTGCATTTTGTCACACTTTTATATTACACTAAACACGAAGCTATTTCCCTAGCCACTTTCCTTACTAATATAATAGATATATTTTAAAAAAAGTTGAACCATAGTTAAATATATTTCATATTCAATTACTCTTCCATGGCCTTTTTTTGTCAAGCCATCCAAGTGACTCCCAGTACTTAACATCAGCTTGATTAAATTTAAACTTTTTTTGCATAAATCTCATCGCATAAAATAAGACCTTTATCTTAAGACTAGGTTTTACGTTGACACTTTTATTTTTAATTATCCTAGCAAGTTTAATAACTTCCTTTTCAAATTTCACTTTTCTTTTTATCTCTACACTATCCCAGTCTGCACCATGAGTATTTCTTCCAAACTTATATGTCTTGGCAATACCCCAAAAATCCATACTATCTTCTAAATCTTTTAATGCTGACTTAGTCCCTGCACCTGCTGCTGTAGAAATGAGAAGCACTTGTTTACTAAACATTTCTTTCCTTGGCTGATGTGCCATCCACTGGTAGCCAAAATGATCAAGAAATGCTTTTACCTGCCCTGGAACATGATAAACATAAACTGGCGCTGTGAAAATTAGTAAATCCGAAGACAACATTGCCTCTACAATAGGACTCAAATATTCATAATCTGGACATTTAGTATAGTCGGTAAAGCATTTCCAACATCCATGACAAAAATTAGGCATACTTTTTGGCAAAAAGAATTCTGTAATAACATCTCCATCGGATAAACACTTAATAAATTGCTGTGCAATATTATATGTGCTAGACTTTGTTTTTCGTGATGTTCCATATATAATGGTAATTTTCATAGTATCTGAC
>JBATTG010000144.1:0-11061 GCA_049670425.1 Proteocatella sp.
CTTCAAATGGGCTGTATCGTATAAGTGATATAGACGTCAATACAGCCAAAAGTTATATCGCAAAACATGGTTTCGAATCAGCAATTGGGCATGGCGCTACGGCTGAAATCATGTCAGATTTATTGGAACTGGATATTCCAATGAACCGGATTCAGTTTTGTCAGGAAATAGGGCAGATTGTGATTGTCTTTAAATTAAATGAAAGACCGCCTGAAGGAGAAGTATTAAATCGTGAAGAACTTGAACAGACAGGGTATTGTTTAAAAATAATGGAAAGATTGGAATAAAGCGAGAAAACTAGTGATTGCATACGAATAGTTATTCCCCCCCAAAAAATTTTTATGGAGGGAATTTTTTTGTTGGGATTTATTTGCTTTTTACGCTTGGACTTATTTCTAGATTGTTCTTTCAAGTTTTGAAAATGCATAGTCGAGAGCCGATTCAAGATTGGATGCCGATTTTCCTCCGCCTTGAGATGAAAATTTATTTCCGCCACCTTTTCCATCAATAAGAGTTATGCTGTCTTTGAGCAGCAGGTTCATATCAAGGGAATTAAGATTTTGTGAGCAGGAGAACACCATGTATACCCCTTGATCAGATACCACTCCCAAAAGAGCAACGACGCCAGGATATGAGGCAAGTTTTGCAGAAATTGACTGGACATCTTTTAGCTCGATGTTTTTGAAAATCTTCTTTATAATCTTGATGCCTTTTACAGAAGGCGCAGCTTTTAGCATATCTTTGACTTCATAGTCTGCAATTATGGATTTCAATTTTCGGTTTTCTGCAGAAAGTTCACCGGTAGATTTTGAAAGGAGTTCTATTTTTGAAATTGCCTGCTCTTCATTTGATTTTAGGAAGCTGCAGACCTGTCGCGTGAACTTCTGATTAAATTTGGCAAGCGAGATAGCCCTTTTGCCTCCAACGAAGGTTATGCGGTTGAGAGTCTTATATTTTTCCTGCTTCAGAATGGTTATAAGCTGAACTTCGATTGTGGACTGGGGATGAATTCCTCCGCAGGCATTGTAGTCAAGTTCGCCTATTTTTACTATCCTGACATCGCCTTCAATCTTTGGCGAAAGCTTGCGCAGCGGCATTTTCTTAAGTTCGCGGGAAGACGGATACAGAATTTCAAGCTTGAAATTTTCAAGTACAATCTGATTTGCATAAGCTTCAATTTCATCAAGTTGTTCAGACGATAATGATTTGTCGATATCTACGGTGCAGATATCATTTCCAAGGTGGAATCCCATGGTAAGCGCTTTGAATTTTTCGAAGAAACAGGCAGAAAGTATGTGCTGCGAAAGATGCTGCTGCATGCCGTCAAATCTTCTGTCCCAATCGATATAGCCTTTGGCACGCCTCAATTTGATTGGTTTCTTTGGGCTGACATGATAGATCTGGCCACCTTCTTGAAAAACACTGGTTATGGGACAGTCGTCAAGCGTCCCAGTATCGCTGGGTTGTCCACCGCCTTCAGGGTAGAATGCTGTTTTGTCAAGCAGAATATGGAAATTTCCATCTTTTTCAGTTACTTCAATAACTTCTGCAACAAATTCACGTAGATATGGATTTTCGTAATATAGTTTTTGCGTTGGTTCGTTCATTTTATCTCCCTGTCAGCTGTCTGATCTGTAAAAGTACTATTTCAGTTTATTTTTGTATCTTATTTTATAACAAATTGTGGGAATTTTCAAGGCTGTACTGCTTTTCAAGAATTAAAAATATTTTGCTTAATTCTACATATGCGTACTATAAAACTTAGCCACCAGTCACCTTATAATTCTCGAAAAGGTGGCTATTTTACTGCGCCGGGCAAAAATTTAGATCTTTAAAGTCAATAGTTCGGGACAAATTAAGAGTCATTATGTATAATGTTAAAGGAGTACAGTTTTGAAATGACACATAATTAAAATGACAGAGGAGTTTTAAATGCTAAATTTATTTTGGGGAAAGTATAACACTGGCAGAATATTTCTGCCATTTTCTTTTGAACATTTGCTGGGAGTCGCGATAATTTTCGTTGCAATATCAACGTTATTTATATTTAAGGATTTTTACAAAAAAAGGGATATCAAGGCGCGCTATGCAGTTGCCGGAGCTATGGCTATACAGCAGATGCTTTTATATCTTTGGTATATAACGAGTGGAAGCTTCACCTTCGGAGAATCGCTGCCGCTTTACACCTGCAGAATAGCCATTATCGTAAGCATTTTCATGATGATTAAACCAAGACAGTGGATGGTAGATGTTGCTTATTTTTGGGGTATGGCAGGAGGTCTTGTTGCACTGATTACGCCAGACACGTCAACGTTTGCATTTCCGCACTTCATGTTCATACAGTATTTTTGGGGTCATGGGCTCCTGCTTTTTTCTATTTTCTATATGCTGGTGATAAAAGAATGTACCATAAATCTCCAGTCTTTGAGGAGAATAATCAAAATATCTTTGTGGTATGTTGTGATTATTATTCCTTTTAATAAAATTTCTGGTGGGAATTATTCGTACTTAAGTGGAAAGCCGCTTACGCCTACGATTTTGGATGTGTTGCCACCATATCCATTTTACATCCCGATAATCTTGATGCTTGTGTCAGCAGTTTTTGTTTTAGCATACCTGCCTCACTGGTTCTATAACAAAAAAATATCTGGAGGATATGAAGCCCTTGATATGGAAACCTAGATGAGGCATTAAGACCTTATTATCTCTTTCTTTTCTGGTTCACAGGCAAGCTTTTTTTTGATATAATAACATGTAAAAATAAACTTTAGGAGAATATAATGAGTAAAAGAGAAAACTTAGTAGTATCACTTGACGAAATACAGAAACAACAAGAATATATAAAAGAACTTGCCATAAAAACGAAGCAAAATTTTACAGATAGAAAACCTCTTGCGCACATTGAAACTTGGGGTTGTCAGATGAATGAGCACGATTCTGAAAATCTGCTGGGAATGCTGGAGCTGATTGGTTATGAAGTGACTGAGGATCAAACTCAGGCTGACCTTATAATCTACAACACTTGTGCGATAAGGGAAAATGCCGAGCTTAAGGTACATGGGAATCTTCATATCTTAAGGAAGCTTAAGAAGAAAAATGAGAATCTTATAATAGCTGTATGTGGATGCATGATGCAGCAGCCTCATGTCGTAGCTGAAATTAAAAAAATATATCCATATGTAAATCTTGTGTTTGGAACTCACAATATATATAAATTCCCGGAACTTCTCAACGGCTATATTGTGGGAAACGAGGCGATGTATGATATCTGGGACATAGACGGAGAAGTAGTAGAAGGGCTTCCATCTCACAGAAAGTTTGACATGAAGGCTTTTGTAAATATAATGTACGGATGCAATAATTTCTGCACCTACTGTATAGTGCCATATACAAGGGGGCGTGAAAGAAGCAGAAGTCCTCAGGATATTGTAAATGAAGTAAAGGGACTTGTAGCCGATGGCGTGAAGGAGATAACGCTTCTTGGACAGAATGTCAACTCATACGGAAACACCCTTGAACCGCAATATCCATTTCATAAACTGCTTGAGGATATAAATGCGATAGAGGGCATAGTGAGAGTAAGATTCATGACATCGCATCCTAAAGACATATCGGATGAACTGATTGATGCTATAACTAATCTGGACAAGGTATGCGAAAATCTTCATCTTCCTATACAGTCTGGAAGCAGCAAGGTCCTTTCTGAAATGAACAGGCGTTATACTAAGGATGATTACCTTGCTATAGTTGAAAAGGCTAAGAAGAAAATTCCAAACCTTGGACTTACCACTGATATAATGATAGGCTTCCCGGGAGAAACTGAAGAAGATTTCCTTGATACTGTAGATATCGTAAATAAAGTTCAGTTTGATCTTGCTTTCACGTATCTTTATTCTGTAAGAAAAGGAACTGTTGCTGAAAAGATGGATAATCATATAAATGAAGACATCCAAAAAGAAAGATTTGACAGACTGCTTCTGGCTGTAAACCAGGCGGCAATGAACTCATCTATAAAATACAAGGGCGAGACGGTTGAGGTTCTTGTTGAGGGCGAAAGCAAGAAGAATCCTGAATATATGATGGGACGGACGAGACAGAGCAAATTAGTAAATTTCAAAGGAACGCAAGCTTTGGTTGGTAAACTTGTAAACGTATTGATAACGGATGTAAGGTCGTTTTCTTTAAATGGAGAAATTGTTTAAAGGTATTGGAGGGAGCAACATGGAAAATCTAACACCTATGATGAGGCAATATTTGGAAATCAAAGAAAACAACAAGGATGCCATACTGTTTTTCAGACTTGGAGATTTTTATGAGATGTTTTTCGATGATGCAATTGAAGCTACAAGGATACTTGATATAGCTCTCACGGGTAAAAACTGTGGAATGAAGGAAAAGGCTCCCATGTGCGGGATTCCGTATCACAGTGCGCAGGGCTACATCCAGAAGCTTATCCAGGCGGGGAAAAAGGTCGCAATCTGCGAGCAGGTTGAAGATCCCAAGTTAGCAAAAGGTATTGTAAAAAGAGCAGTTGTAAAAACTGTAACGCCAGGAACCAATTTGGATGACAGGACGGTAGAATCATACAAAAATATTTATCTTCTGGCCTGTGATTATTCAAATACGCAGGGCTTTTCTTTGTCATATATAGATTTATCTACAGGCGAATTCAACGTCGGCGAATTTCAGTCTGATGATCTGATTGATATGATAGCCCAAATTTCACCAAAGGAAATAATATTTGGCGAAGAACTCGGTGGTTATATAGCCAAAAACGCCAAGCTTTCAAAGCAGCTCGCCCAATATACAAATTCAAATATGATTGTTACAACA
This sequence comes from Proteocatella sp., assembly GCA_049670425.1. GTDB lineage: Bacteria > Bacillota > Clostridia > Peptostreptococcales > Filifactoraceae > Proteocatella. Next base: position 4,834 of record JBATTG010000144.1, read on the forward strand.
ACCTACATGCCGCAAAAAGATATACTCAATGTGTTTTTTGAAGAAGCTTATCTGAAGACTGTGGGCATTGAAAAATACAGGCTCAGCATGGAACTTATACTGAGCTATATATTTGACACCCAGAAAGTAGCCTCGAAAAATATAAACAGCATATCAATTATAAACAGCGAACAGCATCTGAAGCTGGATCTAAATACGAGAAAGAACCTGGAGCTTATAGAAAATGCGACAACTAAAAACAAAAGAAATTCACTTTTTGATGTAATAGATTATACAAACACAAATATAGGCAAGCGAACTCTGCGAAAATGGATTGAAAAACCGCTAATAGATATACGAAAGATAAATGACAGGCTTGATCTTGTTGAGGAATTCATCGAAGATTTTCAGCTCAGAGATGATATGAAGGAAATTCTCAATAAGATATATGACATAGAAAGGCTTTGTTCAAAGATAAGCTATGAATCAATAATGACCAGGGAAATAGTCTCGCTTAAGAATTCAATAGAGAGACTTCCACAGCTTATTTCAACGATAGAGGATTCCAAGGGGATAAACCTTAAGAAGCTTATTTCAGGCATGGACAACCTAAGTGACATATACAGCTATATCGACAGTGTAATAGTTGAAAATCCATCAATCAGCATAAAAGATGGCGAGGTCATAAACAGCTCATACAGCAAGGAACTTGAAGAGTACAGATATATAGAGAGCAATGCTGCCAAGATATTGCAGGAACTTGAACAGGAAGAACGAAACCGGACTCAGATAAAAAATCTGAAGATAGGCTACAACAAGGTTTTTGGATACTATATAGAAATTACCAATTCATATCTTAAGGATTTTGAACCACCGGATGACTATATAAGAAAGCAGACCCTTTCAAATGCAGAAAGATATATAAGTCAGAAGCTTAAAGAAGTTGAAGATAAAATCCTTACGGCAAGGCAGAAAATTTATGAAGTTCAATCTGAGATATATGCTGATTTCAAAAAGGAACTGTACAAAAATGTAAACAGGATTCAAATGACCGCAGCTACAATTGGAGAAATAGACGGACTTCTGTCGCTTTCGACCGCGGCCATAAAAAATAATATGGTAAGGCCTGTATTCAACACAAGAGGATACATGGACATAAGAGATTCAAGGCATCCTGTAGTTGAAAAAATCCTGGGGGAAGAGTATTTTGTTCCTAATAATATAGTTTCGGATGAAAAATCAAGAATACAGATAATTACCGGGCCAAACATGGGCGGAAAATCTACGTTCATGAGGCAGGCGGCTATAATAAGTGTTATGGCTCATATCGGTTCATTTGTAACGGCATCGTATGCAGACATGCCGATACTCGATGCCATATATACCAGAGTCGGCGCTTCGGACGATTTGAGCCAGGGGCAGAGTACGTTCATGGTGGAAATGACGGAGGTTTCTTATATCCTCAACAATGCGACATCAAAGAGTCTGGTGCTTCTAGATGAAGTGGGTCGTGGAACAAGTACCTTTGACGGTCTGAGCATAGCCTGGTCAATTTTGAAATACATCAGCAAAAATCTGAACTGCATCACCCTGTTTTCTACGCATTACCATGAAATAACCGAACTAGAAAATGAATTTGAAAATGTAAAAAATTATTATGTTTCTGTCCAAGAGAAGGATGACACCATAGTGTTTTTACGAAAAATTTTAAGCGGAAAAATCGACAAGAGCTATGGTATCCACGTGGCAAAGCTTGCGGGTATTTCAGATGAGATAATAGAGGATGCAAATCTCAAGCTTCAGGAACTGGAAGTCAAGGAAAATGAAATACAGTATGAGGCCAAACTCAATAAGATAACACATAAAAAGAAAACGCAGGATGTAAATCAGATATCACTTTTTGATTTCAACAAAGATATAAGCGAAAGTCCGCTGTCCAAAAGGGTAAAAGAGATAGACGTAAACAATATAACCCCGATGCAGGCTATGAACATATTAAACGAATTAAAGAATCTGGCTGATTTAAAATGATAAATCTCAATTTGCAGAATAGAGAGTGAACTTATGAATAATAAAATAACTATATTGGACGAGCTTACTGTAAACAAGATTGCGGCGGGAGAGGTTGTTGAAAAACCATCTTCCGTAGTGAAAGAACTTGTAGAGAATGCAATAGATGCTAAATCCAGGCAGATTTCAATCGAGATAATAGATGGCGGGAAAGAACTCATAAAGATAAGTGACGACGGCGCTGGAATAAACGGGGATGATATTTCATTGGCGTTTACAAGGCATGCCACTAGCAAGATTAATACCATTGATGACATACAGATTCTTCATACCAACGGATTTCGCGGTGAGGCTCTGTCTTCGATTTCCTCAGTCTCAAAAGTTGAAATAGTAACCAATACATCCAATGACCTTCTTGGCAAAAAGGCGGTTATTGTCAATTCTAAGGTTGAAAGCATTATAGATGTCGGAGCCAGAAAAGGCACTACTATTTCCATAAAGAATCTGTTTTACAACACCCCGGCCAGAAAAAAGTTCCTCAAGACGGGGACTAGAGAAACATCTGCAATTATAGATATTATGAACAGGCTGGCTCTCATAAATTCAGACATACGTTTTAAATTCACTTCCGATGGGAAGAACACCCTGAATACAGAAGGTGATTCGTCACTTCTTAACGCAATCAGGACAATTTATGGAAAAAGCATAAGTAATAACCTCATTGAGGTTAATTTCGAAAACGAAAACGTGAAGATTTTTGGATATATTTCAAATACATCGCTTTATGCGTCCAATCGGAAAAAACAGAACATATTCATAAACAAGAGATATGTCAAGCTGAACACCCTGAACTACGTTATTGAAAATGTATATAAAGGAATAATCCCCATAGGTAAATATCCGGTATTTGTACTGGATGTGGAGATTCTTCCGGAGCTGATCGATCCTAATGTTCATCCAGCCAAGATAGAAGTCAAGATAGATAAGGATGTATCTTTGGATGAAATCCTGACCAGTTTAATAAAAGCAAGCATATTCAAGGCAAGCAGAAACCTGATACCGGAATTCGCTTATAAGCCTGTAAAAAACGAAGAAGTTGAAAATAGAAATGAAGCTCAGGATTCAAAGCGGGAAAGTTATTCTCAAAAAAATGAAGGCGATTCTGTGCTACGAGAAGTATTTTCACCAAATACGCCATCTGCGAAGTTATCTGTTGAATCGACTGAATCGAAATTTGTTTATCAGGAAAGCGACGTAATAGAAGAACAGATTATAAAACATGACAAAGTGGACAGGTATAAGGATATCGAGGTTCCTTTCAGCAGGCTTTTGGAAAACATGACTCATCCAAAATCCAGTGAGGAAATTACAAGGAAAGAAACTGCTGAAGAAATTGCTGAAGTGGAAACGGAGCAAGGGCGTGAGGCGGTTGTTCATGAACAGCTTGATTTTGAAAATAATATCCAGAAAAATAATGCCCAAAATGTTGAAAGTACCAAAAATATTGAAGAAGTAAATGGCATGAAAGAAGATGTTGTTTTTGATTATAACAAATTCCATCCTGCAGGCGTAGTCTTTGAAACATATATTGTAGCTACCTATGATGGCGATATGTATTTAATAGACCAGCATGCCGCACATGAGAGAGTCATGTATGAAAAATTTATGAATCAATATGATTTGAATAAATTGAAATCGAGCCGGAATTTTGAATCGCAGGAGCTTTTGATTCCGATAATCAAGGACCTTACTATGGATGAATACAATGTGGTACTTGAAAACATCGGACTTTTTGGATTTTTTGGTCTGGAAGTCGAAGATTTTGGATATGGTAAGATTGTACTTCGATCATTGCCGCTTATATTCAATTCTGAGCAAACTGAGGCTTTTCTTGAAGAACTTATAGAACTGATCGCCAAGGAGCGTAAAATCGACTTGAATGACAAATTCAGGGACAAGCTGGCTACCATGGCCTGCAAGAAGGCTGTAAAGGCCAATCAAAAAATTGAACCAGCAGAAATTAAAAATTTATTGGAGAAGCTCAATAAATGTGAAAATAAATATACCTGTCCACATGGAAGGCCTATATTTGTAAGATTCACTAAATACGAAATTGAAAAGATGTTCAAACGAATAAATGCATAAATTCAAGGATGGCTGCGCTGAATTAATAGAGAGTCTTTTTGAAGAACTATCTAATTTCAGTTCATTAATCTTTCTAAATTAATAATTCTGAAAAGGAATACACAATTATGGAAAAAGTGATAATAATTGCAGGGCCTACTGGAGTCGGGAAAACTTCGACCTCAATAGCCCTGGCAAAAAAAGTAAATGGAGAAATCATATCTGCAGATTCAATGCAAATATACAGACAGATGGATATTGGTACCGCAAAAGTGATGCCATCAGAAATGGAAGCAATACCGCATCATCTTATCGATGTGATAAACCCCCAGGACGAGTTCACCGTTTCGGACTTTGACACTATGGCAACAAAATCAATACTGGATATACAGGGGAAATCAGGAACGCCAATAGTGGTTGGCGGTACGGGGCTTTATATAAACTCGCTTATTTATGCAATGGATTACAATAAGGTTGATGGAGATGAAGAACTGAGAAATGAGTTATGGAAATTTCATGAGATAAATGGCGAAGACCGTCTTTATGAAATGCTGTTAGAGCTGGACCCCTTGACAAAAATCGAAAAGCAGAATGTAAAAAGAGTCATAAGAGCCATTGAAATTATAAAGACAACCGGGGAAATAGGTAAATTTACGGAAATACCACAAAGAACCGAATTTGAAAGTGATTTGTATGTGTTGTACAGAGAAAGAGAAAATCTTTATGACATAATAAATCAAAGAGTAGACTCGATGATCAATCAGGGTCTGGTAAGTGAAGTAACGGCCTTAATGAAGATGGGCTTGACAAAAAACAATCAATCGATGAAGGCTATCGGCTACAGGCAGATAATTGCATATTTAGAAGGCGAGTATGATTTTGATACAGCAATTGAATTAATAAAACGGGATTCCAGAAGGTATGCGAAGCGTCAGTTGACATGGTTCAAGCGATACAAAAATGCAATATGGCTAAATGCAGATTTATTAAATACTGAGGAAATGGTGGATAAAATATTAATTGATAAAAAATAAATAATCATGATTAGTGAAAAAGTTACTTAAGAAATAGTGATTTTATATTACTTTTGTAGTATACTAATTGATGGTGCTTTTAGATAGCGATTGAAAGACCTGAGTTTGTGGATAAATAGTTTATCATATATACAATTTAATTTTTATAGGAGGATTTATATGAGAGTTCTTACTTTCAATGGAGGAATTCATCCCCCACATCATAAGTCAAGTACTGAGAACAAAAGTGTGGAAGTTGCTTTACAGCCTAAGGTTGTATACATACCTCTTTCACAACACATTGGAGCACCATGTACAGCACTTGTAAATGTAGGAGATGCCGTAAAAAAAGGCCAAAGAATTGGCGAACCTGCAGGATTCGTATCTGCACCAATTCATGCTTCTGTTTCTGGAACAGTTAAGGGATTGAAGCCTATGACAGTTCCTGGTGGACAAACAGTAATGTGTGTAGAAATCGAAAACGATTTCAAGGAAGAAATTTTTGAAGAGATTAAACCGTACCCTGGCATTGCAAAAATGTCAAAAGAAGAACTGCTTACTATGGTTAAGGATGCAGGACTTGTAGGTATGGGGGGAGCAACATTCCCGACGCATGTAAAATTATCACCGCCAAAAGAAAAGAAAATTGACGTGGTAGCTCTTAACGGAGCAGAGTGCGAGCCTTACCTTACTGCTGACCACAGATTGATGCTGGAGTCACCAGAAGACATAGTGTTAGGTCTTCAGGCAATAATGAAGATACTCGATGTTGAAAAGGGTTATATCGGAATTGAAGACAATAAACCTGAGTGTCTTAAGGTAATGGAAGAAGCTGCGAAAGTAGATAGTAAAATTGAAGTAGTTTCATTCCAGACAAAGTACCCACAAGGTGCTGAAAAACAATTGATTTATGCATGTACAAACAGAGAAGTACCTTCTGGTGGTCTTCCAATGGATATTGGACTAGTTGTATCAAACGTAGCTACAGCAGCTCAAATTGGTAAAACTCTAAAAACTGGAATGCCTTTGATTGAAAGAATCTGTACAGTAACTGGATCATTAGTTAAAGAACCAAAAAATCTATTGATTAAAACAGGTACAC
>JBATTG010000145.1:0-2095 GCA_049670425.1 Proteocatella sp.
GGTCACAGGTATATACCCACTCGACTACATCTCCGTCTTCAAGCTGGTATCTGCTACATCCATAATTTGGAAACCAGCCATTGACCTTATACATCCATCCCGACAGATTTCCACAATCAAATTCATAAAGATTATGAATGCCTTCTATATAGGCCGAATTATACATAGGTGTATCTTCAAACTCCATGTGAATTTTGTTGTTTCTGGTTTCCCTTTGAAGTACATCAAATACCGATTCCCCTTCCTTGAAGGTCACTTTCTTTGCCGCTAAAATCACGCCGTCTTCTGGGATTAATTCGACTTTTTCAGGGTCAAGATCCTCCATGTTATCCAGAATCGTACTGCAATCTATAGAAATTGTGCAGGTCAATTCCCTGTTATTTATTTGAGCGTCCTGAGGCTCTACAGGTTTCGGCTTACCTTCCGGTATAGGATCTGTAAGGTACTTATCTTTTTCTTCGTCTTTTGAGGTTTCTTTGATTACTAATTTCGGTATTTCTTTTTTCGTTTTTTCAATTGGTTTTGCTTCCATGACTTTACTGTCATTTTTAGTTTCTGTAATTTTAGTTTCCGATTTTTCATCTGAATTTATTTTTATATCTTTTTTAACTTCAGATTCAACATTTTCTTTCTGACTATTTACAGACTCCAAGTTTATATCTTCTTTCGAATTTTTTTCCTGAATTTGTATTTCAGATTTTACAGGTGCCTTCTCAGTTTCATTTTTGTCTGTGCATCCGCTTGTAAAAATAATATTTCCAAACAATAGTGTCAGTATTAAAAAAATCGATACTACTTTCTTATTCATCTCTTTTTGCCTCTCTGTTCTAAGTTACTTAATACTGTTTGTTTTTACGTCTGTCATTCTATAAAGCGATAATTGCCCTTTGCTTATGCGCTGATAATTTACAAGGGTGTACAATGCCTGTTCAGTCGCCATCCCGCTGTTTCCCGATCCGTCCTTGGTATGAATAAATCCGTTTTTTGTGTAGTAAGTAAGCATATTATCTATCAACGTATTCCCATTTTTTACAAAGCGCTTGTCGTTAACATCTATTCCCAGTTCACAAAGTGCAGTAGCTACCTGAGCTGTACTCTCAAGATTTTCCGTTCCCCAGCTGTCATATCCGCCATTTGATTTTTGCAGTTTTGATAGGCAGTCTAGTGCCTTTGTGGTAGCTACTTTGACTTCCTTGTTACTCTGGTATTTCGAAAGTGCCTGAAGTGCCATTGCCGTTATATCGGTATCTGCTTTGTCTCCTGTCAGCGCAAACCCTCCATCTGATAACTGCCTCTTGAGTATATCCTTGATATACAATTCTCTCGTAGCTTGGATTTTTGCAGTTTTATTTTCTGGAATCTTATAATTGTTGCTGTCCAGGGCAATTAATGCAAATACTGGACCATTTATTCCCTGCCATACCGTCTTTTCAAAATCACCGAGATTCTCCAAAAGATTGTAACCTGCGACATTTTCAGGATTTTTTCCTATGGCGGTAAGTGCCAATATAACTCTTGAATAATCCGTATATTTTTTCTTATGAAGAATTCCTTTATTTTGTTTCACATGTTCTTCAATTCCCTTATAATACTTTTCATAATACTTGTCTGGAACTTTTGCCTTCCCTCTCGCCAGGCCTATTACCGCCCATTCGCCTCCAATTGACCCAAGTGCCGGTTCCTGTACGTTTTTTATTATGTAACTCGCAGTATCGTTAATTTTCGAATCAATTTCACCAGGGGTATATGCATAACTTACCATGCCTGAGGTTAGAATCAGCGCGGTTGCAAGAACCAAGGCTATTAATTTTTTTAGGCTTTTCATAGTTTCTCCTTCTTTAAAATCAAATTTCAAACAAAAAAAATACTCTAATTTCACTTAAGTGAAATCAAAGTATGTAAATATCAGATAAATTACAACTTACATTGCAAATATACCCGCGCACCTCAGTTCCCTGTGAAGTATTCTAACGCAACACAAATTGGCAGGTATTCCGACTCTGAACTCAAACGCTGTATTTGCACCTTCCCAGTTTCCCAGTGGTTGGCTTTAGCCTTGCAAACAGCTCATTCATTACGGCAGCAGGTCTGTCTA
>JBATTG010000146.1:0-1519 GCA_049670425.1 Proteocatella sp.
CTCCAGAGGTATATTCAAAAAAGATGATGCTGAAGTAGGACCGCTTATGGAAGAGATACTTAAGGAAGACGAAGTAGAGCTGATAACAGGTTTCAAGGTGAAGAAGGTTAAAAAAGCAGGAAGCAGAATAAGCGTAATGCTTAAAAATGAGGATGACGAACTGGAGCTCAATGCCGATGCGCTTCTTATTGCGATGGGAAAAAAACCAGAGACAGGTTCTCTGGGGCTTGAATCAGCAGGCATTGAACTTGATGAAAGAGGCTTTATAAAAACGGACGCTATGATGCGGACAACCTGCAAAAATATATTTGCATGCGGAGATGTAGCCGGACCTTATCAGTTTACTCACATGGCAGGCTATCAGGCAGGGATTATAATAAGAAATATTATCTTCAGGATGAGGGCAAAAGCAGATTATTCGAAGGTGTCATGGAGCACATTCACCAGCCCTGAGGTCGCTCATGCAGGGCTTACGGAGCAGATGGCAAGAGAAGAGGGCAAGTATGTCCGTCATATTTTAATACCGCTGGAAAAGATGGACAGGGCTAAAGCGGACAGCCACAGGAAAGGTTTTTTAAAGCTTATAGTCGGGCGTAAAAACAGGGTGATTGGGGCTACTGTCGTAGGACCAAAAGCTGGGGATATGATCTCACTGGCATCGCTTGCTATCTCAAAAAAAATGAAAACTGAAGAATTTGCAGGGCTGATATTTCCCTATCCAACGGAAAGCGAGATATTTAAGACTGCATCCCTGGAGCTTGTCAAAATGGACTTTAAACCTTGGCAGAAAAAACTCGTTAAAACAATATTTTTAAGATAAAGAAAGACGCCTTTTTTTGGCGTCTTTTTTTATCTACATTTTTTTACCATATACCCAAAATGTGCTGCATAGCAAGACTTACAACCGTAATACCACACCAGCATGCAAAACCCATGATAAGGGGCTTCCCACCTGTTTTAACAAGTTTTATAATATTACTGTTGAGGCCTATGGCAGCCATTGCAAGAATTATAAAAAACTTGCTCAGTCCCTTAACCGGTGTAAATACGTCTACAGAGACCCCCGCACCGATTGCGATAGTTGTTATGATAGATGCCCCAATAAAATATAGAATAAAAAAAGGAAATATATTTTTCAATGATATACTGCCAGTAGTTTCTTCCTTTTCTTTTTTCGATCTTATAAAAGCAAGGATCAGGGTAATTGGGATGATTGCCAGAGTTCTTGTAAGTTTAACTGTAACCGCCTTATCAAGTGTAGCCGCCCCTAAATTATACATGCTGTCCCAGGTTGATGCAGCGGCAGTAACACTCGAAGTGTCATTAATAGCTGTTCCTGCAAAAATTCCAAAAGCTTCACCAGATGTCTGAGAAAAACCAATCAAGGTGCCCAAATTTGGAAATATAATTGCTGCAATAAGATTGAAGAAAAAGATTACCGAAATCGCCTGGGCAATCTCTTCATCATTTGCATCAATAACAGGTGCCGTAGCTGCAATGGCTGAACCTCCACAGATAG
>JBATTG010000147.1:0-19799 GCA_049670425.1 Proteocatella sp.
TTCCGTAATAAGTTATATACAGGCAAAAATAAATTCGATAATAAATGATTCATAGAAAGGGACGTAAAAATGGATAAAAAAGAAAAGAACAAAGTAAGTGATGAGGTTTCACAGGAGTCTGAAAACGCTGAAATTAATGAAAATATAAGATTGCAGAGTGACGAAAACGAATCAACGAAAGATAATAAAGAAAACGTCGATATGCAAGCAAAAGAAAATACGGTTAATGAAAAAATATTAAATTTTGCAAAAGGAAAGACCAAAAAAGAAAAAACTTCAGATGAGCTGGAAAAAGCAAAAAAAGAAATTGAAGAATTAAAGTCAACTGTCCAAAGAACACAGGCTGATTTTATAAACTTCAAGCGAAGAACTGAAAAAGAAAAAGAAAGCATGTCTGCTTTTGCTAATGAAAAAATAATCGTAGAGCTTCTTGGAGTCATGGATAACTTTGACAGAGCCTTAAACACATTTGAAGATAAAGAATCTTCTACCTACAGCGGAGTAGTTATGATACGCAAACAAGTAGAGGAAATCCTTAAGAGAAATAGTGTGGAGGAAGTTGTCACAGATTGTAAATTTGATCCCAATGTACACCACGCTGTAATGCAAGACAGTGGAGAAACTCCGGATGAAATACTTGAAGTGTTTCAAAAGGGCTATAAGATAAAAGGCAAAGTTGTAAGACCAGCAATGGTTAAAGTTTCAATATAGAAAAAATAAGTTTAAGCTCATTTCTATAGAAATATGGGAATTTAAAAATAAATTGAAAAAGTAAATGAATATCAATTAGGAGGAAAATAAAAAATGGGAAAAATAATCGGAATTGACTTAGGAACCACGAATTCATGTGTAGCAGTATTAGAAGGTGGAGAGCCAGTAGTAATATCAAATAGAGAAGGTTTTAGAACAACACCTTCAGTAGTAGCATTTTCAAAAGATGGAGAAAGATTAGTCGGAGAACCTGCAAAAAGACAATCTGTAACAAATCCTGAAAGAACAATAAGTTCTATTAAAAGAGAGATGGGAACAGATCATCATGTGGAAATAGATGGAAAAAAATATACGCCACAGGACATATCGGCTGTAATTCTTCAAAAACTTAAAGCTGATGCAGAAAGCTATTTGGGAGAAAAAGTAACTGAGGCGGTTATTACGGTTCCTGCATATTTTACAGATGCTCAAAGACAAGCAACAAAAGATGCTGGAAGAATAGCAGGTCTTGATGTAAAAAGAATAATAAACGAGCCAACAGCAGCATCAATAGCTTACGGTTTTGATAAAGATGGAAAAGAAGAAAAAATACTCGTATTCGACCTTGGTGGAGGAACATTTGACGTATCTATCCTTGAACTTGGAGATGGAGCATTTGAGGTTCTTTCAACAAACGGAAATAACAGACTTGGTGGAGATGACTTTGACAATATAATTGTTGATTATATAGCTGCGGAATTCAAAAAGCAGGAAGGCGTAGACCTTAAAGCTGATAAAATGAGTCTTCAAAGACTTATAGATGCTGCTGAAAAAGCAAAAAAAGAACTTTCTTCAACAATGACAACAAACATAAACCTTCCATTCATAACTGCTACAGCAGAAGGTCCAAAACACCTTAGCCTTGATCTTACAAGAGCAAAATTTGATGAACTTACAAGAAGGCTTGTAGAAGCAACAATAGAACCAACCAGAAAAGCTCTGGCGGATGCAAAACTGTCAACAAGCGATATAGACAAGGTAATCCTTGTTGGTGGATCAACAAGAACTCCAGCAGTTCAAGAAGCTGTACGTAAATTCACTGGACAAGATCCACACAAGGGAGTTAATCCAGACGAGTGTGTTGCGCTTGGAGCGGCAATTCAAGCCGGAATTTTAACTGGAGAAGTGAAAGATCTTTTACTTCTTGATGTAACACCACTTTCACTTGGAATCGAAACATTAGGTGGAGTGCTAACATCAATAATAAACAGAAATACAACAATACCGACGAAAAAGTCTCAAGTATTCTCTACTGCAGCTGACAATCAGACGGCAGTTGATATTCATGTACTTCAAGGTGAAAGATCAATGGCAGCGGACAACGTAACTATGGGAAGATTCCAGCTTACAAATATACCGGCAGCTCCAAGAGGAATTCCACAAATCGAAGTTACGTTTGATATAGATGCTAACGGTATAGCTCATGTTACAGCAAAAGATTTAGGAACAGGTAAAGAGCAGTCGATAACCATAACTTCATCAACAAATCTTTCGGAAGCTGAAATTGATAAGAAGGTAAAAGACGCAGAGCTTCATGCCGAAGAAGATAAGCAAAGAAAAGAAAGAATGGAAGCTTTAAATCAAGCAGAATCAACAATTTATCAAACAGAGAAAACTCTTGAAGAAATTGGAGATAAAGCAACGCAGGAAGAAAAAGATGCAGTAAATGCAGCAATTACCGATCTTAAAGCGGTTATAGCAAATGAAAATGCAACAGGTGAAGAGATTCGAAAATCAATCGATGAGGTAATGAACAAGTTTCATACTATATCTGAAAAAATGTATGCAGAAGCACAAGCAGCGCAAGCGGCGCAAGGCGAGGCTCAACCAGGCGAAGAACAGCCTAAAGATGACAATGTAGTAGACGCAGAAATAGTAGAAGACTAATATAAATATACGGCAGGCTTGCGATAAATTTATCGCAGGCTTTTGCCTTGAAGAGGTGATACTGTGGCAAAAAAAGATTATTATGAAGTTCTTGGAGTTACAAGAGATGCAGATGACAAGGAAATAAAGAAGGCGTTTAGAAAAAAAGCGATGGAATTTCACCCGGACAGAAATCCAGACGACAAGGTTGCTGAAGATAAATTCAAAGAAGTAAATGAAGCATACGAGCATGTTTCGGATCCTCAAAAAAGGGCTGCCTACGATAAATTCGGGCATGCAGCATTTGAACAGGGAGGACCTGGTGCTGGAGGCGGTTTTGGAGGTGGCTTTGGAGGTGGCTTTGAAGACATTTTTGAAGGTATTTTCGGAGGCGGTTTTGGAGGTGGAAATTCTAGACAGCGAAGAAATGGGCCGCAAAAGGGTGAGGATATAAGATATCGCATGAATATTGCTTTTGAAGAAGCAGCATTTGGAGTAGAAAAAGAAATAAATATAACCAGAGAAGAGGAATGCTCTGAATGTAATGGTTCAGGAGCTAAAAAGGGCACATATGCCAAGACTTGTCCTACATGCCATGGAAGCGGACAGATGCAAAAACAAGTCAGAACTCCTTTTGGAACGATGATGAGTTCAGCTACCTGCAGCACATGTAATGGAACTGGTGAAGTAATAGATGAGAAATGCAGTAAATGCAGAGGCAAGAAAACTGAAACTATTAAAGTTAAAAAATCCGTAAAAATTCCAGCTGGAATTGATGACGGTTCAACCCTTAGAATTGCCGGAGAAGGTCAGCCTGGTAAAAAAGGCGGACCAAGGGGCGATGTTTATCTTACGATAAATGTGTTGCCACATAAGCAATTTGACAGAGAAGGCAATAACGTTTGGCTTGAAATACCGATTTCATTCACGCAGGCCACGCTTGGAGCGGAGATAGAGGTACCAACGCTGGATGGTAAAGTGAAATACAAGATAACTGAAGGAACTCAAACGGGAACTATATTCAGATTAAAAGGCAAGGGTATACCTTTTATAAGCAATCCTGACAGACGTGGGGACCAGATGATAAGAGTTACTGTGGAGACTCCTAGAAACCTTACAAACAGACAAAAGGAAATCCTGACAGAATTTGCAGCAGAAACAGGGGAAATTAAGACGGAGGAATCCGGAACTAAAAAAGAAAAAAAAAGTCTCTTTGAAAAAGTAAAAGATTCTTTGAAGGACTAGTTTGAATTTAATAAAAAAATGATATATATAATAGAGGGTTAGAATCAAGATATTCTAATCCTCTATTTGTTAGCTAATGAAAGCTGTAATAAAAAGGGAATTATACAAGGAGGAGTAAGATGAAAATTGTTATATTAGGAAGCAGTGCGGCATCAATTTCATGTGCAGATGCTTTGAGAAAAAACAATAAAGATGTGGAAATAACTGTAGTAGGTAAAGAGGAAATTATGCCTTATTACAGACCTCAATTATCCCACATGCTTTGTAATGATGAAGTTGATAAAAAATTCTTTTTAAAAGAAGAAGCTTTTTACAAAGAGAAAAATATCAGGCTTATTCTTGGCAACGAAGCAATTGAAATTGATAGGGACAATAAACTTGTAAAATTATCGTCTGGGGAAGTTTTGGAATATAACAAACTTGTGATGGGGGTTGGAAGCAATAATTTTGTACCACCATTAGAGGGAGTCGAACTTGAAGGCGTATGCAACCTTAAATTCTATGAGGATTTAAAGAATATAAATACTTACATTAAAGATAAAAACAGGGTAACTATAATCGGCGGAGGACTTTTGGGTATTGAGGCCGCATGGAAATTCAAAGAATGCGGAAAGCAAGTTACGTTGCTTGAGTTTGCTGACAGGCTAATGGTAAGGCAGTTAAATCCGGCTGCAAGTGCCATTGTTCAAAAAGAACTTCAAAAAGAAGGAATAAATGTGTTTACGCAAAAAAGCACAAAGTGTATAATAGGAGAAGGTAAAGTAGAGAAGATACTCCTTGAGTCGGGAGAAGAGATACCTACAGATTTATTAATGTTTTCAATCGGAATAAGACCTGAGACTAAACTGGCAAAGGAATCAGGGCTTGAAGTTAACCGAGGAATAGTTGTAAAAAAGAATATGCAGACATCTGATGGTGATATATATGCAGCAGGCGATTGTGCGGAAGTAGACGGAATATGCTTGGGAATATGGCCAATGGCAATGCAAACAGGAAAAATTGCAGCAATGGATATATTGAATAAAAGTGTAGAGCTGGTAATGAGTCCACCTACTACTATTCTTAAAGCGCTAAATATTGGCGTATACTCAGCAGGAGATATTTCACTTAAGGATGAAGAGATAGAGCAAATAGACGTAGAAAACTACAGGCTATTTACTTTTAAGGAAAACATACTGACAGGGGTAAACTTAATTGGAGATACAAAACTGTCTTCAAAAGTATTTTCTATGCTTACTAAAAAAATGACTAAGGAACAGGTACTAGAAATAATTAAATAAGGAAGGTTACAATGTTAATATTAGCAGATAATTGGAAAGACTACAAAATATTGGATGCAGGCGAAGGCGAAAAGCTTGAAATATGGAAAGACATAGTGCTTAGACGACCAGATCCACAGATAATATGGAAAACTGACAAGACTACAAAAATATGGAAAGATGTTCATGCCTACTATCACAGGAGCACTCAAGGTGGTGGACAATGGGAAAACAAGAAAAAGTATCCAGAAAAATGGGTTGTGAATTATAAAGATTTATCATTCTATATAAAGCCAACGGGATTCAAACACACCGGGCTATTTCCGGAGCAGGCAGCAAACTGGGACTGGATGACTGAAAAGATAGAAAATGCAGGCAGACCGATAAAAGTTTTAAACCTTTTCGCTTATACAGGTGGCGCTACATGCGCAGCTTCAAAAGCAGGAGCTGTTGAAGTATGTCACGTAGATGCTTCAAAAGGAATGGTTACATGGGCAAAGGAGAATGCGGAGCTCAGCGGACTTAAGGACAATAAAATCAGATTTCTTGTAGACGATGTCTTTAAATTTGTTGAAAAAGAAATAAGAAGAGGCAATAAATACGATGCAATAATAATGGATCCGCCTTCATACGGAAGAGGTCCAAAAGGCGAAATTTGGAAACTTGAAGATGAATTGCCAAAGCTTTTGGAATTGACTGCCAAGGTTTTGACGGACGAGCCACTTTTTCTATTGGTTAATTCGTATACTACAGGTTTTTCGCATATATCACTCAGCAATATGATGAAGATGGTATTTGCAAAGTTTGGAGCTACTTTTTCATCAGGTGAAATTGGAATACCAATTGAAAGTGGAGATTTAATTTTACCATGTGGAATATATGCAAGAATGGAGAGTAAATAATGTTAAAAGTTTTATATGAGGATAATCATATTATTGTAGTTGAAAAACCATTCAACATGCCAACACAAGAAGATGAATCAAAAGATAAGGACCTGCTTACCGTAGTAAAAGAATATGTAAAGGCTAAATACGACAAGCCAGGGGATGTATATATTGGGTTAGTTCATAGGCTGGATAGAGTAGCGGGAGGGGTAATGGTTTTTGCCAGAACTTCAAAAGCAGCTTCAAGATTGTCAGAACAAATCAGAAACAGGGAGTTTTATAAAGAATATCTTACCGTAGTTGAAGGTCATCTTAAATCAGAAAAATCATTGCTTATAGACTACCTTCAAAAGGATAAGGATACAAATACTGTAAAGGTAGTAACTAAGAATGCAAAAGAGGCAAAAGAGGCTAAGCTGAAGTATGAAATGATGGAATCTAAGGATAACCTTACCCTTATTTCAGTAGACCTGCTTACCGGAAGACCGCATCAGATTAGAGTTCAGTTTTCAAGCAGAAAAAACCCAATCTGGGGAGATGGTAAATACGGTTCTAATTATAAAAGCAGGAAAGGGATAGCTCTATGGTCACATAAAATAGAGTTTGAACATCCTACAAAAAAGGAAATGATGAGATTTGTTTTAGAACCACCTTTGGTTGAACCTTGGGATAAATTCAAAGTTAATCGAAATATGGAATAAATTTTCAACACAAAAAACATCTACATTAAAAGTAGGTGTTTTTTGTAAATAGTTAAAAACTGATATGTTTATTTGTAAATTTTGAAATTTAAACAGACAAGAGAGGCCTTCGAGTGAATGGTAGAGACTTTATTGGTTTTTTTGGATGGGTGACAGCGCTAACCTTTGCATTAGCAGTAGCAAATTTTTTTGTCAAATATGTGAACAAAAAATATATAAGTAAACTTGGAAAAGAAAAAGTCAATATTGTAGATGTTTATCGCAAGATAATGAAGCTGATTGTAAAAAATCATAGGCTCTTTGGAATAATTGCAATTATTTCGCTTATTCTCCATGCAACTGTAAGCATCTTGAATAATAGGCTGCGGGTATCAGGAATGCTTGCCGCTATACTTATGGTAATTGTTGTTGTGTTGGGAATTTATGGAGCAAAATTCAACAAAAATATCAAAGGTAAATGGCTTAAGACCCATAGGATGCTTGCCTTGATCCTAATTATATCAATTGCAGTTCATGTGTTGGTAAAAGCAATATAAAAAAATATGATTAAAAAATAAGAAAGCAGGATAATATAAAATGGATGGAACAAAAAGAAATGACATAGGTATTGGAGCTTTGGTTATGGTAGTTCAAAAACAGGATCAAAGAACTGGGAAATTGACAGAAGGTAGAGTAAAAAGAATTCTCACAAACTCTTCAAATCATCATCACGGAATAAAAGTTATGCTTGAAGATGGTATTGTAGGAAGAGTTCAAAAGATAATATAAAGGGGTATGATTTTGGTGGTCAATAAAAAACTGTCGGTATTAAAACAATACTTTGGATATGACGAATTCAGAGAAGGTCAGGAATATCTTATAGATAGCATATTAAGAGGGGAAAATGTCGTTGGAGTTATGCCAACAGGAGCGGGTAAATCAATTTGTTTTCAAGTTCCGGCAATGATTCTAGATGGAATAACGATAGTAATATCTCCTTTGATTTCGCTTATGAAAGACCAGGTGAATTCCCTTACACAGGCAGGCATAAGTGCAGCTTGTATAAACAGTTCGCTATCAGAAGAAGAATATTGTGAGGTAATGGAGAATTCCAAGAACGGTATTTACAAAATAATTTATGTGGCTCCGGAAAGATTGACTTCGGAAGCCTTTCTTTATTTTTCCAGAAATGCAAATATAGCCATGGTAACTGTTGATGAAGCGCACTGCATATCTCAATGGGGACAAGATTTTAGGCCAAGCTATACTCAAATTGTAAATTTCATTCAAAAACTCAAATTAAGACCGGTGGTATCTGCATTTACAGCTACAGCAACCTTAAAAGTAAGAGAGGATATAGTTGACAGCCTGAAATTAGACTCTCCTAATATATTGGTTACAGGTTTTGATAGAAAAAATCTTCATTTTGAAGTTAAAAAACCAAAGGATAAATTCATAGCTCTTAAGGATTTTTTGGAGGATAAAAGAACCAAGACGGGTGTGGTATATTGTTCAACTAGAAAAATAGTTGAAGAGGTATGCGACAAGTTAAATGATTATGGATTCAATGCCACCCGCTATCATGCTGGTCTTGGGGATGATGAAAGAAAAGTGAATCAGGAAAAATTTATATTTGATGAATGTAATATAATAGTTGCGACAAATGCCTTTGGTATGGGTATAGATAAATCAAATGTGTCGTTTGTAGTACATTACAATATGCCAAAAGATATAGAAAGTTACTATCAGGAAGCGGGAAGAGCAGGAAGAGACGGTGCGGATGCAGATTGCATATTGTTTTACAGTGGACAAGATGTCAGAATGCAATCGTATATGATTGACAATGCAAATTCGCTAGAGACGATAGATCCTGAAATTGAACATATTTTGAAGTCAAATGACAGGCAAAGATTAAAAATAATGACATATTACTGTCATACAACAGAGTGCCTGAGGGAATATATACTAAGATATTTTGGAGAAAAAGCTCCAAGCTATTGCGGGAATTGCAGCAATTGTAACAATAATTTTGAAACGGTGGACATCACTATAGAGTCTCAAAAAATCCTTTCTTGTGTATACCGGGCAAAAGAACGTTATGGCATAAAGACCATAGTTGATATTTTAAAAGGAAGCAAGAATGAGCGTATTTTGAGGCTTGGGCTCGATAAGCTTTCAACCTATAGCATTTTAAATATAAGTGAAAAACTTTTGAGAAACATGATAGAGCATCTTGTTTTGAATGATTATCTTTATACTACAAATGATGAGTATCCTGTATTGAAGCTGGGAGAAAAGGCAAATGATATTTTGAAAAATAAAACAGAGTTGTGTATGAAACAGCTGCAAGTTGAGAATTATACCAAAGACTCATCAAAGGAACAGAGCGGCTCGAAAAAAATCAAAGGTAAGGCTTTTGAAAATGCCAAAGATGATATTAATCTTCAGCTTTTTGAAAACTTAAAGAAAGTAAGGATTTCAGTTGCAAATAATCAAGGGGTCCCAGCGTTTGTTATATTTTCTGACAGTACACTGGTCGATATGTGCATCAAGATGCCTGAAAATAGTGAGGAATTCTTGAATGTATCAGGAGTTGGAATGGTAAAGCTTGAGAAATACGGCGAAGTTTTTTTAAGTGAAATAGCGAGATTTGTAGATGAAAGTTAGTTTGCAGCTTTCAAAACCAGTCAATTGAGTAGAATATGAATTTAAGGAAGGTGGTAATATGTTAGAAAAAGTTGATTTAAAACAAGAACTTTCAAAGCAGGTATATGATGATGGAATTGGAATCTTGAGAGAAAGACTTTTTGTATTACAGCAAGAACTTAAAAATAAAAAGATTCCTGTGATAATACTCTTTGAAGGCTGGGGAGCAGCCGGTAAAGGGAGTACTATATCATCTGTTATAAATACACTGGATCCAAGAGGGTTTAATGTATACTCAATATCTCGATGCAATGAATTAGAAAGAAGGTTGCCGCCACTGTTTCGATTCTGGGCCAATATTCCTGAATATGGAAAAATGTCGATATTTGACCGTAGCTGGTACTTTGATATTTCTACGGATCTGATAGACAGTGTAGGGGATTTTGAAGAAAAAATTGAAAGTTATGATGAAATAAAAACCTTTGAAAGACAACTTACGGATGATGGAACTGTAGTGATTAAACTTTTTTTACATATAAGTAAAAAAGAGCAAAAAGAAAGATTTGAAAAGTTGCTTAGTGATAAAAATACATCATGGCGAGTTAACGACAAGGATAAAAAACATCATAAGGATTATGAAAAACATTACAAAGCTTTTGATGTAATGATAAACCAGACAAATACGATAAATGCGCCATGGCACATAATTTCAGCAACTGACAGAAGATATACAAATTATGAAGTTCTAAGGATTATAATTGAAAAAATCGAGGAAAGGATAGCTGAAGTAGAAGTATCAAAAGAAAATTATAATTTTAGCGATAAGATTATAATTGACCCTAAGTTTACTTTAGTTCCGACTCAGCCACTTTCAAAGATTGATTTAAATAAAGATATATCAGATGAAGAATATGAAGAGAAACTCAAAGAATGCAAATCAAGGTTGACCTATCTCCATAATATGACATATCGAAAAAAAATCCCTGTTGTAATTGTATATGAAGGTTGGGATGCTGCGGGTAAAGGTGGAAATATTAAGAGGGTATCTTCTGCACTTGATCCAAGGGGGTATGATGTAATACCGATAGAGGCACCTGACGGGTGCGAGCTCAGACATCATTATTTATGGCGTTTTTGGAAACAAATTCCTAAAACTGGACACATCGCAATATTTGACAGAAGCTGGTATGGACGTGTAATGGTTGAAAGGGTTGAGGGGTTTTGCAGTGAAAGCGAATGGCTCAGAGCATATAATGAAATAAATGAATTCGAAAATTCCTTGAGAAGATGGGGAACTATTATTGTTAAATTCTGGCTTCAGATAGATAAGGGTGAACAGCTTGAAAGGTTTGACAACAGAGAAGAAACTTTGATAAAGCAATACAAGATTACGGATGAAGACTGGCGAAACAGAGAAAAGTGGAATCAGTATGAATCAGCAGTAAATGATTTAATAAAATATACAAGCACAGATTTTGCGCCATGGACTATTATTGAGTCAAACAATAAAAAATATGCAAGAATAAAGGCGATGGAGACACTCATAAAAGCTATTGAAAAACAAATTTAATATAATTCTAAATTTCAAAATATAAAAAAAGGATGACTTATATGCCGCTAATGTTTGATATGGATAAGCCAATTCCACGACCAGGAATGCGAATAATTAAAACTTCGATAGCAACATTTCTATGTTTTTTTATAGACTATATAAGAGGAGTAAATGAACCGATATATGCAGTTATATCGGCAATACTCTGCATGCAAAAGGATATTGACAATAGCTGGATTGTTTCTAAAAACCGAATTATAGGGACCTTCATAGGTGGGGTGTTTGGTGTAGTCACGCTGCTGATGATAAACAACATAGCTTTTCTGCAAGTTGTGATTATAAGATTTTCTGTTGCTTCATTCGTGATTATTCCTTTACTATACACAATCACGCTTATGGGAAAACAAGGAGCGGCTTCAGTCACATGCGTCGTGTATGCCAGCATAGTAATACTACATGTTGGAAGTAATCAGGTGCTGTACTATGCAATCAGCAGAATGCTTGATACAACTGTGGGCATAGTAGTTTCACTGATTGTGAATGTTATGTTTACACGAAAGATTTTTCGCAAAATGCGGGAAAATAAGGAAAAGTGACATTGAAAAATGAGGTGACGTCTGCAGATGTCACCTCATTTGAATTTTACGAAACGAATTTTTAAAGCATGCTTAAAATTATTGGGATTGATATGAGTGAAAGAAGAGTACTCATTGATATTATTTCAGAAGCAAGCAAACTGTCGCTTTCATATTTTGTTGCAAACATCGTAGCATATCCTGCGGTTGGCATTGAAATTAATATCATGGGAACATAGTAAGACATGCCGGTTGCTCCAAGCAATTTCAGTGAAAGCATTAAAAGTAAAGGAATCAATAGCAGCCTCATGCCACATGAAAAATAAATATATTTATTCTTTATAATTTTGGACATATTGCTGTTTGCCAAAGATATACCAACGATTATCATTGCAGTTGGTGACATGGCATTTGCCAAAAGATTGATTGTTGAAAGGAATGGATCTGGTATATACAGCGGTGTTGTGAACAGGAACATTCCAATTATTATAGCTATTATAGCCGGTGTTTTGAGAAGAAATTTCAAGATGTTATCTTTTTGTTTAACGGGACTGTTTCTAGAAATGGTTCTTATTCCAACGGTCCAGGCGAACAGTTCAAATCCCATGTTGGACATGACGGCATAAATAATTGCATGAGGGCCAATGATGGCACTAATTATAGGATATCCCATAAAACCGACATTTGGGAAAATCATTGAAAGTGTATGAACATCTCGCTGTTGACTCGAGAGTTTGTATTTTTTAGCTATCATATTAGATAAAAAATATGATAAAATATATGCAGTAAACATAAATAATGCCATTTTAATTCCCGTATTTAAAATATCAGCAGAAAAATCGATATCGAAAGACCGGATTAAAGTACAGGGAAGAAAAACATAAAGCAGTAAAGAAGTCAGTTCTTTTTGGCCGACAGAAGTAAGCATGTTTTTTGTCGCCAGGAAAAACCCAACCATAATTAAAATAAATATTACCGATACTTTTGTGAAAATTAGAAAAAAATCCATTTTTTGCTCCTTATTAATGATAATCAAACAAACTGTTAGATAGTTTAAATTATATCATAAATTGAGGCTGAAAATAAGTGAAAAACTAAAAAACATACACAGGGAAGGAACAATACATGAGAAAAATAATGATATCAGCAACCACCAGTTCAACAGGAAAGACAACCATATCATGTGGATTGATGAGAGCTTTGAAAAACAGAGGGATGGATGTTCAGCCATTCAAAGTAGGACCGGACTACATAGATACAGAATATCATGCGAGGGCTTGTGGAAATAAATCGAGAAATTTGGATGAATTCATGCTTCCTCAAGATGAGATAAAATATATATTTGGAAAAAACTCAGAGGATAAGGACGTGTCAATAGTAGAAGGCGTC
The DNA here is from genome assembly GCA_049670425.1 of Proteocatella sp. GTDB lineage: Bacteria > Bacillota > Clostridia > Peptostreptococcales > Filifactoraceae > Proteocatella. Next base: position 12,847 of record JBATTG010000147.1, read on the forward strand.
ATGGGTCTGTATGATGGATATGGTGCATCAAAGGACTATTGCAGCAGCGCAAGTATATCAAAGTTGATTTCATGCCCCGTTATTCTTGTAATCGATGCAAAATCAATGGCAGCATCAAGTGCTGCACTTGTATATGGCTTCAAAAATATCGATTTGGATGTTGAAATTGCAGGTGTGATAGTTAACAATGTCAACACTGAAAGTCATTACAATATATTGAAACAATCCATAGAAGAGTATACAGGCGTTCCTGTGCTGGGTAGAATACCAAAGGATGATGATTTTGGACTTTCATCCAGACATTTAGGATTGACTCCAAGTTTTGAAGTAGAAGAATTGGAAAATAAATTTGATTATGTTGCAAGTAGACTTGAGGAGTATCTGGATATAGATAGAATTTTACAAATATCAGAATGTAATCAAAATGAGTATGATAAGGATAAGAGAAGAGACATTAAGGGTATAACCAAAATAAAGCTTGGTTTGGCTTATGACAAGGCTTTTAATTTTTATTATCAGGATAACTTGGATCTTCTTGAAGAAATGGGAGTTGAACTCGTTAAATTCAGCCCGCTTTATGATGAGAAACTGCCTGAATGTCAGGGTATTTATATCGGGGGGGGATTTCCAGAGGTTTTTGCCAAGGAACTGTCATACAATGAATCACTTCTAAATGAGATAAATGAAAAATCAAGCCAGGGAATGCCCATATACGCAGAATGTGGAGGGCTTATGTATCTTGGAGATCAAGTTGAGGATCTAGATGGTAATTTTTATCATATGACAGGTATATTTGAAGGTGTAAGCAAGATGCAGACGAAACTGCAGAGGTTTGGATACTGCAGCGGGAAAGCAAATGAGAATACGGTAATATCAAAGAAAGGCCAAATTGTAAAAGGACATGAGTTTCACTATTCAACATTTGAATCGAGTATGGAGAATGCTTATGAGATGTACAAAAAAATGAGCAACGGCCAGGAAAAATTCTGGAGTGGTGGATTTGCATCAGGTAATACCTTGGGGACCTATCTGCATACTCATTTTTGTGGAGACTATGATATTGCGAAGAATTTTATACAGAACATGGAGCTTTATAAGAAGCAAGTTAAAGATGGGCGATGATTAATTTTGGACTGATTTTGACTTTATAAAGAATGAAGATAGAACTGTAATTATCGGGCATATATAGCAAAATACTGCATAGGGAACAAATGATATGTTGCAGGCTATGATACCTGTGATTATAAGATAATTTATATTCCAAGGGAACAAGGGAGCTGTAATTATGCCGCTGTCAGATATAGTTCTGGCCAGGACTCCTCGGTCTATTCCAAAAGCGTCATATTTTTCTTTTAATAAGGTTCCGGGAAGCACAATTCCAACGGTCTGATCGCAAGTAAGTATGGTAAGGGCGGTACTAATTATTGCCGTCTTTGTAATTAATTCTCTTGGAGTTCTTATGTTTTTAACAAAATTTCCAATTATATAATCAATTATTCCACTTTTTTCAAATATACTGACCAAGAATACTGCACTCATTACTATCATAATTACTTCTATCATTCCAAAAACTCCACCTCCATGAAGAATGGAGTTGAGAAATTCACTGTTGGATTTCAAGGTGAAGCCATTTATAAGGAAACCCAAAGTCTCGGATAATGAATATCTTTGTACAAGAACAGTTATTATAGACCCTATTACGACTCCGGAACCTACCGTTATTAAGGCGTTGAATCCGCGGGAAGATAGTACTATTATAAAAATTGGGAAAAGTAAAAGATAAGGAGATATATTGTAGGATTCAAAAAGGGATTCCTGTAATACAGCAAAATCACTTAAATTGCCGGTTATTATATAATCATTACCGATAAATAAATATACGAGTGATGATATTGTTATAGCGGGTATTATGGTATAGAGCATAGACTTGAAAGCTTTATTGTAGCTTATTTCAGTTATCTTAATATTGATGTTAAGCAATCCGGAAAGTGGAGATATTTTGTCAGCGATGAAGGCTCCAGATACTATGGTTCCCATCAGTATGTTAGATGGTATGCCTATTGCAGAGCCGATACTGTACAGGATAAGGCCAATCGTGCTGAAGGTTCCAACCGCCGTACCCATGAAAATGGAACACATAGTTATTATGACAAAGCTGAAGAACAAGAAATTTATGCCATAGATGTAATTAAAGCCATAATATATCATCGCGGCGATAACGCCAGAAGAAAGCCATATTGCAACAGTAGCACCAATCAGAAAGATTGTAATATAAAGAGCTACGTACTTTAATACTGTTTCTAAGGACTGAGCAAGTAAAAGCTTTATATCAAATTTATGGATACCAAGTATGAGCAATGCATAAAATATAGAGGCTAAAAAGCTGAAAATAAGGCTGAAACCAAAGAAAACAGATAAACTGATTAAAACAATAGTTACGATTATCAAATTTGGAGATATTTTTTTATATGTATTCATAAAATCCTCTTATTCTTAATTTAAAGAAATGTACCCGTAAAATAAAGTTTACAAGTAATTAATCTATATGTCAATCAACAAATATTTAGAAAAAACGAAAGAATTGAAAATCAGAGGGTTTTGCTGAAAAAAATCAAGACCGGCAGATAAATCAGGAAAGCGATTCAAACAGATGGTTTCAATCGGTTTGAAAGTAAAATCAGAAATAGCTATATTTTTTTGTTAAATTGTAGTATTATATAAGAGTATGCGTAAATAACTTAAAGAATATATATAAGCGAGGAGAAATAGAATGGTAAATGTAACAGGAGTTGGACTAAGATACGGTGACAGACAGTTATTTAAGGATGTAAACCTTAAATTTACTGAAGGAAACTGTTATGGAGTAATCGGTGCCAATGGTGCTGGAAAATCGACATTTCTAAAGATACTTTCAGGAGAAATCGAGCCAAATGATGGAAGTGTTACGATTGAAGCTAGGAAAAGAATGGCAGTATTGGAGCAGGATCATTTCCAATATGATGAAGAGGTAGTTTTAAATACAGTAATAATGGGACATAAAAGACTTTATGAAATAATGAAGGAAAAAGATGCCATATACATGAAGGAAGACTTCACAGATGAAGACGGCATGAAGGCGGCTGATCTTGAGGCTGAATTTGCAGAACTTGATGGATGGGAATCTGAATCAAATGCAGCATCGTTATTGATGGGGCTTGGAATTTCAAAGGATTTACATGAAAAGCAAATCAAAGAACTTAAAGGCGGCGAGAAGGTAAAAGTTCTTCTAGCTCAGGCATTATTTGGAAAACCAGATATACTATTACTCGATGAGCCTACCAATCACTTGGATTTTAAATCTATAATGTGGCTTGAAAACTTTCTTATGAATCTTGAAAATTCAACAATAATAATAGTTTCGCATGATAGACACTTCCTTAACAAGGTATGTACGCACATGTGCGATGTCGACTTCAGCAAGATTCAACTTTATGTTGGAAACTACGATTTCTGGTATGAGTCAAGCCAGCTTGCCTCAAAACTTATGAAAGATCAAAATAAAAAGGTTCACGAAAAAGCTAAAGAACTGCAGGACTTTATCGCAAGGTTCAGTTCGAATGCTTCAAAGGCCAAGCAGGCGACTTCAAGAAAAAAACAACTTGAAAAGCTTACTTTCGAAGATATAAGACCAAGTTCAAGACGTTACCCATTTGTTGGATTTACGCCAGAAAGAGAAGTTGGAAATGAGCTTCTTGAAGTGGAAGGTCTTACAAAAATCGTCAATGGAGTTAAGGTACTTGATAACGTGTCTTTCAGACTTACAAAAGATGATAAGGTAATATTTTTGAGCAAAAACGAGCAGGCAGTTACCATGTTATTTAAAATAATAACAGGTGAAGAAGAGGCTGACGGCGGAACATTCAGATGGGGAGTTACAACATCGGTATCATACCTTCCTAAGGACAATACGAAATACTTTGAAGGCGTTGAAACTAATCTTATAGACTGGTTAAGAGGCTATTCAACCGATCAGACAGAGACATTTATAAGGGGCTTCCTTGGAAGAATGCTTTTCTCAGGAGAAGAAGTTCTAAAGTCTGCCGCTGTGCTTTCTGGAGGAGAAAAAGTAAGATGTATGCTTTCAAGAATGATGATTGCAAATTCAAACGTACTTGTAATGGATGATCCTACAAATCACCTGGATCTTGAATCTATAACTGCTCTGAATGAGGGGCTTATAAGATTTAATGGAAGCATGCTTTTCGCATCACATGACCACCAATTCATAAGCTCTATTGCAAACAGAGTAATTGAAATTACACCAAATGGAATAATGGATAAAATGATGGGATTTGACGAGTATCTTGAAAATGATGAAGCTCAAAGCCAAGTTGACAAGATGTACAAGGCATAGCCATATATTAGATATAAGTATAAAATGCATGATGATATCATGCATTTTAGTACATAGGAGATGACGGTCATGAATATAACTAAAAAACAGGTTTTACTTGCAGATTTAGGGTTGTTGCTCGTAGCATTGCTGTGGGGTGCTGGGTTTTTGTTTACAAAAAGAGGACTCGATTATATAACTCCGCTTTGGATGATGGCAATGAGGTTTGGTGGAGCTACGGTAATCATGAGTCTTGTATTTTTTAAGAATTTCAAAAAAATAACTAAAGATGATATTAAAGCGGGGCTTATCATAGGTGTTTTTTTATTCATAGCTTTTGCTACTCAGACTGTCGGATTACAGTATACCAGTATATCAAATCAGGCGTTTCTAACTGGTACAAATGTCGTATTCGTTCCGTTCCTGGTTTGGATTCTGCATAAAAAAGCACCAGATAAGTTCGCTTTTATGGGAGCTGCTCTGGCAGCTGTAGGTATAGGGCTGATAACGCTGAAAGATGGATTTCATCTTAATGCTGGAGATATGTGGACGCTAGTCTGTGCCGTTTTTTTTGCCGGGCATATAGTTTCAATTGGTTTTTTTTCAAAAGACAGAGATCCTATTGCGCTCACTATTGTTCAATTTGCGGTCACTGCAGTTTTTTCTATAATCTTAGCTTTATTAATTGAACCGATGCCTGCTAAAATTGGAAAAGAAGCTGCAATTGCTATAGGGTATATGATTTTAGGATCGACATTGCTTGCGTTTCTTCTTCAAAATATATGTCAAAAATACACATTGTCGACCCATGCATCCTTGATATTATCGTTGGAGTCTGTATTTGGAACATTAACAGCGGTTATTTTTGAGGGTGAAATGTTTAATTTGCAGATGGCAGTGGGATGCATGACTGTATTTATTGCAATCCTGATGATAGAGACACGGTTTGAGTTTCTGAATTTGGGAAAAAATAGGTTTAAAAGTAAAGAAAAAGATCTTTTAAAAGTACAGGAATGATATATAATTATTGACATTTTATGTAATTTTATTTAATATAAACTATAAGTAGACAAAAAAATATTTAAATTCAAAGAAAGTGAGAAAAAAATGGATATTGAGAGTAAGGTCTGGGAAGTACTTTGTTCTAAAGAAGAGATTGCAGACAGGGTAAGTGAACTAGGGGCAGAAATAAGTAAGGCTTATGAAGGCAGGACATTGCTTGTAGTTTCGCTTTTAAAAGGTAGTTTTATTTTCACAGCTGATTTGGTTAGAAATATAACTGTGCCTTTAAAAGTTTCCTTTATGACGACTTCAAGCTATGGGCATTCGGAAACGTCAAGTGGTGATGTATCAATCATCATGGACATTCAAGATGACTTAGCAGGAGTAGACGTTCTTATTGTGGATGATATTACTGATTCCGGAATTACTATGAAAAGTGTAACCGAACACCTCAAGAAAAAATCGCCAGCCAGTGTTAAAAGCTGTGCATTGTTGGATAAACCAGAGAGAAGACAGGTGGATTTTGAGGCGGATTACATTGGGTTTTCAATAGAAGATAAATTTGTTGTTGGCTACGGACTCAATTATGGAGATTATTATAGAAATATACCATATGTATTCGCAGTAACAAATGAAGATAGATAAGCAAATAAAAAACTGGCATTAGCCAGTTTTTTATTTGAAAACTTTTAATAGATATATGATTTTTCAAACAAGTCGCGGATGTATTCTTTATCATCTGTTTTCCCAAGGGCCAGCATGAGTTTTATTCTTGCTTTTTGTCCAGAAAGTTCACCTCCAAAGATAACGCCCAAGTCATGCAGATTTTTGCCTCCGCCAGGATATCCGTAGCTGGACATTACTCTGCCAGAATGACATCTTGAAACAATCACGATAGAAATATTTCTAGCCATGGCAATTTTTAATGAGGGTATTAAATTCGGGGGAAGGTTTCCTCTTCCCATTGCTTCAATAACTATTCCCTTTGCACCAGTTTCTATGCAAAAATCAAGAAGCCTGGAATCCATATCCATGCATGATTTAAGTAAAACTACATTTTTTTCGATTTTTTCCGTATCAATATAATCACGCTCTGTAATATTTCTGTGGACTATAAAATCATTGGTGTCGATTGTGCCGATGGGGCCGTATCTTGATTGAAATGTATTTAAAGATAAGGTGTTTGTTTTTGTAACTTCTTTGGCGGTATTAACCTCATTGTTTAAAACTACTAAAACTCCTTTGCCAACGGCATTTGGGGATATGGCGGTGCAGACTGCTGCTGCGAGATTTGAAGAACCATCGTAACCAAGTTCCGAACTGTTTCTCATAGCACCTACTATAATTACAGGTTTATCAATATTAAGGGTCAAATCCAGGAAGTAGGCGCTCTCTTCAAGGGTATCTGTACCGTGAGTTATTATAATTCCAGTTACATCATTTTTTTTTGAAAGTTCAAGAATTAATGACCTTATTTTAAAGAGCATGTCAAAGTTAACATGGGGGCCAGGTATTTCACAGAACTCTATGGGTTCGATATCTGCAAGTTTATCGATGTTTGTAACCATTGAAAGAATCT
>JBATTG010000148.1:0-5663 GCA_049670425.1 Proteocatella sp.
AAAAAAATATTTATCTGCAATATAATGACTGAACATGGCGAAACTGATTCATTAGATTGTTGTGGTCATCTTACAAAAATATTAGAGCATGTTAAAAATTTGAAAATAGACTATATGCTGATTAACAACAAGGCTGTAGATCCATTGATACTGAAGCGCTACGAAGAAGAAAACAAGACACCGGTTATCGTGGATGATACTCAAAGAGCAAATATAAAGGCAACAGGAGTTGAAATCATAGAAGATAATTTCTTGATAATCTCAGAATTAAATCAAATAATGCATGACAGTGAAAAAGTGGCAAGGGTATTGCTCGACATAATTTAAAAAAGGAGGGGGTAGCATGAAAGAAGAGATAAGTGCAGGTGGGGTAGTTGTTTTTGGGAATGCTATACTCCTGCTTAGAAAATATAATGGCGACTGGGTGCTCCCAAAGGGGAAAATTGAAAAAGATGAGCAGATTATAGACGCTGCACTTCGAGAAGTAAAAGAAGAGACAGGGATAAAGGCAAAAATCTTGAAATATTTAGGTGAAATTCATTACACCTACAAGGAAAACTGGGACGAGACCAACCGAATCCATAAGACAGTGCACTGGTATATGATGGAATCGAACATCATGGACACTGTGCCACAAAAAGAAGAGGGGTTTGTGGAAGCTAAGTATATACATATGGATAGAGCCATAGACATAGCAAAGTATCATGATGAAAGAGAAATAATTAAAGTGGCCGTAAGCTACATAAAAAAAGGTGAAAAATAATGTCATTTTCCGTGCAAGTAAAAAACGAGCTGGCAAGAGTGGTGTCAGACAATCCAAAAGTACAGTTGGCAGAGCTTTCAGCTCTCATAAGAATGAGTGGAACGCTTAAATTGATGGGATTCAACAAACTTTCATTTACAATAACCACCGAAAATCCCGCCATAGCCAGAAAAGTATTTACCCTGATAAAGAACTGCTTTGGAATAACTGTCGAAATCAAAGTAAACAAACAATCTAATTTAAAGAAGAACAACAGCTATATTCTCAGTGTAACTTATGAGCAGGGAGCAAACGATATCCTTGAAAAAGTTGGGATATTGGAGAAGGAGGATGACCAATTGAGATGGGTCAGCACCATACCTAAAGATCTCATATCAAAACAAGAAGCAAAGAGAGCCTATATTCGCGGAGCTTTTTTGGGTAGTGGTTCCATATCCAATCCAGGAAGAATGTATCATCTTGAATTTTCAACAGTAAATATAGAGCTCAGTGAAAAACTGAAGAAGCTTCTGAACAGCTATAAGCTAAATGCAAAAATAGTCACTCGAAAAAACAATAATGTAGTATACATAAAGGAAAGTGAACACATAACCGATTTACTGAATCTTATGGGAGCTTATAATGCACTTATGTATCTTGAAGACGTCAAAATAAAAAAGCAGATGAGAAATGATGTAAACCGTCTGGTAAACTGCGAGACTGCAAACCTGAACAAGACTGTAGAAACATCAATGCGCCAGGTAGAATGCATCAATTATATAATAGAAAAGCAGGGGCTGGATTATTTGCCGGAAAATCTTCATGAGATAGCTTTACTGAGAGTCGAAAATCCAGACATGAGTCTCAAGGAGCTAGGAGAAATAATGGATAAGCCGCTAGGGAAATCTGGAGTGAACCATAGGTTAAAGAAAATTGAACTGATTGCAGAGGAATTAAAGGAGAAAATAGAAAATGATAAGAATGAGCTTTGAAATAAAAAATAGATTGGGATTGCATGCAAGACCGGCAGCGTCATTTGTACAAACATGCAATAAATTTCAATCAAATATAACTCTTAGAATAAATAACAGCACGGTAAATGCGAAATCAATAATCGGAGTTTTAGCGCTTGGCGTTGCAAACGGAGATTCAATTGAAGTGGAAGTGGACGGATCAGACGAGGAAGAAGCAATGGCAGAAGTTAGAGACTTATTAGAAAAAAAACTGTTAGAAATGAATCAATAATAAATAGACAAACACAGGAGGAATAAAATGGGAAAATTAAATGTATTTGATGTATTAAAGGAAAGAGGCTTTATAGCTCAGGCAACGCATGAAGATGAAATAAGAGAATTATTGGGAAGCGAAAGCGTAACCTTCTATACAGGCTATGATCCAACTGCAGACAGTCTTCATGTAGGACACTTTCTTCAAGCGGTTGCAATGAGACATCTTCAAATGGCAGGTCACAGACCTATAGTGCTAATTGGTGGTGGAACAACTATGGTTGGAGACCCATCTGGAAGAGCAGACATGAGACAGATGCTTACTCAGGAACAAATAGCGGCCAATGGAGAAAGATTCAAAGAACAGCTTTCAAGATTCATAGACTTTTCAGACGATAAGGCTCTTCTTTTGAACAATGCTGACTGGCTTTTGAAACTTGAATACATCCCATTCCTTAGAGAAATTGGAGCAATGTTCACTGTAAACAGAATGCTTCAGGCGGAAGCTTTCAAATCAAGAATGGAAAAAGAGGGCGGGCTGACCTTCCTTGAATTCAACTACATGATAATGCAGTCATATGACTTCCTGAAACTGAATCAAAATTATAATTGCAGGCTTCAGCTTGGCGGGGATGACCAGTGGTCAAATATAATCGCAGGAACAGACCTTATAAGAAGAAAAGAGAGCAAACAGGCCTTTGGTATGACCTTCAACCTTCTGACAACTTCAGACGGCAAAAAAATGGGAAAAACTATGGCAGGAGCACTGTGGCTGGATAGAGAAAAGACATCTCCATATGAGTTTTACCAGTACTGGAGAAATGTTGAGGATGCTTCAGTAGAAAAATGCCTTTCACTGCTGACCTTCCTTCCGATGGACGAAGTGAGAAGATTGGGAGCACTCGAGGGCTCAGAGATAAACAAAGCCAAAGAAGTGCTTGCATTTGAAGTTACAAAAATGGTACACAGCGAGAAGGATGCCATAGAGGCTCAAGGCGCAGCCAGAGAATTGTTTGCAAACAAAAGCGGAGCAAGTCAAAATGCGCCAACGACAGAAATCGCAATTGCAGACCTTGAAAAAGGAATGACAATAATAGAGGCACTTAAAATAACAGATTTGGTTCCATCAAACAGCGAAGCCAGAAGACTTATAACTCAGGGCGGCGTGCAGATAAATGATGAAAAAATTCAGGATCCAGCATTCAACCTGACTGCAGAACTTGCTAAAGACGGAATAATAATGATCAAAAAAGGAAAGAAGACTTTCCACCAGATAAAACTTGTATAATATCATTAAAAAAGTATTTACAAAGCTTCCAAATAAGAATATAATTAAGATACCTTTGAGGGAGTAGTTAGCAATGTAATTGTTATGAATGTCAACATCATGATTGAAAAATCTGGCTTCATATTAAATAACCAGACTCAAGGATAGCAAATTGCTGTCCTTGAGTCTTTTTTTACGAAATACGGGTATATTTAAATATGATGATAGACAATAAGAAAGGGATAAAATATGAACTATTTTAATCAAGAACCAAAGCAGGTAATCAAAAGCCTGGATACAACGATGCAGGGCCTAAGCAGCCAGGAAGTGCAGGGCAGGCTGGAAACAAACGGTTACAATGAATTGAGAGAAGGGGAAAAGAAAAGCACGTTTCAGCTATTCTTAGAGCAATTCAAGGACTTTTTAATAATAATATTAATAATAGCAGCCGGCGTATCTTTTGCCTTCGGAGAGAAGAAGAGTGCAGTTACGATATGCGTAGTGCTTATTTTAAATGCAATACTCGGAGTAGTGCAGCAGAAAAAAGCAGACAGTTCAATGAACAGTCTTAAAAAACTTTCGGCACCAACTGCAAAGGTAATAAGAGATGGCCAGACGCTTCAAATACCAGCAAGAGAGCTTGTAGTAGGAGACATAGTAACTCTTGATGCAGGAGACTATATACCAGCCGATGGACGAATTCTTGAATCCAGCAGCCTCCAGGTAATAGAGAGCTCACTTACGGGAGAATCTACAGCCGTAGACAAGCAGGCTCAGGCAATAGAAAAAGAAGACGTGGCGCTTGGAGACCTTATAAACATGGTTTTCTCATCAGGGCTTGTAACCTACGGAAGAGCAAAATACGCAGTAACAGAAACTGGGATGGACACCCAAATTGGTAAAATTGCGACTCTTATTCAAAGTGCAAAAGAAAGAAAAACTCCACTTCAGGAAAGACTTGATGATTTCAGCAAAAAACTTGGAATCGGGATTGTCATAATATCAATTGGAATATTTGCCCTGAATATGTTCAGAGATGCGAAATTCATAGATGCCTTCATGTTTGCAGTTGCCCTGGCAGTAGCGGCAATACCAGAAGCGCTTGCATCAATAGTGACGATAGTTATGGCAGTTGGTACCAACAAGATGGCAACCAAGAATGCAATAGTAAAAAAACTTCCGGCAGTAGAAACCCTTGGAGGAGCATCAATAATATGTTCAGACAAGACTGGTACACTTACCCAAAATAAGATGACCGTAGCACATACCTTCACTTTGGATGGAGAAGACCTTCCACTTGAAAGAAGAACAAATGCAGAAACTATGGTGGGAGTATCCATACTTGCCAATGATTCAAGCATAGGAAGCGACGGAAAGGAAATCGGAGATCCAACCGAAACCGCACTTCTTAACTTCGCAATCAAAAATGGAATGGATCGTGAAAGAGTTCAAAACCGGTATGGGAGACTGGGCGACCTGCCTTTTGACTCAGATCGAAAACTCATGTCCACCCTTCATAAATTCAGAAAAAGAGACCATATATTCACCAAAGGAGCGCCCGATATACTCCTTGGAAGAAGTACAAGAGTCCTCAAGGGAAATGAAATCTATGATTTGACCGAAGAAGAGCGAAATATCTTTATAGAGCAGAATTATAAATACTCATCACAGGGCCTCAGAGTCCTCGCATTTGCAATGACAGAACATGAAGATGATTTTCTGGATATGCACGATGAAAAAAATTATGTATTCATAGGGCTCATAGCCATGATTGACCCGCCAAGAGAAGAAGTCAAAGGTGCTATTGTAAGGGCTAAAAAAGCTGGAATAAGAACCATAATGATAACTGGTGACCATAAGATAACTGCATCAGCAATAGCTCAGGCTCTTGGGATAATGGAAGAAGGCGACATCGCAGTAGATTCCATAGAATTTGACGAAATGAGTGAAGCCGAATATGCAGAAAAACTCGAAAAAATAAGTGTTTATGCGAGAGTATCACCAGAACATAAAATAAGGATAGTGCAGGCATGGCAGGACAGAGAAAAGATAGTAGCCATGACAGGTGATGGAGTAAATGACGCCCCCGCCCTTAAACAGGCAGACATCGGAGTAGCCATGGGAATAACCGGAACGGACGTATCCAAAGATGCAGCAGCCATGGTACTTGCAGACGACAACTTTGCAACAATCATTGAAGCCGTATCAGAAGGAAGAGCCGTTTATGCAAACATAAAAAGGGCAATACAGTTCCTGCTGTCAGGAAACCTTGGAGGAATTCTAGTCGTTCTTTATGCAGCCCTGCTGGGACTTCCAAATCCATTCTCAGCGCTTCATCTGCTGTTCATAAACCTTGTAACCGACTCTTTACCAGCGATAGCACTTGCTTTTGAACCAGCAGACGAAACGCTGATGGATGCAAAACCAA